>JAHEJX010000145.1 GCA_024638645.1 Actinomycetes bacterium
GTCCGTTGCCGCAGCTCTCCGGGCGTCTGGGGGCCGCGCAGCATCAAGACGGCAAGCAGGGCCGTCTCCTGCTGCGAAGTCTGCAGCTGATCATCGAGGGCCTGGCGGTATTTGACGACGCGATCACCGGGCCGGTGGACCATTTTGGCCAGCCCATCGTCGGCAAGGGCGCGCAACACGCGCTCAACCTCGTCTTCTGTGAGCTCGCAGACCGGTTCACGATTGGAAACCTGGTTACAGGCCACCACCACAGCATTGAGCGACATTGGATAGTTGGCCGGCGTGGTCATCGCCTTCTCGATCATCGCTCCGAGGATGCGGCCCTGTTCGAAGCTGAGCCGAATCACAGTCCCTGCTCCACGCTCGGATTCCGCATCTCCGAAATGTCGGCGTGGCGATGCCCGACGAACTTGAGAATGCCTTTGTGCGGAAAGATGTAGAAGCGGCCTTCCTTGATGCCGGCCACGGTTCGCTCCGCCACATCGTCCGCAGTGAGTCGCCCCTGCTCGGCGAATGCCCGCATCGCTGGGACAACACGCTCGCCGATCTTGCCGGAGCTCGCCGCTGCCTGCTCGTAGCGGTCCGTGTCGAAAATGCGTGTCTTCACCCAGGCGGGAGCCAGCACGGACACCCCGATCTGGGACTCCAGTATCTCGAGCTCATAGACCAGCGACTCGGACAGTGCCACCACGCCGAATTTGGCTGCGTTGTAGGCGCTCAGCCCCGGCTGCGTCAGAAACCCCGACACCGATGCAGTGTTGAGGATGTGGCCGTCGCCGTGTTCGAGGAGATGCGGCAAGAAGGCCTTGATGCCGTGAAGCACTCCCCAGAAGTCCACATCCATCACCCAGCGATACTCAGCGAGCTCCATCTCGAGCACGCCTCCGAAAGCTGCGATCCCGGCGTTGTTGCAGAGCAGGTTGACACGGTCGAACCGCTCGAGCGATGCAGTCGCCAAGGCGGCAAGGTCCTCGTAGTCCGTAACGTCGGTGCGTGCGGTGAGCACCTCGGTGGGCAACGAGGCAGCGGCCTCCGCCAATGCTGCTTCGTCGATGTCGGCCAGGACTAGAGCCATGCCCTCCGCAGCAAGCTTGCGCGCCAGCGCCAAGCCAAGCCCGCTACCCCCTCCTGTTATGACGGCGACTTTGCCGGCGAGCTGATCCATCTGACCTCCTTGGCGAGGCAACCTATCGCCCGCCGCCAGCTCGTGCCAGCCATAATCGCGTCATGAGCTCTCCGATCACTGCCAAAGACCTGTGGTCGCTAACGCGGGTGGGCCAGCCGGTACCGCTTCCTGACGGATCCGCTGCCGTCGTCCCGGCCACCACGTACGACCTTGCAAGCAACAAACCGACCTCGCTCCTTTACCGGGTTGATGCCGATGGTTCGTCGACACGGTTGACTACGCGGCAGGCATCTCAGCCCGCGGTGTCGCCAGACGGCACGCGGCTGAGCTTCTCCCGACCGGTGGGCGACGGGCCCCCGCAGTTGCATGTCATGGGACTGCGTGGCGGCGAAGCGCAGGTGCTTACGGATCTGCCACTTGGTGTTGGCGAAGCCAAGTGGCTTCCCAATGGCACTGGGCTCGTCGTGGCCGCTCCCCTGCTTGCCGGGCACCCGAGCGTGGCCGCGACTGTCGCAGAAATCGAAGCTCGCCAAGATCGGCACGGGTCGGCGATCGTCACCGAGGACCGCGTCTATCGCTACTGGAAGAGGTGGCTCGTCGGCGGGCGCATCCATCATCTCTTCAGGGTCGATGCGGCGACGGGCGAAACCACCGACCTGACTCCGGGTATGGAGAGGATGCTCACCACCGAAGCCGAACCTGCGGGGATTTTCGACATCTCGCCGGACGGAAACGAGATTGCGCTCAGTCTCGAGGTGGAGTTGCCGGGACGCCCCTACTTCCAATTCGCCATCCACACGCTCGCGATAGATGGTGGTGCGCCCGAGCAACTGATGGAAGATTTGCCCGCACAACAAAGCAGACCGCGCTACTCGCCGGACGGAGCGTCGTTGCTGTTCGGCACCCAGGTCGAGCATGCCCACTACGCAGATCGGGTGCGGCTCACCCGGTACGACCTGGATGCCGCGGTAGCCAAGATCATCTCCGAAGATTGGGATAGATCGGCTGGGGGTTGGGAGTTCACCGGCCCCAGCTCAGTTGTGTTCCACGCCGAGCACGAGGGCCGCACTCGCCTGTTCACAACCAACCTGGCCGGAGCGCCGCCTGAGTTGGTCGACGGCGAAGCTTCCTGGCACGGTCCTGCGCCGGCAGGCAGCACGGTCTGGTGCCGTACCGAGAGCGCAGCGCAGCCTCCCGAGATTGCAGTCGTCGAAGGTGGCGATGCCCGCCGAGTCTCATCATTCAACGATGCGGCTCTTGCCGAGATCGAGATCGGCAAGACCGACGGGATATATGTCCAAGGCGCCGAGGACGCCAGCATCGAGGTGAAGCTCGTCTTCCCGCCCGGCTTCGATCCAGACCGGAAGTGGCCCCTCCTTCACAACGTTCATGGCGGACCACACGGGCTGGTCAACGACGACTGGCACTGGCGATGGAATACACAGGTGATGGCAGCAGCCGGTTACGTAGTCGCTTCGGTCAACTTCCACGGGTCGACCTCGTGGGGCGAAGATTTCACGGGTGCGATTCGGGGAGCATGGGGCGACAGAACATATACAGACATGATGGCTGCCACTGATGCCCTCATCGCGTCCGGCTACATCGATGAAGACCGCATGGCGATTGCCGGCGGTTCGTACGGTGGATACCTCGTGACATGGATCACGACGCAGACGGAACGGTTCAAGGCTTCAATCTGCCACGCCGGCGTGACGGACCTACTGGGCCAATGGGCGAGCGACGTCACCGAGGGCCGGGAGAAGGCCGTCGGTGGTGTGCCGTGGGAAGACATGGCGGCAATTCAGCGGTGGAGCCCGATGGCCAACATGGCGAACATCGTCACTCCGACACTCGTCATTCATGGCGAGCTCGACTATCGGGTCGTGATCACCCAGGGCCTGGCGCTCTACGGAGCTCTCCAACACAAGGGTGTGCCAACTCGTTTGGTGTACTTCCCCGATGAGGGGCATTGGATTGAGACGCCCGCGAATGCGATGACGTGGTGGGAGGAGTTCTTGGGGTGGCTCGAGCGGTGGGTCTAGAGCAGAAGTGCCGCAGACGCGATCATGCCGCGGAGTGCCAAAGCACCCCGCGGCATCGACCTTGGACCTAGGCCAGCGTCTCGCCTTTCCTGGTTCGCCAAACGAAGAATGCTCCGGCGACCATCAAGGCGGCGAGCGCCCAGGGCAGTGGAGTCCCAACGCTGCTGTTGGCACCATCCAGCTCCAACGCGCTCAGACGCGCTTCGAGGTTGGTGTTTGCCAAACGCAACGCCTCGTTCTCCACCGCCAGCTCCTGGATCGCCGCCAGAGCAACGCCAGATGTATCGATCGTGGCAATGGAGGTCGCACCCTCTCCAAGTCCAAAGGCTGCGTGGAAATCCTGAGCCATCGGCCCGACATGGCGGACATCTTCGAAGTCATATGACCACTCGGCGATAGGCAAGTCGCGGACCTTATGCAGCACAGAAGCGGTGTCCACCGCGACTATCTCATGCTTCGAGTTCACGTCCGAGTTCTGAGTCAAAGCTCCCTTGATCCTCAGATTGCCGGCGGCGAACAGCTGGAGCGGCTTCTCACCGTTTGAGTTCTTCACAACGACCCCACCTGCATTCCCTAGCGTCAGGCTCACCGGCGAAGCGGGCTGGTTGATCTGGAAGTTGTTATTGGGGTTGAGTCGGAGTTCCCAATCGACGAGGTCGGCCGCGTTCGACATGACAAACGAGGGTTCGCCATTGTTCTGCAGGGTTAGGAGCGTTCGCCGCTCGTCGGTCGCCACCTCTTCTCGAACAGTCAAATGTGCCGCTCCACTGCTGGAGAAGACATCAAGCTGCGCTTCCGGAAACTGAGTCCCGACGCCCACACGGTATGTGTCGTCGAGGTAGAGAAGATCATTGCCGGATCGGGACTCGATCCGGAACGGAGTGTCGAATGTGGCGCCGTCATACGAACGGATCTCAAATCGCTCGCTCGCACCGGAGGTCTGCAGAACCCAGTCATCCTGGTTCGAATCGATGTCAACAAACCCGATCCGGGGAACGTTGTCCTTCACGAAGATCTCGAAACCCGTCGAGGGGCCAATGGTGAAGATCTCGCCGTTGACACACTCGTTATCGTCGCTGACGCAGAGGCTTCCCTCAACGATGACATCGTCGTTCTGGACGATGTCTAACAACGGGGCGCCGGGCGGCACATCGTCCTGGTCATCTACGCCAAAGGCGCCGGCCGAGCCAACGGCGGCAATAACCAGCAGGGACATAGCGGTCAAGACCAATCCGATTCGTCGCATCTTTCCTCCGGAGTTCGACGTTGCTCTGAAGTAGAGCACAACGAAGCCCCTCAGATACGGTCGACCCCCGGAGCGTCGCTGCGCGTCAAGCCTCGGGTGTGTTGAAGATGCTCAGAAGCTCTCTCACCATGAACGCCGTTGCTCCCCACAACGTCGCTTCCGGGAAGTCATAGAACCACAGGTTGTGGCCGAACCACTCTGAGATTTGCCATCTGGTGTCGTCGAGCAGTTCGTCGATAGTCGGCTCGAGAATCACGTCCACTTCTTCCGGCTGCGGAATCAACTCGGCCGGGCGCTCCACCTTGGCTACCACGGGCACGATGAGATTGTTCGGATCACGAGTGGTCAACGGAGATAGGCCCCCGACCACGGTCACGCTGTCCCTGGGTAGCGCCACTTCTTCGCACGCCTCACGAACTGCGCAATCGACAGCGCTCTCCCCCGGCTCCATACGCCCTCCGGGAAACACCACATCACCAGGATGGGTTCGCATGTTGTCAGGACGTTTCGTCATGATGACGCGTACCGCACCATCCCCGTCGCGATAGAGCGGAACCAGAACCGCGGCGACCGCCCGGCCCGGTTCACGCACCGGAGGGAGCCCATCGAGGGCATCCCAATGCCCGTTGCCGGCCTCGCCGGGCTCTGGATGCTGCATATCAGCACCTTACGCTTGATAGATTGTCTGCGATGCCGAGCGCAATCAGCCCTCGCCCGCGGTATACGCCCAACTACATGCTGCGGCCTTTCCGCCGCCGCGACCTGGGTGCGGTCGACGCCGCCGTGCGCGCCTCCCTGCCCGAACTCGCCAAGTACCTGCCGTGGGCAGTCGACTACAACAAGAATACGACCGCACATTTCATCAGGGACTCGGCGGCCGCCTGGGCCGAGGCGAGGGCTTTCGACTTCACCATCCGGAACGCCGAGACGCCGGATCAACATCTGGGCAATATCTCGATCTGGTGGGTGTCCCGCCCCAACCTCGTCGGCGAAGTCGGATACTGGATTCGCACCGACGTTACGAGCCAAGGTGTCTGCACGGAAGCTGCCGCCAACGTGGTCCGCATCGGCTTTGAAGAGCTCGGCATGCACCGCATCACACTGCGCATTGGGGTGGGCAATACCGCTTCGGAACGAGTTGCCGAAAAGCTCGGCTTCCAGCATGAGGGTTTGCTCCGCGACGAAGTGAAGGTGGGCCACGAGTGGATCGACCATACGGTATGGGGCCTGCTCGAACACGAGTGGCGGGCGCAGAAGGACCGTTACGCCGCCGAACAGTGGGTGTGACCCTCGCCTCGTCCATAGTGGAGCGAAACCCGAATATGGGTCAGTCGACCTACGGATTCTTTGTAAGAAATCGCGAGCTGGCCTGTCTTACCTATGGAGTATCCGGTAAGGGGTATCGAAATGTCTGGAATGTCGGATCGTCGACTCATGGCGCTGCACGCCCTCGAGTACGACGAAGCGCACTACGCACGAGTGAGCAGTGCATTGGAAGCCGTGGGAATCGATGCTGCGGACGATGTGGTCTTGATTCTCGGTCATGCCGTATTCGGCCATCCGGCCGCAGCGTCCAAGCTGCGGCAACTCGCCGACGTGTGGTCGATCCTCGGCAATGCTCGGCCTCTCGACCAGGGCGACCGGATCATGTTCGAGAT
>JAHEJX010000146.1 GCA_024638645.1 Actinomycetes bacterium
CAACGCTGCAATCTTCAACGACTCGACCGTGATGATTACCGGATCGTCCTTCACCGTCACTGATGGCGACCCCCCGTTCCTCATGGCAATCAACGGGTCAAACGTCACAATCAGCGGCTCCTTCATCAGCTCCTTTGAGGACACCTTCAGCACCGGAAGCGGGATCACACTCGACGACGGTGCCTTGCCAATAGACGTACTCATACAGAACTCGACAGTCGTCGCCCCCGACTGGATCGTCACCAATAACAGCACGGGCACTGTGACCTTCCGGGACTCGACCCTCAACGGCGGCCCAATGATGGGAACCGGTCCGGTCGTGTGCCAGAACGTTTGGGATGAACACGGCACGTTCTACCCGAACAGTTGTCCCGGATAGCCGGGGCTACCCCTTGCATGCCATGCAAGATCAGACCCTTTTCGCTGCCTGGGAGAACGCCCAGAAGGGCCCATGTCTATTGGGTCTTCGGCTCTCATTGCTTCCCGTCATCTCCCATAGTTTTCGGTCCTCATGCGGCCCAGATGCGGCCCGAACGCGACCGGGTCGTTGGCCGGTCGTACAATCCCGGTCATGGCAAGAACCCGAGGTGCAGGCGTGGGACCGGCGACTCGCCCTGTAGCCGTCCCCAACGATGTCGACGACCCGTCGATCCCAAAGGCAACTGGCCGAGTGGTGTTGCCTGGGCACATCCGATGGAGTGGGCGGGCCGACTACGACCTGTCGGATCGGCGTGATCGCATCAGCGCCTACGAGCAGGCGCTGACCGAGGGAACCACCGCCGACGTTCGCCACTTCATCGACGTCGACCAGCTGGTTGATCTGTGGGATGAGCTGGTCCTCTCGCCCCACGTGCGGGCCGCCTGGGATGCCTAACTCCGCGGCCGCGGCCGACTGGCCTAGCCGATGCTCAGCCCTCTTCAGGAGAGGCTGAGGCGGCTGGTGGCACAGCTCCTGGAAGCGGAAACCGTTGCGTTGGCCGGCGGAGCGGCTCTGCGAGACGCTGAAGGAGCGCTGCGAGGCCGTTACAGGACCGTCCGAGATTGCCGGTTCCTTAGCGGTCCCCAGGGTCCGATAATCGGCCGAGGCTGAGTGATCTGTGCGGGTCGATCGGTTGGTGGTTGTTGGAAATGGTGAATCGCGCGCGCGAGTGTGCACCGGGCGATCCCGCCACCTAGGGTCGGGTCCGGCAGGTCACCAGGAGTCATGCCATTGGGTGAAGGCGGACGGGTAGTAACGGAGGAGGCGGACATCGTCATCGGGCGGCCGATCGACGAGGTGTTCGCCTACGTGACCGATCCGCTCAACGACCCCGAATGGTGCCCCACGGTGCGAGAGGCTCAGCAGGTTGGGGGAGGCTCACCGGTCGTCGGTGCCGAATACCGGTTCATGCACAAACCGGCACCGGTCAAGTACGCCCCGATCACAGTGCGGATCACGGAGCTCGACCCCCCGCGTCTCTTTGCGGCACGCTCGGAAGACGCTCAAGGCTTCTACGAGTACCGCTACGAACTCGAACCGATAGATGGCGGCACCCGGATTGCGCACAGCACCGAATCTCACTTCACGAGCCTCTTGCGCTTCATCGCTCCGCTTCTGAAGGGTCACCTACGGAAAGTAATGAACGGCCAGCTTCAGAATCTCAAGGCATTGCTGGAGGGCCGGACGCCCTGAGGCCGGCGGCTGTAGCCACACGGTGACGCACCGATCACAGAATATGCGCCGTATCGCCCAAACGCCGACGGCGCACCAGATCGACCTCAGCTGGAGCGGCCTCGTACCCGCTGGAGAATGCCGGTTCGGCTCGAAACGGAGCTCGCGAGCACGCTCTGGCCCATGGGTGATCTGTGCGATTGTGCGGACCTTGGAAGGTTTCGCGGGTCGGTTCTGTGTGGTCCTGGCTTCCGTGACCGGCGCTGTCGGTCCTGTGGATGGATTGACATCCTTGCCGGATCACGGTGACAGCGGGATGAGCCCGTTGTCCACGGCGGCGTCCAGGGCCGCCGAGAGCAGCTTGTGGACCCTCCCGTCGTCGCAGCCGCTAGACCTTCGGCGACGAGCCCCGCTACCCACTGAGTCACCCGCACGGATGAGCCCTGGCTTCTAGAGTGTGATCGTCAGTTTCGGGGATGGCGGCGAGGAGCACGCGCATGACAGTCAGTTTGATTTGGCGGCTGCAAGTCGAAGATTTCGATTCATGGTTGAACCCGGACCCCGAGGAGGTCGCCCAGATGTTCAAGGGCATGGGTGCCCTGGCCTACGGCCTCCACCGCAGCCCGGACGATCCGAACTCGCTCGTGTCGTGGTTCACCTTCGCAGATGCTGACACCGCGAGGGCGTTCGAGGCTGCCTACGACAATCTCAAGAGCGATTGGGAAGCACAGCACCCAGGCGCAGCCCACCAGATCGTCGATTCATGGCTCGGCGAGGACGTCGAAGGATATAGCCGTCAGTTCTGATGGTCACACACAAGAGTCCATTCTGAGAGCGCGACAAGCGCGGGGCACGTACGCTACGAGGTGGTGCGATGATCCAGATCGACTTTGAACGGGACATCGCTGCGCCGCTGCCAGGCGTGTTCGCTCGGGTCATCGATATCCCTGGCTACGCGAGCTGGCTGCCGGAGGAGGGCGAATCGCGTGGCGGCAAACTCACTTCGAGCGGACCGCTCACGGTGGGGACGACCTACATCGATGACACTAAGCACGGCCCTGAGGCAGGCGAGGTCGTCGAATTGGAGGAGCCCACCCGCGTGATGTTTCGCCAGCAGTTCTCCAAGCTAGGGCTCACCATCGAAGAGAAGCTGCACACCTACCGGCTCGAGGCGACCAACGGTGGCACCAGGGTCCACTACACGTTCAACTGGAAGTTGCGCGGGCCGTTGCGTTTCCTGGACTCGTTCGGTGCCCGGTTGGCCACGAAGGAGCGCAACGTCGTCCTCGATGCCCTGAAGGCTTCCTTCGGGCAATAGCTGAACCGCTAGCGGGTGTGGTCAGGCAGGCTCATCCCGACACTGGCCGCAGCTGAGGATCAAGTCTCCGTGATCGAGTCCAGATCACTCAATACGGAGCAATAACGCCCCTACTGCTCAGCCGCCCAGACCGGCATCCCTGAGCGGGTCGTGCTTGTCAAGCGTGGATATGGCCGCGGTGAAGAGACCTCGGGTCTCCGGGGTTCTTGAGGTGTTGGGTTAGGTCGGTCGGGGTTGGGTGTGGTGGGTCACGGGGGCCTTGCTCCGGGCACCCTGGTGAAGGTGAGGCGAACCGGGTTCGGTTGCCTGGACATCCCTTCGCCACGCACCACGGGGGTGGTGGCATGGAGCGTTGCGGCCACAGTCAGAGTGGGCTCAATCACATAAGTCGACCCGCCACCAGGTGGGGGTCATGCCGATACTGCGAGCTCGCATCCTGACCGTGCCCGAACCTCACCCCGCCGCTTGCTGCAGGCACCGGATTTCTCCATCGCGGAGCCCGTAGTAGACGAGGGTGAGAAGCTTGCGAGCAGCCGCCACCCGACCAATGTTGATGCCCCGCCGCTCGGCGATGCGCCGGTAGCTGTTCCGGATGGGGGGGCCACCCTGGTAGCGGGACACCGCCTCCACTGCGGACCAGCGCACCAGTCGCGATCCTTGTTTGGTGATCGACTCCCGATAGGAGGTGGTGTCCGATTCCCGGAGCTTGGGAGTCAACCCCGCCCACGAGCACAACTGCTTGGGATGGGGGAACCGACTCACGTCTCCGATCTCAGCCACGAACACTGCCCCATGGCCCCGACCGACTCCATTGAGATGCTGAACGGCTCGATACCCGGAGTCGTCTTTGAGCCGAGCGTGGATACGAGTCTCGAGGTGACCGATCTCGATGTCATATTTCCCAATGAGGTCCCGCAGTGAGGTCACCCGCTGCTGATAGCCATCCCCTAGGTGGGTCTCATCCAGGAACCGGCGCCCAGCCGGTCCCCACAGCTCCACCAGAGGCGGGATCACGCCCTCTTTGCCTAACACCGCATGCACCTGGCTCTTGAGTCCGGCCCGGAGCTGGGACAGTTTGTGCCGGTATCTGACCAACTCACGTAACTCCCGAATCGAATGCGGGGCAATCCACGACTCAGGCAGGCGACCCATCCGCAACAAATCAGCCAACAAGAACGCATCAGCCAAGTCGGTCTTGACCCGCCGGTTCTCATAGGCCTTGATCCCCAACGGATGCGCCAAATGCACCCGACCCCCAGCCTCGGTCACCACATCGGCCGCCCAATACCACCCCCAAGTGGCCTCGATCACCACCTCCGGATCCGGACCGGCTTCAGCCACCACCTCGGCGAGCGTCTGCGGTGAGTTCTCGATCCGCCGCCACCACAACCGCTCGCCTCCCTCATCCAGGCACACCGCCACCGATCGGCGGCGATGTAGATCAATCCCAACATATGCTGTCATCCGGGGCCTCCTCCCAGTAGGTGAATACAGCAACCCGGATAGTTTCGGGTCACCGACGAGCGGGGAGGCCCCGCCCGCTCATCGAATCACGTCGGCGCTCGGTTCCCCGACGGCCTGCATGCTCAGTCACCAAGAGAGCTCCACACGATCTCACCTCCAACCATGGTCATATCAGATCTGATCTGAGGCAGGTCCGATGCAAGCACCGAGAAGTCCTCGGACAGGACCGTGATATCGGCAAGTCGCCCCGGTTCGAGGACGCCACGCTCGTCCTCGTGGAAGGAGAACCAAGGGGCTTCGCGCGTCATGAGCCAGAGTGCCGAGATTCGATCCAGCGTGTTGCCTGGATTGCATACTTGGAGGCCACTGAAGTGATCGTCGATGGGCGCGACACATGGTCGTGCAAAGGCCAGAGGATGACCTCAGGAAGTGATATGTGAGACGGGACTTCCATCGCAGCGTGACGAGGTTGCTGAGCGCGGGAGAACATGATGGAAGACGTCGACCACCGGAGAACGGCCGATGCAACGAATGCAGACCTGACCGGAACCAACGATCCGCATCCCATGACCCAGCCAGCTGGGCCAGCATCTCGGCTACCTTGAGCAGGAGCCGTCGACCCTTTGGGGATGCAATTGTCGTGGTCTGATAGCCTCATGGATTCGCTCGATCAGCGCTCCACGGTGCTGCAGACGGCGCGCGGCGACGTGCAGCTGGCGAGAGAAGGCCAGGGCCCGTCGGTGTTGGCGATCCACGGCGGACCAGGGGGATTCGACCAGGGACTCGCCTGGTGTCGACATCTCTGTAATGGCGGCTGTGAGGTGATTGCTCTGTCTCGCCCCGGCTACTTGCGAACCCCGCTGCAATCCGGTTTTGAGCCCCACAGTCAAGCCGATCTCTATGCGGCGGCTCTCGATGCGCTCAACATCGGACGGGTCGCGATCTTGGGGTTCTCGTCGGGAGGAGCATCCGCAATCCATTTCGCCGCTCGCCACCCCAACCGCACTACCGCCCTCTTCCTCGATTCCGCGATCCTCCTGCCTTACCAGCCACCGATCAGTGCGTTCCAGCGGGCAACCTTCGAGTCCAGTTTTTTCACCTGGCTCTCCTACAAGATGGTCACCCGATGGCCCAGATTGATGACGCGGCTAATGGTTGCCGGTCTGTCCAAAGGTTTAAGCACGGAGCAGAAGAAGGTGGCAGCCGCCTGGATCACGTCCGATCCGGGTCGGCTCCAGAGCTTGCAGGAACAATCCGCATCCGTAGCTCCCGAGGGACACCGCAGAGCGGGGTGGAGCAATGACCAAGCCAACGAAAGTGACTTAGCGCCACTCCCCTTCGACAACGTCGCCGCACCAACGCTCATCGCCCATGGTGCCAACGACGCGGTCGTCCCCGTCGAACACGCAACCAACACAGCGCACAAGATCACCGGCTCGGAACTGATTCTCGTCGAAGAGGGCCACCACCTCCTGTCGCTCAGCCGACACTACGAACCCGTCGCTAAACGTCAGCTGGAGCTTGCTCACAGCTAGCAGACCGACAACGAGCCAGAGCGTTCACTCATCCACACGGCTCACATCCGCCCCGCAGGTTCGTCC
>JAHEJX010000053.1:0-3597 GCA_024638645.1 Actinomycetes bacterium
GCATCGGGCGTGGAGACACTGCTGAACGAGTTGGCTTCCTAGACCGCTTCGGCGAGGAGGCCGTGCGCAGCCAGGCCGGCGAGAAAGGCGTCTACGTCCCCTGTGGCTGTGAGCGTGTCGATTCGAAACTCGTTCATCAAGGTTGCGACGAGGGCGTTGCGATCGGCACCGTCCACCAAACGCCGCCACAACATCGCAGCACTTGGATTGAGGGCGATCATCGAAGTACCCGGGTCGTGGATGACTACCTGACCGTCGTGGTCGTGCCACTGGACACGCCTTGGGGTCAGACGATGAAGTTCTGTATTGGTTGGTGCCATATCGCTGTCTCCTACAGCGGCACCCCCATATGGTCCGATGCGAACTGGACCACTCATCTGCTCGCTGGAACAACGTTAGCCGACTCCGGGGCCGCAAACCAGCGAAAAAACGCGTCGCAACCGGCTAGACGTGCCACGATGCGGTATGCACTCCTCGGGCCAGGGACGCCTATGAGTCTTGATGCGTGGCTCACGCTCATAGTGATCGTCGTTGCGATCGCTCTGATGATCCGCGAGATCGTTCCCCCGGTGGTGGCAATGCTAGGTGCCGCCATCGTTCTCTTGCTGGCCGACGTAATCGAAACCAGCGAAGCCTTTTCCGGTTTCTCCAACCCGGCGCCACTGACCATTGCCGCCCTTTACGTGTTGGCGGGCGCAGCGTCCAAGGCAGGGCTCATGCAGCCGCTGGTGAACGCAACGCTCGGTACGGACCGCACAGTGCGGAAGGGTTTGGCGCGCCTCTTGCCGCCGGTCGCTGCGGCATCATCTGTGCTGAACAACACGCCGATCGTTGCGGTGATGGTGCCCGAGATCGAGACATGGGCTTCCCGACATGGACGTTCGGTTTCGCGCTATCTGATGCCGCTCTCGTTCGCTTCGATCCTTGGTGGCATCGTCACTCTGATAGGAACCTCAACCAATCTCGTCGTCTCGGGCCTGCTTGCCGTCGAGACCGGCGAAGATCTGGGTTTCTTCGAGATCACAAAGGTGGGCCTACCGATCGCGGCCGTGGGCCTGGCGGTGCTCATCGTGCTGTCCCCCCGTCTCCTGGCCCAACGGCGATCTGCCAGGGACGACTTGACCGGAGCCACTCGCGACTTCGTCGTCGACATGCAGGTCGAGCCCGGCGGACCGCTGGACGGCTCGACCGTAGACGAGGCGGGACTCCGCCACCTCGCCGGCGTCTTTCTCGTGCAGGTCCTGCGGGCGGGCGAGACGCTCTCCGCGGTGGGACCGACGTTCCGCTTGCGCTCAGATGACGTGCTGCGCTTCGCAGGCAAAGCGGACGACGTGGTCGACCTGCAATCGATCCCCGGATTGCTGTCGCGAGAACGCGACCAGTTCGAAGGATTCGACTTCTCCAAGTCCTCCTTCTTTGAAGCCGTAGTCGGGGCTTCGTCTCCGCTGGTGGGCCGAACACTGAAGGACATCGAGTTTCGCAGTGCGTACCAGGCGGCCGTCGTCGCCATTCACCGGGCAGGCGCTCGCATCGATGCGAAACTCGGCGAAGTGCCGCTCCGGGTCGGCGACACGATCGTGCTGCTCAGCGATGCCAGCTTTCGCGATCGCTGGCGTAACCGCCGCGATTTCCTGCTGGTCTCCCCAATGGCCGGCGGAGCGGTTCCGGCTCGCCACCTTCGGCTACCGGTGGCGCTGATAATGGGTGGTGTTGTGCTGCTCGCAGCCACCGGCCTGCTCCCGATCATCAAGGCGGCGCTGCTCGGCGTCCTCGTGACTCTTGGGTTCCGTATCCTCACGCCCGGCGAGGCCCGCCGGGCTATCGACCTCGACGTTGTGCTCCTAATCGCAGCAGGATTCGGAGTGGCAGCGGCGCTGACAACGTCAGGCCTCGCCGAGCAAATCGGCGCGGGCCTCGTGTCATGGTTCGGGTCGTTCGGAGGTGTCGGCGTCCTCATCAGCGTCGTCATCGCCACTGTTCTGCTCACCGAGGCTGTTTCCAACACTGCGGCGGCCGTGCTGGTGTTCCCGATCGCGGCTGAGGCGGCAACGGGCGCGGGTCTAGACCTGACGGCAGTGGCTGTATCAATCGCAATTGCAGCCTCTGCCTCATTCCTCACACCCATCGGATACCAGACCAACGTGATGGTCTACGGTCCAGGCGGGTATCGCTATACCGACTACACAAAGCTCGGAGCGCCGCTCACTCTGATCATGATCGTGGGGATCGTTGCCGGCGTCTCGCTGTGGTGGGGCACCTAGCGGCGCCGGGAAGGCCACCAGTCGACTGCTAGGCCGATCGAGAACGCCGCGGCCAGCGAGAGAATCGGTTCTTCGAGCAGCTCATCGAGGTTGGTCCCGGTACGGTCGGTGAAGACGTCGCCAAGCACCGCCACGGCAAAGATTGCGGCCAAGAACGCCAGCAACACCCATATGGCTTTGCGCAGGTTCGGCTTGGCCTGCGTTGCGAGGAACACCGTCGGGCCCAGCAAGGCGAGACTCACCAATACGCGGCGCAACAGCTGCGAGTTGGCGCCCCGGGGACCACGCCGCACGCCTGCCTCTTCGACGAGCCAAATACCCAATGGCGCGGTGATGCCGACGGAATCCTCGAGCCCGATCAGCGCAAAGATGGCGGCAATCAGGCCCAAGGCCCACTCCTTTCGGGGCAGAGCGATCGAAAGCGTCGCAGCCACGATGAAGAGGACCTTGATGGCCGACCAAACCGCCAACGGCCGGCCCGCGAGTTGGGCGTTGGATATCGCCAGGTAGAACGCAAGGTCAACCAGCAGAGCTACGACAGCCGCAAACAACGCTGCCTCACGAGCCGTTTTGGCCGTGAAGAGAGAGGATTGCTGGCGAGCTGCGGGACCGGCCACCGAGCCAAGATAACCGACATGATTGCCCCGCAAGGACTGCTTGCTATTCCCGAATGCGCATTTTGGGTATAACCTCCTAGATCAGTTCCCTCCTACCGGTCATCGATGAAGACAAGTTCGCGAACCCAATTTCGCCCACCGCTCGCGTTTGCATCCGCACTCAGCGTATTCGCGATCGTGGTCGGCCTTCTAGCCACGGCATCGCCGGTTGGAGCCGAGATCCGCTCCTGCACCGGCTCCATAGACGTGACTCAGGGAAGTTCGGCTGCCGGCACCGCCAACCTCACATCCGACCAAGTCGTCTTCATCGCCCTCAGCGAAGGTGGCACGGGTTACACGGCGCGGTACGCACCCGGCGAGTCGGGGACGAATCCGGGGGACGGCGACTGGGAGTTCAATTTTGTCGTCTCCGCCGGGCCCAACGCCGTCGGCGGAGGAAATCTGACCATTTCAGAGGTGAGCGGCGGCGGCACCCTCGACACCTGCGTCGTTGCAATAACGGTGCTCACGACGACGACCACTACAACCACGACCACCACCACTACGACAACGACAACAACCACGACTCAGCCGCCGACAACTACGACCACCCGGCCCCCAACCACCACGACGCCGCCCCCCGCAACCACGCAGCCGCCCCCGACGACAACGACCACAACGACGGCGAGCTGCTCTTTTTGCGCCACGCCCTGAACTCGGCGCTGGTCGCCCTGGCCACC
>JAHEJX010000053.1:3607-23658 GCA_024638645.1 Actinomycetes bacterium
CCACACGCGCCTCGGCTCTGGCGCGGCGGGCGCCGGAGGGCGCGCCGGCTCACCGGGTTCGGCGGCCGCCTCGAACCGCGCCCGCACCCGCCGACAACGACCACAACGACGACGACCACGACTCCGCCCGACGAGTTGACGACGACAACCTCGTCTACGACGACGTCGACCACTGCTGCTCCCACCACGACCGCAGTCGCGACTACCACTGAGCCACCTCCACCGACTACTGCCGTTCCGTCGACAACCCTCGCTGTTGCGCTGCCGCCGCCGGGAAACGGATCTGGTGGAAATGGAGTGGGCTGGCTGTGGTGGGTCCTTGGTGCGCTTGCGGTGGGGGTAGCCGGATGGTTCCTGGTCGGAGCTCGACGTAGCAGGTCGGTTCCGGCGACCTCCGTTGCAGCAGCTGCGCCTCCGGCAGGCGGCATGATCGCACTGCCTCTCCGCCAGCGAATGAGGGCGTGGTTGACGCCCGGAACACCCCGGGTGAAGGGCCCGAGCCTGTGGCAGCGGCTGAGATTCTCGGCGGCCGGCCGCAAGGTGGCGACTCAGAACGGCGGCGGATCAGCCAAGTTGGGGCTATGGAACCGAATCCGCACGTCTGATTTCGCCAACAAGCTGCGCAGGTCGGAAACTGCAAATTCCTGGCGGGCGCGACGGCAAGCGAAGGTTGTACAGCGTCGCATCAAGGCCAGGCGCTCCGGGCGTTAGAGGTTCTTGCCGAAGAACTCGACGATCCGGTCGAAAGCGTCCCCGAAAGCGCTCGCGTCGAAACCCGCTTCGTTGTCATCGAGAAAGTCGTGACCGGCTCCTTCGTAGATGACCCACTGCGAATGGGGAGCGGCGCTACGAGCAGCCATGACGTCGTCGATCGGAGACACCTCATCCGCCTTACCGATCAACCCCAGCAGCGGCTCGACTAGCTCGGGGAGCCGATCGAGAACCCCTGGCGGCGCCGGGAGCGGTTTGAACTGTTCGTCCAAGCCCGGGGAAATCTCGCGGAGGTTGGGGGCGACGAGCACGAGCGGAGATCCGAATGCGATGGCCGTCTCAACTCCGTGTATTGCGCCCGCTTGGGTGGCGACGATGCCGAACCCCTCGTCATCGGTGTCCCATGGGCCGAGGCCATCGGCCAGATATCGGCCTACGTCACGCAGTATTCGCTTGGTTGAGCGGGGGTCGAGATTGGCAAACTTCAGTGCAGCTTTGTCACGTTGGTACGGCACGGAAGCTCCGGCGTACAGGTCCGGCGCCAAGGCTGCGAATCCGTGCCTCGCAAGGCGACGACAGAGGTCACGTACCGGCGGCGACAACCCTTTGTCGCCGCCAATCACCATGACGGTTGGCCACTCGCCACGCATGTCAGGAATGGCGCGGTAGACGGTGTGCGTGACCGTACGCACCGGCACGCTCGCCGTTTCGAAGCGGATGAGATGGGTTCCTTCGTGATTGAGGACGCTCACCGTCTACCTCAGGTCCTCTCTGCCGGCTCTCAATCGGAGGGAATCGTAGCTGGCCTGACATGGCTCACCTCGTCAGAGCGCAGGACCACGGAGCCGTCGCCGGTCGCCACCACCAGAGCGCCGGTTGCGTCGATTGAGAGCGCGCGCCCCGAGCCGGCCGGCTGCCACGAGATATCCGTGCCGATCGTTGCGCACAACTCGGAATAG
The DNA here is from genome assembly GCA_024638645.1 of Actinomycetes bacterium. GTDB lineage: Bacteria > Actinomycetota > Acidimicrobiia > Spongiisociales > UBA5794 > JAHEJX01. Next base: position 5,278 of record JAHEJX010000053.1, read on the forward strand.
CGTCTGCGGTCGAACGAATCGGGGAGGCCGGCAATCGTCGTCAGCAGACGATCCGCCCACGCCTCGCCGATTTCGGCGGCGAGATCCGCACCTGGATCCTCCTCGAGCAGGGACACCGCGCCGACCGGGGGCTCGGGCCACCACAAGTTCAGACCGCAACCGACGACAAGGACATCGTGCTTCAGCTCGGAGAGCACTCCGCCCGCTTTGCCATCGCCCCACAGCAGGTCGTTGGGCCACTTCAGCTGAGTCGTTAGCCCGAGCTCATGGGCAATTGCATCGTGCGCGGCGACGCCCGCCGCAAGCGGAACGAGCGTCAGCACCGAAGTGGGAGGCGCGGGGAGCGCCAAGGACGCGAGCATGGCCCGTGGCGCCGTCCACCATTCGCGACCGCGCCGGCCGCGACCTGCATCCTGGGCTTGGGCCACGACCAAGACCGGCGTGCTGTGAACCTGCCCGGCGAACTCGGTTCGGGCATAATCCTGCGTCGAGTGGACCCGGTCTTCGAGGCGTGTCACGTATGGTGTATCCATCTGGCCGTTTCGTGAGTCAAAGGTTGAAAGGGCGGCCGCGGGGCTGCCGCGCGTACCGAGCATAACGAGCTGAACATGCCCCGCTTCGTGGGTCGTATCCGAAGGGGAACGAAGTGAGCACAGACGAGAAGATCGCGAAGCTGAGGAAACTGCGCGCCGAAGCGCTCGAGCCGTCCAACAAGCGCGCCGTCGACCGCCAGCATGACCTCGGCAAGCTGACTGCCCGCGAACGCATCACGATCCTTCTCGACAAGGGCAGCTTCCAGGAATTCGACATGCTGGCACGCCATCAGGCACGGGGCTTCGGCATCGAGGATCGCCGCCCTGCGGGCGACGCCGTCGTCACAGGGCACGGCACGGTCGACGGTCGCCATGTGTTCGTCTTTGCTGAGGACTTCACCGAGTTCGGCGGGTCCCTCGGCGAAGTTGTGGCAGACAAGATCTGCAAGATCATGGACCTGGCAATGGACACCGGATCGCCCCTCGTTGGCATCAAGGACAGCGGCGGCGCCCGCATCCAGGAGGGTGTTGTTGCACTGGACGGCTACGGCCGCATCTTCGAACGGAACGTCAGGGCATCGGGCGTAATCCCACAAATCTCGGTGATCATGGGGCCATGCGCCGGCGGCGCGGTCTACTCCCCCGCTATCACGGACTTCGTTTACCAGGTCGCCGAAACCTCACACCTCTTCATCACCGGTCCTGATGTCATCAAGGCGGTCACGGGCGAAGAGGTCAGCTTCGAGGAGCTGGGGGGAGCTTCGGCGCACGGGTCGATCTCCGGAGTCACCCATTTCGTCGCCCCCAGTGGAAGGGCCGCACTCGAGGAGGTTCGCTACCTGCTCTCATTCCTCCCCTCCAACAACATGGAAGTTCCCCCTTACTTCACCCCGACGGATCGTCCCGATCGGATGGACGAGGATCTGACGGAGATCATTCCGGATTCGACCAACCAGCCGTATGACATGGTGCATCTGGTCGAGATGGTGGTCGATGACGGCGAGTTCTATCAGGTCCACGAACACTTTGCCCCCAACATCGTCGTCGGCCTTGCCCGCCTCGACGGGTACACCGCCGGCATTGTCGGAAACCAGCCTGCCGCGTTGGCCGGGACTCTCAACATCGACGCTTCTGTGAAGGCTGCTCGGTTCATCCGATTTTGCGACGCCTTCAACATCCCAGTCGTCAGCTTCGTAGACGTACCCGGCTTCTTGCCCGGCATCGATCAGGAACACAACGGAATCATCCGCCATGGCGCCAAGCTCCTGTATGCCTATGCCGAAGCCACTGTGCCGAAGCTCACCGTGATCACGCGAAAGGCTTACGGAGGCGCATACGTGGTCATGAACTCGCGGGCGCTGCGGGCCGATTCCGTGTTTGCCTGGCCAACAGCTGAGATTGCCGTAATGGGCGCACAAGGTGCAGTGAACGTCATCCATCGTCGTGACATCGCAGCCGCCAAAGACCCGGACGGCAAACGCGACGAGCTAATCCGCGAGTACGAGGAGCGCTTCAACAACCCGTTCCTGGCCGCTGAGCGGGGTTTGGTTGACGAGATCATCGAGCCCCGCGAGACCCGTCACCGGCTGATCCGGACTCTCGACATGTTGCGGACGAAGCGCGAAGCAATGGCTCCGCGCAAACACGGCAACATTCCACTGTGATCGCCGATCTGCCACAGCTCGATCAACCTAGGATGACCCGGTGGATTCGGTTCTAATTGCCAACAGAGGCGAAATCGCCGTACGTGTCATTCGGGCGGCCCGTGAGCTCGGGCTGCGCACAGTTGCCGTCTACTCCGAGCTGGATCGAGACGCCGTTCACACCGAGTTGGCCGACGAAGCATGGAACGTAGGGGGAGCGCCGGCGGCGGAGTCCTATCTGAACCTCGCCAAAGTTCTCGAGATTGCTCGCGCTGCCAAGGCTGGTGCGGTGCATCCCGGCTACGGGTTTCTTGCCGAGAATGCCGCGTTTGCCCGCGCGGTCATCGATGCGGGTATCACATGGATTGGGCCGTCGCCGGAAGCCATTGCCACTATGGGCGACAAGATCGCGTCACGGAAGGCGGCCGATGCGGCCGGAGTGCTGAGCGTCCCCGGCACTGCCGACCCATTGCAGAGCGTCGATGAGGTGGCAGCTTTTGCCGACGAGCACGGCTATCCGCTCGCTATCAAGGCGGCTCACGGCGGTGGTGGCAAGGGACTGAAGGTAGTTAGGTCGGCCAACGACCTCGAGTCGGCCTTCGAGAGCGCCAAACGGGAGGCCGATGCGTGGTTCGGTAATCCGGCCGTCTATATCGAACGCTACCTCGACAAGCCGCGCCATATCGAGGCGCAAATCATCCTCGACAGCCACGGAAATGCTGCTTACCTCGGCGAACGGGATTGCAGCATGCAGCGCCGCCACCAGAAGCTGATCGAAGAAACGCCGGCCGTCGGTTTGAGCGATCAGATTCGGGCTGACATCGGAGATGCGGCGTTGGCGGTGGCTCGCGCCTCAAACTACGTCAACGCCGGCACTGTGGAGTTCCTGGTCGACGAGAGCGGCACCCACTTCTACTTCCTCGAGATGAACACGCGGATCCAGGTCGAGCACACCGTGACCGAGATGGTCACCGGAATCGACTTGGTGAAGGAACAGATCCGGGTGGCAGCCGGCGACAAGTTGAGCTTCGAGAGCTCTCCCCCCGTCAGCGGCCATGCCATCGAGTTCCGCATCAATGCAGAAGATCCGGCGGCCGGCTTTCTACCGAACCCCGGCGACATCATCGAGTATCAGGAGCCTGCCGGGTTCGGCATCCGGATCGACAGTGGCGTGCGCGCCGGCTCAGCCATCAGCCAGTACTACGACAACCTCGTCGCCAAACTCGTGGTTTGGGGCCGAGACCGCGAGGAGGCCATTGCAAGGGGCCGGCGCGCCCTCATGGCTTTCAAAGTCACCGGCGTCGAGACGACAGTCGGCGCTCATCTCAAACTCATCGACACCCCTGAGTTCCAGCAAGGCAAGTACTGGACGACGTTCATCGAAGATGCCATGGACTTCTCGGATCTCACCAGGCAGCCGACTCCGGCTACGCCCGAAGATGAAGAGCTCGAGGAACGCTCAATGACTGTCGAGGTGGGGGGCCGCCGCTTCGTCGTTCGTTACTGGGCCCCCGTGATGGCCGCCAGCCAAAGCGCGGGCCAGCGGGTGGCTCCCAGGCGGAGGGCGCCCAAGCTCGAACGCCAGGCCGCTCCTGCCGACTCCGAGGGGGTCGTCACCGCCCCCATGCAGGGCACCATCGTCAAGGTCCACAAGGCAGCAGGCTCCGAGGTTGAGGCAGGCGAGCCTTTGTGCGTGCTCGAAGCCATGAAGATGGAGAACGAGGTCAGCGCTCCCGTTGCAGGCGAGATCGTTGATCTCAGGGTGCAGCCGGGAGACACCGTGGCCAGTGGTGCCGTTCTCATGGTGATTCGGTAGCCGATCCTGGCGGATCGGCCGTATTCGGTAGCCGGTAGCCGGTATCACGACCGCTGGGTTCGCGTGTGACCTGAGCCGTTGCGCCGAGAAGCTGCCCAGCTAGGAGAGAGCTGGCCAACAGGCAGCGAAGCGCGACGATCGAGCAAATCCTGCTTTGCTCGATATCACTCCGTGATCATCACTCCATCGATCAACTGCTCTTCGAGGACGCTTCCCACTGGGTGGAACCGATAGTGAGCGAAGTCCTTGCGGAACTCCAAGTCGATGCCGGAGGGGCCATTGCGATTCTTCTCGATTGACATCACAACCAAGCCCTTGAAGTCGTCGGCACGAAGTGTGTCGAACGCCGTGTGCCGCTTCGACACGGCAGTGACCTTGTCGTTCAACATCACAACCAGATCTGCCTCGTAACCGATCCCGTCCGCGTCTTGGAGATGTTGCAGACGGAGTCGCCGCATTCCGAGCCCCCCAGCAGACACACCGACCACCCCCACAACCACAATGCCGTGGCGCATCGCCAACGACTTCAACTCGATGGCGATCTCTTCGACCGTGAGCTCGTGTCCGTTTGCCGCAGGCACTTTCTGCAGGTGATCGACGAACAGGACCGCAGTGTTGCCCCCACGCTCCGCCAAGATCTTGTCCAGAGCGTCGATGTCTAGGTCCACCGGGGACGCCGAGCAGATGAGCAGCTCATCGCCGTAGGCCTGCATACGTGACTTGGCTGCTCGCAACACGAGACTCCCACGCGCCATGTTGTCGAAAGCCTGCGGATCTGACCCGGCATCGATCGCTGCCTTGCGTATCTCAGATGAGGTTGTATCGCCGCTGGCCGACGCAAGGTCGCCCACTTCCGATAGCAACAAGCGACTGAACAGCGAAGACTCATCATGCTCATAACAGGCGTAGACGACCGGAACTCCGGTTGCCGCCATGTTGCGCGCCCACTGCAGTGTGGCGACCGTCTTGCCAATGCCCGGCAGACCGCCGACCAGCGCCAAGTCGCCCGTGCGCAGGCCGCCGTCGAGAGCCGAGTCGAGGGGCTCGAATCCTGTCGGGATCACATAGTGCTGCCCAGAGTCTCTCAGGCCACTGTCCATGATGCTGTTGATCGATCGCGCCAGTTCGGGGTGTTGGCTCGCCGCCGGCGTTTCTGAAATGGGATTGCTCATAGGAGTGCATCCACGATGCGGAGCCCGGCCGGACCGAGCAGCACGATCATCAAGGCGGGGAAGATGCACAGGACCAGGGGAAATACCATCTTCACCGGAATCTTCATTGCCCTTTCCTCAGCCCGTTGTTTGCGCCTGTTCCTCAGCTCGTCGGCTTGAACCCGCAGCACATGAGCAACGGGGATTCCATAGTCCTCGGATTGACTCACCGCGGCGACGAACGTCCTGAGCTCGGACACGTCATTGCGGTCGGCAAGGTGGTGAAGTGCCTCCGTACGTGATGCGCCGATCTGCATCTCCTGGAGCGTGCGTCGCAGCTCATCTGCGAGTGGTCCGCTGCCCGCCTTTGCAGCGCGCCCGACCGCTGCCTCGAAACCCACACCGGCTTCAACGCTCATGCGGAGCTGGTCGATCACTTGCGGCAGTGCAATGAGGATCTGATTCTGCCGTTCCTTTGCAACCGATCCCACCAGCGTGTCGGGAATCAGGTATGCGACGACTCCGCCAATAGCGGCGTACACCGGATCGTCTAAGAACTCGAGGACTCCGAGCACAGCCAAGACTGCAAACACGACTTTGGACAGCAGCAACATCTCGGCACGCATGGTCAGGCCAGCGAGCTGGATGCGGCGATCGAGAGCTTCGATGATCCCAGCAGGAGTGATACGTCGCACTCCTCGGATCACCATCGAAAAAGCCGGCAGCACCACACGTTCGCCTGCTGAGCCCTCCAGCAGGAAGTTCGTTGGATCTGACTTCTCGCCCCTCTCGCGGCGGCGGGCGAAAACGCTTGCCTCCCCCGAGCCCGCAGCAACAAGTGCCAGCGGAATCGAAATGGCAACTGCAGCTGCGGCGACTAGTACATAAACAGGCATTAGAACTCCAGAGTCACAATCCGCTTGATCCAGAAGATCCCGATAGTCATTGCCCCAATTCCTGCTGCGAGCATCACCTTGCCGGGTGTCGAAGACGTGAGCTCTCCGAGGTAGTCGGGGGCCACGGAGAACGTCAGGGCGGCAATGACGAATGGCAGCGTGACCAGTACAATGCCCGACACCTTGCCCTCAGCGCTCAGGACCGCGATCTGGCCCCGGATGCGCTCCCTCTCTCGCACGGTCGCAGCTATCTGATCCAGCAGGTCGGCAACGTCGCCACCGATTTCACGATGGATCTCAATGGCTTCAGCGACCCACGGCATGTCCTCGGACTGCATGCGCACACCGATGTTGCGCAATGCGTCTTCCACATCACGACCCAGGTGCACCTCGAGTTGGGCCCGCGAGAACTCCTCACTTGCGGGAGAATCTTGTTCGCTGGCCACTGCGGCCAAAGCCTGATTCAGCCCGAAGCCGGCCCGCAAGCTGCCGGAAATGAGCTGCAGCGTGTCGGGGAGCTGCATGCGGAACTTGTTGGCACGCCGAGTCGCCAGGAGGTTGAGTCCTGAATAGGCGGCCAGCGTCAGAGCCAAGGCAAAAGCCAAGGCGACCAACGGCCCTAAGAACAGGAAACCGCCCAACGCGGTGACGGCAACCACCGCCATTGCGACCAGGATGAACTCCCCCTCTCGCAGCGCGATCCCGGCCTGATCGAGCTGAAGACGTAGCCCGGTCTCGCGACCACCCTTGTTCAAGGTGTCCTCGGCAAACAGCGTGGCACGACTGGTCAACTCACTGAGCCTGCCGCGCCGAACCGACCGACCGCCAAGAGCGGCCATTGCACCGAGGGCATCTGCGGCGCGACGTCGCTGCGGCAGCAGCAGAAGGAGCACAATGGCGAGCGCCGCAAATACGGAGGCGGCGCCGATCATCAATCCCGTGGTGGTGCCGAAGAACGGCACAGCGATGTCGACCGGGGTCGGAGCAATCGCAAGTGGCGCTCGTGTCGTGGTTGGCGGCAGTGTTGTCGAAGTTGTCGTTGTCGTAACAGGCGGCGCTGTCGGGAAGCTCACCGCCGCAACCCCGAATGCGTTGCTCTCTGCGGTTCTCACAGCAGCCACGATCTCCGTGGCACCCTCGGCGAAAGAGTCGAAAGTGAGCAGATATTGGTTCACCAGATTGGAGGCCACATCCGAATAGATGTCCTGGAGGGCATCCGGGTCGGTCGCGGCGACCAGCTCACCATCGGTGGCGGCTTCGAGCCGATTGAGGGTCGTACGATTGCTCTCCGGCGACTCGAGTTCGACTATGAGCAGCCGGGCTCCTGAGCCGATCAGAGCAACCAATGAATCCTCGAGATTGGCTTCGCTAACCGTGTCTGCTCCGTCGGTCAGAAGCAAGATGGTGCGTCTTTGGGCTGCAGGCAAGCTTTCGGCTGCCGTGATCAGACCGTCATACAGCGCCGTCTCGCCGCGTGGCGTAAGCGATGCGATACCCGCCTGGAGAGCGTCGCGATCTGACGTGAACTCGACCAGCACTTCCGAGGTGGTGCCGAAACCGATCAGGCCGATCTCGACGTTCGCGGGCATTGCATCGAGAAAGCCGGCCATGGCTTCTCTGGCGGCCGCGATCGGACCACCGTTCATCGAGAACGAGGTATCGACCAGCAACGCCACTGCGAGCTCCTCCACCGGGAGTTGCTCGACTGTGAGCCCGACGCCACGTCCGTCTTCGGATACGAAGAAGTTCGCCGGCGTCAGATCAAGACCATTCATCTCAGAAGGAACCGTCACGGTGAGAACCACCGTCGGGTAGTCGCTCTGATCGACGGCGTCGATCAAGAGCTCGAAGTCCTCGGACTCCTGAGCTCTGACTGGGGCCGCGACCAGCAAAGCCGCCAGCAACCCGAAGAGAAGGGTCTTCCTCACCGCCTCGCCTTCATCAGAGCTCGCCGCCTCTCGGCGGGGTCACCAAACAGATCGGGAGCAAACTTGAAGCCGAGGGCCTCCAGCTTGTCGGTGAATTGTGGACGGATTCCTGTCGGCCGGAGCGCATTGGTCTCGTAGTCGAACTCGTAGACGTCCTGGAGAGTGACCGTAGGGCCTTCCATGCCGACTACCTCCGTGATGTTGGTTACACGACGAGAGCCGTCAGGCATACGAGTCAGGTGAACAATCAGATGCAATGCCGAAGCCACCTGCTCGCGAACCGCCTTGTCCGGTAGTTCAACGCCTGCCATGAGAACCATCGTCTCGAGGCGGGCTATCGCGTCACGTGAGCTATTGGCGTGCACGGTTGACAGCGACCCTTCGTGACCAGTGTTCATGGCCTGCAGCATGTCGAGGGCTTCGCCCGAACGCGACTCGCCGACGATGATGCGGTCGGGACGCATACGCAGCGAGTTGCGGACGAGATCGCGAATCGAGACCTGACCTCTGCCTTCGACGTTGGGTGGCCGCGCTTCCAAGCGGATCGTGTGCTTCTGCTGCAGTTGAAGCTCAACGGCGTCTTCGATAGTGATGATTCGCTGCTCCTCGGGAATGTACGAGGAGAGCGCATTGAGCAGTGTGGTCTTACCGGTACCGGTACCGCCGCTCACGATCACGTTGAGCCGTCCCTCGATGCAGGACTTCAGGAAATCGGCCGTCGGCTCTGTGAGGGTGCCGATGCCGACGAGGTCCTTCATCGTGAACGGGTCCTTGGCGAACAGACGGATCGTCAACACTGCACCATCGACCGCGAGAGGCGGGATGATCGCGTTAACACGAGATCCGTCGGGGAGCCTGGCGTCCACCATCGGTGAAGACTCGTCGATGCGCCGTCCCACGCGGCCCACGATCCGATCGATGACACGACGGAGATGTGTGACCGAGCTGAAGCGTATGTCGGTCTCGACGATCTTGCCGTTGCGCTCCACGTAGATCGGATCCATGCCGTTGACCATGATCTCGGTGAGATTTGGATCATCGAGCAGAGGCTGCAGTGGGCCGTAGCCGAGTAGATCGTCCCGCAGCTGTTGAGCGAGCATCTTGCGCTCTTCCATCGACAACGGAGCGGTCTCGTCGTCGAGCACCTTGCGGAGCTCGTCTGAAACGAACATCGCAAGCTCGTCTTCCGAGATGGTTGCGTCGTTCAAACGCGAACCGACCTTGGCGAAGAGGGCGATCTGCGCCCGATCTCTTATCGAGTCGAGCGGGTCGCGACCCGGCGCCGACTTGGAGTCGTCTTTGCGGGTCTGCGCAGACTCCGCTTGACGCAACCTCTCGTTGAGTTTCATTGACGTCTCCTTCTGGGATTCTTGGCCGACGGCGCATCGAGTGGCGAGAAAAGGTCGGCGACTTCCATGAGTGACCTGGCAACCGGAGTCTTCGGCGAAGACTCGACGAGCGGTGTGCCTTCGTTCATCGAACGAGGTACGAGGCGGGAACTCGGCAGCCGAACATCGACCGACAACCCGACGGCGGCCTCTACGTCGGCGGTACTGATCCCGACCTTCGAGTCCGCTCTGTTGAGGATGAAGTGCCTCTTCTTGTCACGGAGCATGTCGAGAGTGTGTAGGGCTGAGATAACCTTGTGCAGGCCGCGCACCGCAGACACCGACATGTCGCAGATGAAGATAATGTCATCGGCCTTCTCGATCGCAGCCAGCGTCACCTCGGAAAGTCCAGCCGCGGTGTCAACGACGACGAACTCGAATTGTGAGCTCATGCCGTCGATCGCCGACGTAACGAGATCCTCAGTGACCATTTCACCCAAGGCCGGACTGTCCGGCGCCGTGAGCACGAAAAGGTCGCGTTCGCGTCGTGTCAGCAACACCTTCAGCAGCGTTGGATCGAGACTCGGAGCATCGAGAGCGTCAGCAATCGAGTGTTCCGGGTTGAGCAGCAGCGCGTTGGTGACATCACCAAATAGCAGGTCGAGGTCCACAAGGCCCGCCTTGGATGGGTGCCGATGGGCAAGTACCACAGCCAGGTTGACGGCGAGAGCTGTCTTGCCGGAGCCACCCTTGGGAGCGACGATCACGATTACCCGACCACGACTGTCCTTGCGAGCCTTCTCGGCAACGTCGGGCAGCAGGTTGGCCCTCGCCAGGATCGTCGCCTCGGCCGCTCTCCAGAAGACCTGTTGCAGTTCGTCTGCGCTCGCCTTGTGGGAAACGACATCGCGCACTCCCGCGCGCAGCGCGCTCTCCCACAGCTTGGCCCCCAACTCGCCAACCACCACCGTGCTTATCTCCGGGTGGATCGCGTCGATGTGTGCCGCAATGTCGATTGCCGTCTCCGGCCGAACTCCGGGGCCAATGGCGATGACACCGGCACCTGTACCCGTCAGCTCCTTGGCAAGGCTTTCGAGATCGACACCGGCCGCGAGATCGTCGTCCCACCAGCGAAGCGCGCCGTCGTATTCGAGAGCGTCTCTGACGCTGTTTTCGAATTGTTCGCTGTTGGTTGCGAGAAGTATGCGTGTCATCGGTAGATATTCGCCCTCGTGATCACCAATACCGGATCTTCTTCTATTGCACTCTCAGATTCACGGGCCAGCCAGATCGAGCCGAACTCGGCGGTGAAGACGATCTGCTCGGCGTCGCCTGGTGCAACGGCAAGCGAGACAAGCAGATCGCCAGTCGGAGCCGCCTGGGCGTTCCCGCCGATGGCACCGTCGTTCTGACCTTGTCGCCGCAGCTGAACTCGAGTGACCAGCGCCTTGTGAACGGAGATCCCAGTGCTGTTGGGAGTCCGTAGCGTGATCGTTGCCGCTTCACCTTCATTGTTCAAGAATGAGTTGAGGTCCTCCTCATCTTGCGGTTCGACGGCGTCGAGGGTGAACGGATCGAAGGAGGACAACACCGCAACGAGATCTCCCGGGACAAGGGACGCTCCGACGCTGCGTTCAGCAGTCAGCGTGATCGTGAGTTCCAGCAATCCTTCAGGCAGTTCGACTTGGCGCAAGTCCTGGACGAGATTCTCCTCTTCCACGAACCGGTCGGCTACGACCTGCTCGCCGGGCAACAGGTCTACCGCGGTGACGAGACCGCGAACCGGATCGAGGCTGTCGAGGGCGTTCGGGACGCGTACGGCCTGCGGGATGAGTTTTGTTGACATGGAGGCGGCAGCCTCGAGCACGGACGTGCCCGCGGCGATGGCTTCGTCAACGACAAGCACCTCAACAACCTCTTGGTCCTCGAGAGCTCGTTCGTCGGCGTTCGACACGTACTGCACGAGCACCCATGTGCCGACCGCGGCGAGCAATATTGCTGCCACAACTCCTAGTACTCGACGATTCAAAGGCCCTACCCCCTGCTTCCTACTTGGTGAACTTGATGATTGTCACGCCGTGGTCAACCCCACCGAGATCGCCGTATGTCAGCTCGGTCTCGACGAAGAAGCCTTCGACACAGCGGTCGCTGCCGCTGCAAGGCACGTTGCCCTGTGGCTCCTTGTACTGGCCACCGAAGTTGTATCCGGTGACGTAGAAGGCGCCAAACCCTTGAATATGAAACTCCCCGTTCGCCCCGGGATTGCGCAGGTCGTTGAACCACGGGATGAAAACGATCTCGTTGAGGACTTCGTTCCTCCAGACCGAAGGACTGCAGCTCGAAGGCGGTGACGCCCCCGGATCGGTGTCGATCCAGACACCCTCATCGACGTCGGCCGTGCAGTTGCTCAATGCGCCCAGCCAGCCAAAGCCACCCGGCATTCGGTCATCGCCGTCCCAGTCCTGGCCTGCCTGGGCTGCGCAATCGTCATGGGCGGTGCCGGTCCCATTTCCGTTGCCGTTCCCATTGCCGTTCCCATTTCCGTTCCCATTTCCGTTGCCGTTCCCATTGCCATTCCCATTGCCGTTCCCACTTCCTGCGTGGAAGTACAGCAGCGTCGGTGTGCCGCTCGCAGGCAGTGGGGCGTCAGGCCACAGGCTGGAGCCGCCGTCGGCTTCACGATCCCATTCGCACTCCGAGATAACCAAAGGCAATGTAGCCAACCCACTCGGATAGCCCCAGGCCGCTGCGGCTTCAGCGTGAACCGTGGCTCCGTTGAATCCAACCACCTTTGCGAAGAAGGGCCTGAGCACAGTGCCGCCACTTGAGGTCTCGGTGCTCACTGCGACCTCCACGGTTCGAGCCGTAGCATCCAACACCACAGTGTCTATGGCGGTGACAGCGTCGGCCGCATTGAGATCGGCGAAGTTCTCCGCAGTGGAAAACGCAACGGTCTGAGTGCACGGGGCGGCGTTGAGGGCGCAGTCCTCCGCGATAGCGATCGCAGCGGCGTCCGCTCCGTTCTGCAGCTCTCTTCGCTCCTGATACAGGGCGCCGATGTCAACTGCGAAAGCCACCATGCCGATCATCACGACCAGCGAGAGCGTGACGAACATCAACGAGATGCCGCTTTCTTCACCGCGCAGATTGCGACCGGCGCGAGACGCCCAGGGTGCTATCCGCCGCATCGCATGACCCCGACCTCATCGATGGTTACCGTCCGGCCGCCCAGAATTGGTATGTCGTAATTGAACACATAGTTGACATGGAACTCGACCGGGTCCCCCGGAGTGCATGTGTCGGAACCGTCAACTGTCAGCAGAGTCGAGTCGAGCGAGGCGGCGGCGTCTGCTGCTGCGGTTTCGGCGAGACCCTGGTCCCCAGTCACTGCCAACACCCTGACGCCCTCGCGCGCGGCGTGGGTGGCCGTCACCTTTGCGTTGTACGCCCTGCCAAAAGCGATCAGCCCGAAGATCAACATCACTATGAGAGGCAACAGGATCGCGGCCTCGACGAGAGCCGCACCACGCTCTTCGCCTGATCGGTTTTTCAGCGCCATTCGGCCGCTTGACCCGCCAGCGGTGCGAGTCGATGCTTCGACGTTCAACTGAATTGCCTTCCCCTTGTGGAGCCCTAACCCTGAGATCCACTCCGCCCAGCAATTGTGCCCGTTTCGCCGTGCGTCGGCATCGTCAAAATTGATGATCTCGAACTAGCAATTCTGTCATACCAACCGGAGTCTCTAGCCATGGCCGCCGCCTGTAGCTGCGACGAAACCCCAAGCTTGGCCAAGATGGACCGAATGTGTGACCTAACGGTTGCCATCGCAACCTTCCAGAGTTCTGCGATCTCGGAAGCTCCGTAGCCCTCGGCAATCAGCGTCAACGTTTCAGCTTCACGCTGTGTGAGTGTCTCGAAGATGGCCGCGCTGCGGCGCCTCGCCTCACGATGTTTCCGCAACTTCGTGAGCGCAGCATGCCGATCCGAAGGAGCCATCAGCTCGTGACCTGCCAATGCGAGCTCGACCACCGCCACAAGATCGCTGGGACCACTGTCTTTGGGGACTATTGCAGCAGCGCCGGCCTCGAGATAGCGAGCTTGTTCGATCTTGTCGCCCGAACCAGTGAAACCCGCAATCGTCAACCCAGCGTCGACGGCTCTTTGCAGGATTTCGAACGAAGACTGGCTCGGACCAAGATCGAAGTCGAGGAGTATCAGCTCGGGATCTATGGCTTGCACGTTCTCCCAGGTGCTCTCCGTGGTCTCGCCAAGGGCCAAGGAAGCCGTGTACCCGGCACGCTCGAGAAGTCCGACCACAAGCCTTCCAACGAGGACGTGGTCATCGATCACAGCTATCTGGGCGCGCTGGCGGGGCCTTTCAACGAAAGGATTCCCTCCCCGATGTGAGCCGTCAACGACTCGCATTTATGCCCCCGGATTGCCGCCATCTGGCCCTGATGGCCAATTAGCCCGTAACTGGCTCAATTCTGCCAGTGTGACGGGGGCATGCGCAATGGCTCTTCCGACCCAATCGATGTGTCTAGTGAGTTACCGGCTTCTCGAGAGACTGGCGAATAAGATCGCCATGTGGGTAAAGAAGCCGAGGTCGTAGGTCCGCGCGGACGGGGCGTGATGGAACAACCGGTCGATGATGAGCTGATCCTCTTCAACCCGGCTACCGAAACCTACTTCACGCTCAACAGAAGCGCTCGAGAGGTGTGGGAACTCGCGGATGGCAGCCGCACCCTCAAGGAGATCGCCGAAGAGCTCGCCGTTCGCTACGAGTTGGCCGCAGATCGCCTCATCGAGGACGTGAGCGCAATCGTCGACAGTTTCAATGAGGCAACGCTTCTCGACCGGCGAGTGCAGCATTAGAAGGGGCCCGGCATTCAGCCCCCGTTCACTTTGATTGCCGAAACGTGGCCCTACTCGACCTCGTCGGCGCAGCACTTGACGAGAAGCTCGACATGCGAGATGTCCTGGCCGTCGCCCGCCTCGAACATCGCGTACGAACCGTCTGCGGCCACATGCCCCTCCACGCAGGCCTGACCGGCCTTGTGCGCAGCTCGCACGATCTCGCAGTTCTCCAGCGTGTGCCTGACAGTGGCAGAACGCTCATCGCCGGAAATCGACAGACTTCCGCCGAGGTCGTCCCCATCGATGGCGCTTCCCTCGGTTATGCAGTCGTTGGCTCCGATGCCTGATTGCCAGTCGTAGGACTGACCGTTCCAGTCGGCCTTGAGGCGGTAATAGACAAACTCCCTGCACTCAGGCGGCTCAGTGGTCGTGCTCGAAGTCGATGTCGTCGTGACTGCAGAACCGTTGAGGTCTCCGGCCGCGGCGCCGGCCATGTTCACTACCTGGATGGTTGGTACGATCCAGGCGACTTTGCCCGCCTTCTTGAGAAACTCCCGGCGCGACTCGCCGGACGCCTCGTGGGTGTGATCAGACATGATGATGCCCCCTACTCCTATGCAATCCCCACACGTGTCGGGAGCCCACCCGAAACGTGCTCACATGTGTGCTGCCACCGAAAGTAGTACGGCCGGCACTCCACGCACAGGCCCAATAAAGGAAATAGCCCAAATGATGCGACCGGCCTAGTCACATTTGGACTAGCCGCAGCCGCGATTGGGTTCGGCGGACGGACTCCCCCAGCATCGCATTGGCGCGAGCCCGGTCTGCGAGATGAATCTGCGGGCCGGCTGGAACCCAGCTCGCCTACTCGGCAGCCTCCGAGACACTTTCCGACAGCGAGGGATGGACCATCATCGAGTCGAAGAGCACATCTACCTTGAGCCGGGCCGTGACGGCAAGGGCTATCGGAGCGATCAGCTCGGCTGCATGGCGCCCAACGACCGTACCACCTAGAACGATCCTCGTTGCAGGATCCGAGATCACTTTCACGAAACCGCGCGGATCGCCAACGATCAAAGCCTTCGGATTAGCGGCCATTGGCACCTTGGTGATCCGCACCTTGCGACCTTCTGCGGCGGCGTCGACCTCCTCCAGGCCGACAGAAGCGATCTCTGGCCGGGTGAAGATCGCCTGGGCCACCTTTCCATAGTCGAGCGGCTCCACTCGCCTTCCCAACACTTGTTTGGCGACGATTCGCCCCTGTTGGGAAGCCACCGAGGAAAGGGGCATCTTGCCCGCGATATCGCCGGCTGCATAGATATGGGGCACCGAAGTGCGTTGAAACTCGTCGATCTCGACATAGCCGCGGTTCATCTCGATCCCTATGTCTTCCAGACCGATGTTCTGCGTGTTCGGTACAGAACCCACTGCGAGAAGGCAATGCGACCCGCGCACTATGCGTCCGTCCTCGGTCGTGACGACAACCCCGTCGCCATCGCGGTTTGCCCCGTTGGCGCGACTGCCCTTGAGCAGGGTCACGCCGCGGTCGATGAAGTCGTCTTCGAGAACCATGGCGACCTCAGTATCTCGGTGCGGCAGAACGTGATGCCGCGACACGAGCAATGTCACTTTCGACCCGAGGCTCGAGAAGATGTGAACCATCTCCACTCCGGTCACCCCTGAGCCGACGACGATCATGTGCTCTGGGAGGGCGGGCAGGCTGTAGGCCTCGCGCGTCGTGATGAGCCGTTCGTAGTCCAAGTCCGCCCACTCGGGCACCCACGGGCGGGAACCGGTGGACACGAGAGCTTTGTCGAACTCGATCGGGACCACACCGTCTTCCGTTTCGGCCTCTGCTTTGTTGGGACCCACGAAACGGCCCCGACCCCGGATGATGCGAACGCCTTGCGACTCGATCAAGTCTGTGAAGCCTTTCGCCAGCCTCTGGGTAACACGTGCCACGTGACGGTCGAGCTCCAGAATGTCGACTGCGCCTGATCCCTCGCCGTCGATACCAACGTTGCCGGCCGCCCGCAGGTTGGCCAACCGGGCCGCCGAAGCGACCATTGCCTTGGAGGGGACACAGTCGTGGAGGTGGGCGGCGCCGCCGATGATCTGATCTTCCACGAGGGTGACGTCGGCACCGTCGGCTACGGCCGTTGTCGCTGCAGCGTGGCCCGCCGGGCCACCGCCGACTACGAGAAAACGAAGATTCTGGGTTTGGTCCATAGGTGGAGAGTACCGATCGTCGTTGGCGGGATCAGCCTTGATATCTGCCGAAAACCGATCGCATTGAAGCAGACACCTCGCCCACTGTGGCGCCTACTTCCAGTGCGGACCGAATGGGATAGAGCAGGTTTCCGCTGCCCCGAGCAACATCGGCGATTGCCGCAAGATGCGCTGCGACGCCATCGTTGTCTCGGCGGGAGCGCCATTCGGTCAGCCCCTCAACCTGAGATTGCTCGAGTTGAGGGTCGACAGCCAACACCGGCACGGCAGACTCTTCCGGAACTATGAAGTCGTTGACGCCAACAACGATGGTCTCTTTCGAGTCGATCGCTTTGGCCGCTGCATAAGCAGACTTTTCGATCTCGTTCTGCTGGAAACCGGCTTCGATCGCCGCCTCGGCGCCGCCTAGGGCTTCGATCTGCGCCAGCAGGACAGCCGCATCGGCCTCGAGCGAATCTGTCAGCGACTCTATGTAGTACGAACCGGCGAGCGGATCTACTGATCGAGTTACCCCGGACTCGTTGGCAATGACCTGCTGAGTGCGCAGAGCCACAAGCGCCGACTCCTCCGTCGGAAGTCCGAGAGCCTCGTCGAAAGAGTTCGTATGCAGAGACTGCGTCCCACCGAGCACCGCTGCCAGCGCCTGCAGCGTTGTGCGAACGATGTTGTTGTGGGGTTGCTGGGCTGTGAGCGTCGACCCCGCCGTCTGCGTGTGGAAGCGCATGCGCCACGATGCAGGTGATTTGGCGCCAACCTCGTCTTTCATCAAACGGGCCCACAGCCGCCGCGCCGCCCGGAACTTGGCGACTTCCTCGAAGAGATCGTTGTGCGAGTTCCAGAAGAACGAAAGGCGCGGCAAGAAGTCGTCAACGTCGAGGCCGGCCTTGGCGGCTGCGCGCACGTAGGCGAGGCCGTTGCCGATCGTAAAGGCAATCTCTTGGGCCGCCGTGGAGCCGGCTTCTCGGATGTGGTACCCCGAAATCGAGATCGTGTTCCAACTCGGCAATTCCTTCGCGGCGTACGCGATGACGTTGGTGACGAGCCGCATCGACGGCCCGACCGGGTAGATGTACGTCCCCCGGGCGATGTACTCCTTGAGAATGTCGTTCTGCGTGGTGCCCCTTATTCGGTCGGCCGGCACTCCCTGCTCCTCCGCCACGAGCTGATAAAGCAAGAGCAAGATCGCGGCAGTCGAGTTGATAGTCATAGACGTGGTGACTTCTCCGAGGGGGATATCGGCAAAGAGGCGGCGCATGTCTTCAATGGAGTCGATGGCGACGCCAACCTTGCCCACCTCGCCTGCTGCCAATGGATCGTCTGAGTCCAAGCCCATCTGGGTGGGGAGGTCGAACGCCACCGAGAGGCCGGTCTGACCGGCGGCAAGGAGCGATCGAAACCGCCCGTTCGTTTCCTCAGCCGTCCCGAAGCCGGCGTACTGGCGCATTGTCCACGGCCGACCCTGATACATGGTCGGGTATGGTCCCCTGGTGAATGGGTATTGCCCCGGTTCACCCAGTTGGCGCACTGGGTCCCAGCCCTCGAGGTCTGAGGGTCGGTATACCGCTGGTTCGCTCGATTCTGGTTCGTTCGATTCCGTCACAATTTGCCGCAATCCGCTTTCTTGCCCGGGCCGATACCTAACATTGAGTGATTCCGACCGAGTGAGCTTCAGCCAGGATCGATGCTCCGATGGTAAATCCGGAACCTTTCAACACTCAATGACGTCTTTGTAACAGGAAACGGGACCGCTCAGTGGACGACAACATACATCTGGTTGAGAGGCATGAACGCCGCGGCAAGCGACTGACGTCGCTTGCCTTTCTTGCTGTGGCCACTCTGCTTGGCGCCTCTCTCTTTGGGTTGTTCACTTATCTGGAGGCAGATGCCGCTTTCGGAACAGTGGGCGACCTCGAAGAACGCTGGCTCTGTGACCCCGACCAATTTGTGCTCGAGTTTCCTGCGGTGGGCAGCCTGTCTGAGTTGTATACATCCGACGGCGT
>JAHEJX010000054.1 GCA_024638645.1 Actinomycetes bacterium
TTCCGGCGACGGTCGAGGCCGTCAAGCCTGCGATTGAATCGCTGTTTGCGAGACTCTCCTAGTGCCGATATCGGACTACCTCCGCAATCTTCGTCAGCACGTAGGCACCTCCCTGGTAATGATGCCGGCGGCGACAGCCGTCATTCACAACGACGAAGGCAAGGTTCTTGTTGTGTACAGCACGGACGAGTTCTGGGGCACTCCCGGCGGTGCGTTGGATCCTGGTGAGTCTTCGGCAGACGCAATCGTGCGTGAAGTGAGTGAAGAACTGGGTCTCGACGTAGAACCGGAGCGGTTGCTTGCGGTGTACTCGGTCGAACTGACGTACCCGAACGGAGACAAGGTTGCCTACACGTCGGCCGCTTTCAGATGCCGCATCACCGGCGGTGAAATCCAGGCGGTTGATGGCGAGGTGGTCGAGTGGGACTGGCTGACGCCGGCCCAGGTCGTGAGCCGGGGCATACCGCTGCCGGAGCACGTCCTTTACGCCGACTACGAGGGACCGGCAGCATTCTGAGTGTGCAGCCGTGGCATCCCGGCATGAAATGGGTCGCGCTCGTCGTGACAGCCCTAATACTGGTGGCGGCGGGCTGCAGCGACACAGAGCCGGCCGACTTCTCTTCCACCTCGTCCGTCACTGCCGCAACCGCAGGTCCGACTGCCGCCCCACCGACAACGTCTGCTCCGCCGACGACCTCGACGACCTCGATGACGATCACCACGACCACGACGGTCGATGTAGGTTCCTGCCCAGACCTCTTCCGAGATGACGGCCCGGACTCAGAGTTCAGTGACGTTGTGTTGGCGGCGTGGAACCAGAGCACAGGTGAGCAGCTCTGGGCGATCCCGCTGGGCACTCGGTGGCCGAGCTGGGGAGTATGGAGCAACGAGGTGGTGCTCGGATTTCCCGACGGACAGCTCGTTGGAGTCGACGCCACCCGATGCGACTCGTGGTCCATCACAGTTCCAGGCGGTATCGACGAACTCGCCGTGACCGAGGTCGGGACGTACATCACGCAGACAGGCTCTGAGCTTGCCGGTTTCTCCGCAGCAGGCGACGAGTCTTGGCGCTACAAGGCGACAGACACGGTCTTCGAGTACGTCATCGACGACGCCGGCGTCAGTGTCTTCATCGACCACTTCGGTGACTTGATCGGCCTCGAGACTTCGAACGGTCGCTCGGCTTTCACGTGGGAGAACAGCGCAGGTCTCGAGGTGCGGGTCGCGGCAGGCGAGTCGTTTCTGTATCGAGCGGGTTCCGGCCGGTTGGCGGCGCGGCCCATCGGCGGCGGCGGTGTGATGTGGAACGTCTCGATAGAGGACGTCGATGGTCTGTGGGCAGTGCCGGGGACATTGCTCGCCCACGATGGCGCGACACTCATTGCGTACGAACCTGCGACGGGCACGGAGCGCTGGTCGATCCCGTTTATCGGCTCCATCACAGGACCAGTCGTATTTGATCACAACGAGCTACACCTGGCGTCTCGCGTCGACTCGTTGAGCCACACCCTGTGGCATCTCGACCCCACGGACGGGTCGACGGTATTTCGGGGAGAAGCTCCGGCCGGCAAGGAGTGGTTCGCTGCAATGGACGACGAGCTCGTCCTGGAAGTCGGCGACGACGGTGTCGTGCGTGGCGTGACGTTGCTGCAGAAGACGGCCTTCACGCTCGATACCGGCGCCAACCGTGTGAGCCGATTCACCCAGGTCGAGGTGGCCCGTGGCGCGGTCGTTGTGACCCTCACGTTCTCCGCCGAGCGCTTCTAGGACGATGTGTCCTTAGCCTCTGGCGGGCATCGGGGGCCGAGCAGAGGATGGCAATCGTGCGCCCAATTCGGGCGCCTTTGGTTTCTAATTTGCCGGGAGGCAGAACAAATGGCCGTATTCGAGGCTGGCGGAACCGCACCACTGATTCGACGCATCGCCGCAGGGCTCACGATGCTCGTCGGCGTGGTTCTTCTCGCAAGCACATTCTCCAACAACCTGTTCGAGGTCGGCCCCGACTTCGAAGAAATGATCGACGACTTCAGGCCGATGTTGGCTGAGGAGTCCATTGCCGCAGCACGCGCCGATCTCGACATGCTCGGCGCAGTTGGAACAGAGTTCCAGGCCGACATCGTGCCCGTAATGGCGCAACAACTAGGGGTCACGCCGCAAGAGTTCATGGCTTCGGTTGGAACAAACTTCCCAGACGTCGCAGCAGGTGTGCAGGCCCTTCCCGAGATCGTGCCGACGTTCAACGGGCTGATCGACACGCTCGATTCGCAGCGCGCCCTGTTCGAGTCGGCGGATGCCATTCCGACGCAAGACCTCCCGGCGACCACGGTTCCGTGGGGGCTCTTCTTCGCGGGTATTGCGCTGATCGTGGCCGGGGTGCTTCTGTATAAGCCGGGTTGGCTTGGCCTTGCTCTCACAGGGGGAATCGGCGCCGCAATCGTGATCGCCACGTTGGTGCTGACGTTGATCCCCAAGGCCGGTGACGCCGACCAACTGAACGACAATCTCGAACCCATCTACACGCCGGAGCTCGTAGCGCAGGCGGGAGGGGCGTTGGACACCGTTACGGCAATGGGTGCACAGATGCAGGGCGAGATGCTGCCCGGCCTTGCAGCCCAAATGGGTATGACCGGTGAGGAGCTCAATGGTTTTCTCGGCGCGACTTTCCCAGCCACCGCCAATGCACTGGCTGAAATGCCGGCGGCGCTTGACCGCTTCGAAGGTCTCGTTGCCAACTTCGCCGACAACCTCGACAACTACGAGACGTTGAAGCCGGTCGGCTTTGCCGGGATCATTTGGACGCTGTTCGTCGGTGGGATGCTGACGCTGGCTGCGTTCGTAGTTGCGAGCCGGTCGCGACGTGAGGATGACTTCATGGTCGATCTGCGGGGCGAGCGCAAGCAAGAGACAACCAAGCGCGACTACGCCAACGTCTGAGAGACAGATGGCGCTCATCCGTCGGTCGCCAACCATTGAGGGGGGTGGCGGTCGGCGGATGAGCCGCGCGTATCAGGGAGCCGTCAGCAGAATCTTGTTGCAGTGTGGTGCAAGCACTTTGAGCGCGCGGACGAGAAGGGGAAACATGAAGAACCGGATTCGTGCAACGGTGGTAGGGCTTGGTCTGCTGGCCGGAATGTTGGCTGGAGCGCCTGCGGCGTCGGCGGCCACTTGCGGCGATGTGCTCGTCGTCAACACCACTCTGACGTCCGATCTCACGTGCTCCGGCACGGCATTGGTAATCGGCGCCGGCGGCATCGCCCTCGACTTGAACGGATACACGCTGACTGGTGACGGCACCGGATCAGGTGTCGAGCAGACGGGCGGCTTCGGCGGATTCACGATCCGCAACGGTCGGATTCAGAACTTCGAATGGGGGGTCAACCTCAATGGCACCGTCGGTGGCGCCACCTTCGCCACAGTCGAAGATCTGCGGATCAGGAACAATGCAGATGCCGGAATCAGGCTCGAAGTAGTCAGAGAGGTGATCGTGCAGCGAGTTCGCGTGTCGGGTAACGGCACGCCGGCTAACGCTACCGGCGAAGGACTCGACATCATCGGCGGGATTTCGAACCGCGTCCTCGACAGCGTGTTCTTCAAGAATCTCCAGAACGGCATTCGTGTGAATACGGCCGAAGAGACCACGATCATCGGCAACACGATGCGTGACAACGCGGTTGCCGGCCTCGACTACGCAGACGCCGCCGACTCGCTGGCCCGCGGCAATCGGATCGTCCGCAACGCCGTCGGTGTCTTCTTCTCGAACTCGAGTGGACACACCGCCGAATCGAACAAGATCCGCGCCAACGGCACAGGTGTCCTGGTGACCAATCCGCCTGCCGGCCTGTCGCGACTCAACGGCTTCACAGACAACTCCATAGTTCGCAACAACACGGGAATGGTGTTCGAGGATCCGGGGACCTTCGACACCTCAGTGGTCGCCAACCGCGTCAATCGGAACACAGGTTCGGGCATCGTCGTGATTGCTGGCAAGGTCGTCATCGAGGACAACCGGGCGGCCCGGAACGGTGCATCCGGCATGGAGCTGGTCGGTGGGACCCAGGAGGTCAATGCGAACACCACGGTGAACAACGTCGACTGGGGCATCTTCGTCGGCGCCGGGTCGGCAACCTTCGGCTCCGGCAACTTCTCCGACTTCAACGGAACGGGCAACTGCAACCAGCCGGGCCTCTGTTTCCCATAGCCACAGCGGGTCAGGTCGCACGCGGAGAAGCCCTCCACCCGGAGGGCTTCTCCGCGCCGATACACTCACCATCCGTGACTTCCACTCCCCCCACTGTCTGGCTCGAGACGCTCGGCTGCTCGAAGAACCAGGTCGACTCCGACAAGGTTGTATCCATGATCGGCGAGGCCGGCTACATGGATGCAGAGTCGCCGGAGACTGCCGATGTCGTGATGGTGAACACCTGTGCGTTCATCGAGGCTGCCCGCCAGGAGTCAATCGATGTCATTCTCGAAATGGCAGAAACCAAACGGGCCGACGCCAAGCTCGTGGTCATGGGGTGCATGGCGCAGCGCTACGAAACGGAGCTCGTGGAGGCACTTCCTGAAGCAGACGCCGTTATCGGGCTCGACCGCTATCCGGAGTTGGTCGGTCGGCTCGACCACATGACCGAATGGGAGCCCCTACGCATCACGGCGGCGCCGACGTCGAACATGGACATCTTGCGTCGCACCTCCCGCCCCACGCCCGCAACGCCATACGCATACGTCAAGATCGCCGAGGGTTGCGACAAAGGCTGCACGTTCTGCGCAATACCGCTCTTCCGCGGCAAGCAGCGGTCCCGAGCGCCGGTCAACATTCGCGAAGAGATCGCAGATCTGACGAGCGCAGGCGTCGGCGAAATCGTCCTCGTGGCGCAAGACCTGGCCGCATACGGGAGAGACATCGATGCGCCGGGCGACGGTATCGTCGACTTGCTGCGTTTCGTCAGCGACGTCGAGGGGCTGCGCCGCCTGCGCCTGTACTACCTGTATCCACGCGAGATCAGGCCGGCGCTCATCGAGGAAATGGCCTCCAACGACAAGATCGCCGATTACTTCGATCTTTCGCTCCAGCATTCGTCGGCCTCACTGCTGAAGGGCATGAAACGCCACAGCACGGGCGAAAAGCACCTGAATTTGATCGACTCGATTCGTGTTGCTGCCCCTGAGGCGGCGATGCGGTCGAGCTTCATTGTCGGCTTTCCCGGTGAGACGGATGAAGATGTCGAGGGCCTCGCTGAGTTCCTCAAAGCTGCGCAACTCGACTGGGCAGGCTTCTTCCCATTCTCTGCCGAGGAAGGAACTCCTGCCGCCGATTACGGAGGTCAGGTCGACGAAACCGATAAGGCTGAGCGCCTCCGCTACCTCAGCGCCATTCAGGACGACATCACGACAACCAAGAACTCGGAACAGATCGGCAAGGCTTTCGAGTTGCTGGTTGATCAGGTTGAGGACGACCAGCCGGTGGCTAGGTCCTACAGGCAAGCTCCCGAGATCGACGGTGTTGTCTTGCTCGATCGTGGAAACCCCGGGGACTGGCTGGAGGCGAAGGTCGTCGGCGGCTACGGAACCGACTTGATCGCCGAAGTGATCGGCTAGCGGTGAATCCCGACGGCACATTCGGGCTGTCGGCGGTGCCGGTTGTTGTCGCTTCCGTCGCGTTGATCGGCGTCTCTGTGGCGATCTCTTGGCGGCTCCGGCTAGGCGTGGAGAGGTCGATCTTGTGGGCGGCGTTGCGGGCCACCGTCCAGCTGATCGCAGTGGGCCTTTTGTTCACACTCATCTTCGAATCGAGCCTTGCCGAGCTGTGGGCCTGGCTGTGGGTCGGCGTGATGGTGTCCGTCGCAACCTATGTCGTGGGTCGTCGTGCGCCCAAGATGACGGGAGTCGTGATCCCGGCCTTCCTCGCGGTGGCCGGCTCGGCGATGCTGAGCGTCGTCGTGATCTTCGGCTTCGGCGTTCTCGAGCTCGAACCGGTTCGATTGGTGGTGATCGTCGGAATCACCCTTGGCAATTCCCTGGGCTCGGCCGTGGGCGGTGTCGTACAGACGGTTGCTCTGGCGCGCGATCGCCCCGGAGAGATCGAGGCGCTCCTTGCGCTGGGAGCAAGCCGCGAGCACGTTGTCCGCTACGTGGCGCCGCAAGCGTCCAAGCTGGCTCTGGTCAACCAGATCGAGCGAACCAAGGTGGTCGGGCTCATTGCCCTGCCTGGGGCTATGACCGGTCTCCTGCTTGCTGGTGTGGATCCGTTCGACGCAGTGATCCTGCAACTACTTGTAATGCTGATCGTTCTGGGCTCAGTCGGCGTATCCGTGCTGGCCACCGTGTTATCGATGGCATCACGGACTGTTACCCCCGACTTGACCTTGGCCGATTGGGTATCGAACCCGGAACGCACTTCCGCCTAGTGTCTCGGGCGTGACTTTCTCCGTCGAGTTCATTGCCGTCGGCACCGAGCTCCTGCTCGGCCAGATCGTGAATACGAATGCCAGCTGGATTGGTTCGCGCCTCGCAGATGCCGGTCTTGGCCACTACAGACAGACCGTGATCGGCGACAATTTCGCACGCCTCGTCGACGAGATCAGGGCGGCGGCTGCCCGCTCAGACGCCGTGATCTTGAGCGGCGGGCTCGGGCCGACGCAGGACGACATCACCCGCGAAGCCATGGCTGCCGCTGCCGATGTAGAGCTCGTTCGCGACGACGAATACGTCTCTCGGCTGCGCGCCTACTGGGAGAGCAGAGGCCGCCAGATGCCGGAGTCGAATCTCAAACAAGCGGATCATCCGGTCGGCTCGCTCCTGCTGGACAACCCGAAGGGAACGGCTCCTGGGTTGCGGCTCGATGCGCACGGTGCCGTCCTGTTTGCCGTCCCAGGTGTCCCGGCCGAGTTGTATCCAATGTTCGACAACCAAGTGCTGCCGGCGTTGCGAGAGCTGGCCGGCGGTCTGGACGGCGTGATGGTGTCTCGAGTGCTCCGCAGTTGGGGCGAATCCGAGTCTCGCATCGGTGAGATGTTCGACGACATCTTCCACGAATCCACCAACCCGACCGTGGCGTTCCTGGCGTCTTCGGGGGAGATCAAGGTGCGTCTGACCGCGTGGGCCAAGACGAATGAGGAAGCGGAAGCGCTGATCGCGCCGCTTGAAGCGACCGTCCGGGAAAGGCTCGGGCCGCGTATCTTCGGGGCAGACGAAGACACGATCGAGCAGGTCATTTACCACTTGCTCAGAGCCAAGGGCTGGTCCCTCGGCACCGCAGAGTCCGCCACGGGCGGCATGATCGCAGCGCGGCTTACGTCGGTTCCCGGATGCAGCGATACGTTCCGCGGGTCGGTCATTGCATACCAACAAGACATCAAGGAGGGGCTACTCGGCGTCGACCCGGTGACGATCGCCGAGCATGGCGTGGTGAGCGAAGCGGTCGCCATGGAGATGGCAGCCGGCGCCGCCAAGACACTAGGTGTCGATGTTGCCGTCTCCGTCACCGGTAGCGCAGGGCCCGATCCCCAAGACAAACCTGCCGGCACAATGGTCATTGGCGTCCATACCCCAACCGGCACATCGGCTCGAATGTTGAAGTTCCCAGGCGATCGCGAGCGAGTGCGGACGTACACCACGACGGCCGCCCTTCATCACCTTCGCCTTGCGCTGCAGGGCGAAGCGCAACCGCAACGCTGGCTCTGATTGGCGGCTGAATTGGGCACCGACCGTCGACTCTTCCTTGCGGCCGCTCTCGACGATGACACCCGCCACGCCCTCGCCTCTTTTGTATCTGCCCCGGGTATGCCGTGGATTCCTGGGCGGCGCGTACCGCCGCCCGGTTGGCACATCACTCTCCGATTCCTAGGTCGCTCGTCGACGTTGCAGCATGAGTTGCTCTTGGCGGCACTCGAGGAGGAGCTCACTCAAGCGCGCTTCGACGTCGGTTTCGGAGGGCTGGGAGCATTCCCCTATCCCAAGAAGGCAACCGTCGTGTGGCTAGCCGTCGACTCTGGTGGCAACGAGCTCGAGGAGCTCGCGGTTGCTTGCGAGCGTGCGGCGGTGCGCGCCGGCTACGAACCGGAGGAGCGGCCGTTTCATCCGCACCTGAGCCTGGCGCGAGTCAGGCCACATCAGGATTTGTCCGCCCTGGTGGAGCAGTACCCGGAGTTTCCTGGACGCCTGCGAGTCGACAGCGTCGTCCTCTACGAGTCGATCACGTCAAACAGTGGGGCCCGATACACAGAACTAGATCGGGTCGCTCTGCGATAGGGTTGCTTCATGGTGAAATTCGAACGATCCCGCGCGACAACGCAACATATCGACCCGTCCGGCGAGCTCTACACGCTTGTCAGCGAGCGCCTCGCCGTATCGCTTGGAGGCAGACGGGGTTGGGCCGGAGCTGCATACACCCATCCCGCCGCCATCGTCCGGCACGGTCGAACGCGGCCGGTCCTCGATGCGGTGATGCTTGTCCGCTTGTTCGCGCTGCTTGCGGTCACACTTGCGGCCATTCTTGGGACGGTGCGGCGATGAGTGCGAGCCAGCCCTTCGAGATGGTCGGTCGGAAGACCGGTGACCTCTTGGCACAGTTCTTCGGAGAAGCCTCACCGGCCACGGTCTTTTCTCCTCCGGAACGGATCGGTGACGATGTGGTGATCACCGCAGCAGCCTGGGAACGGGCCGGCGGCTTCGGCTGGGGCGCCGGCGGAAGTGGGGCCGACGACGGTGGCGGGGGAGGAGGCGGCGGAGGAGTGAGCGAGGGACGCTCGGTCGCCGTCATCCGTCTCACTCCGCACGGCACGGAAGTAACCGCAACGCCCGATGTAACCAAGATCGCAGTGACATTGCTGATGGCCGCCGTAGGGGTGTGGCGCGCCCTCCGCTAGGGCCGGTAGCAAGTCGTAACTGTTCGGTATTCGGCCGGCATTGCGACTACCGGACACGGGATACCTGATACGGCCGGCTGAAGGCGGCCGAGTCATTGCTATCGAACACGTGTTCGCCTATGGTGTCATCCAATCACATTGCTGTAGTTTTGTCTCACCCGGCCGGTAGCTTGCCAGCCATCAAGACAATTCACTGGGAATCCAGTTCATTACAAAGCCAGGAAGGAACCTGATGGCCAAAGAGAACCTCGATCGGGAAAAGACCCTCGAGATGGCAATGGCGCAGATCGAGCGCCAATTCGGCACCGGCGCCATCATGAAGCTGAGCGACTCAACCGTCCGCAATGTCGCCGCCATCCCGACCGGAGCCCTTTCTCTTGACCTTGCTCTGGGCATAGGTGGCCTTCCTCGGGGTCGCATCGTCGAGATCTACGGCCCCGAGTCTTCTGGAAAGACGACGCTTGCCCTCCACGTGATTGCAGAAGCACAACGCAACGGAGGAATCGCTGCGTTCGTCGACGCCGAGCACGCTCTCGATCCGATTTACGCCAAAGCGCTTGGTGTTGATGTCGACGAATTGCTGATCTCTCAGCCGGACACTGGAGAGCAGGCTCTCGAGATTGCAGACATGCTCATCCGTTCCGGCGCACTTGATGTTGTCGTAGTCGACTCGGTAGCTGCCCTTGTCCCAAGAGCAGAGCTCGAGGGCGACATGGGCGACACCCATGTGGGCCTACAGGCCCGGTTGATGTCGCAGGCCCTGCGCAAGCTCGCCGGAACGATCAATCGCTCCGACACCACGGCCATCTTCATCAACCAGCTTCGCGAGAAGATCGGCGTCATGTTCGGCTCGCCGGAAACGACCCCGGGCGGGCGTGCACTCAAGTTCTATTCGAGCGTGCGCGTCGATGTTCGTCGCATCGAGGCCATCAAGCAGGGCACCGACAATGTGGGTAACCGGGTGCGCGCCAAGATCGTCAAGAACAAGGTGGCTCCGCCGTTCCGACTTGCCGAGTTCGACATCATGTTCGGTGAGGGCATTTCCCGGGAGGGGAGTCTCCTCGACGTTGCGGTCGAGCACGGCATCGTTCGTAAGGCGGGAGCCTGGTTCACCTACGAAGGTGATCAGCTTGGTCAGGGAAGGGAAAAGGCCAAGCTGTTCCTGCGGGAGAACCCTGAGATATCGATGCAGCTCCAGGATCGGGTTTTGCGTGCGGTGGGCGTCATTGTCGATGAGGAGTCAGAAGAGGCAACCGAAGGAACGGAAGCCACGGAAGCCACCGATGAGGCAGAGACGGTCGATACCGAGTAGGCGTAGGTGAGACGAAATGGTCCAGCCTGCGTCGTGGTCAGCTGAGCACATGCAAGAAAGCGCGAAAACCTGTCCCACGGTGACCGTATGTGGGCTACGATCAGAAGTCCACACACTTAATACACACAAAGACAAATAGAACAGAGAAGCTATCAAGACCTTGACCACGAACGAGTACGGAGGTGGCGGCGCCAACGGCGCTGAGATCCGCTGATTCGTAGTTGATGTGATTGGTGTGTGCCGAGCCTGCAAGGGCTCGGCACACGTGCATTTCGGCACTTCTTGTGGATGGCGCTCCCAGCCGTTCAACAGATGTCGGCCCAATTCGAAAAGGGTCTGAGTCCAGCTTCTCGACTGGAGGGAAGATGGATAACCCATGGCTTGCCGCAGCGTTGATCAGCTTGTCGGTAGGCATCGTCGCCTTCTTCTCGGGCCGTGAGGTTCATAGACGGCGTACGCACGAGGCAACGCAAGCCGCGGAAAAGGTCTTGAGTGACGCCCGCATAGAGGCACAACGGACTTTGTCCCGAGCCGAAGAAGAGGCACGAGCGCTCGCCGAGAGCTATCGAGAGCGTGAGTCTGAGGCGTTAGAGCACCGCAGGGTGGAGGTGCAGTCGCTCGAAGACCGTATGGAGTCCCGAGAGTCCACACTGGAGCAGCGTGCCGCAAACCTGGCGCAGCGTGAGGAGAGGATCCTGGCTCGAGAGGAGGAAGTGGCGGAGGCTCGGCGCGAGGCAGAATCCATCAAGGAAGAGGCGCGCTCCAACCTCGAGCGCGTCGCCGGCTTCGATGTTCAAGCGGCCAAGGATGAGCTCTTGCAGAAGGTGGAGGACGAGGGACGCCGCGAGGCCATGGTGCTGATGCGGGACCTCGAGATGAAGGCGAGGGAAGAGGCCGACCGACGTGCCCGGCGGGTGCTGGCAACAGCTGTACAACGTCTGGCTGCCGAGGTCGTGTCGTCGACAACGGTATCGGTCGTCGCACTTCCTTCAGACGACATGAAGGGCCGCATCATCGGTCGTGACGGTCGCAACATCCGTACCTTCGAGGCAGTTACCGGCGTCAACCTCATCGTCGACGACACCCCCGAAGCAGTCAGCGTGTCGACGTTCGATCCCGTGCGCCGCGAGGTGGCCCGCATCACGTTGGAGCGCCTCATCGAGGACGGGCGTATCCATCCGGCATCGATAGAAGAGAACTACAACAAAGCCCGCGACCAAGTGGAGCAAAGCGTGCGCGACGCAGGCGAGTGGGCCTTACTCGAAGTCGGTATCAGCCGGGTTCATCCGGAGCTCGTAACGCTGCTTGGGCGTCTCAAGTACCGCACCTCCTACGGCCAGAACGTTCTCAACCACCTCGTAGAATCAGCGCAGATTGCGTCCATGCTCGCCTCCGAGCTTGGGATCGAGCCAGAAGAAGCCAAACGGGCTGCCTTCCTGCACGACATCGGCAAGGCGGTCACGCACGAAGTTGGTGGCAGCCACGCACTCATCGGCGCCGAGATCGCCCGCCGCTTTGGCGAGGACGCAGGCATCGTGCATGCCATCGAAGCGCACCACAACGAGGTCGAGCCACGCACCCTTATTGCAGTGTTGGTACAGGCGGCTGATGCCGTTTCGGCTGCACGCCCCGGGGCCAGGCGTGAAGCCCTTGAAAGCTACGTGCGCCGACTCGAACAGCTCGAGAACATCGCATCATCATTCAAAGGTGTCGACAGGGTCTTTGCGATGCAGGCGGGTCGTGAGATTCGTGTCGTCGTCGATCCCGGCGAAGTCGACGACCTCGCCGCAGGCGACCTCTCGCGCACTATCGCCCGCCGACTGGAGAGCGAGCTCCAGTACCCGGGCCAGATCGAAGTGACCGTGATCCGCGAGTACCGCGCAAGGGACTACGCCCGGTAGAGGCCGCCTTTCGCAGCGGTGCAGGGTTGGTGTCAGACTTGCTCGAATGAGTGACGAATACGTCTACACACCGGAAGACTTCCTGGGTTGGGCAATCCAGTCAGGATGGACGCCGGGCACACTGCCGATCGGCGTGGTGTATACATTCCAAGCGCCGGTGACTCGCGTCCTCGTCGAAAGCGGGAAGTTCGAGGAGAACCGCGAACTCACTGTCTCGAACGCCACAATGCTGATGACGAGCGACGGCGAGGCGCCTGTGCTCATTGCCTGCCTGAATCCCGGTGCTGCAGCGATGGCGACCCAGCTCGAGCATCTTCGCTTCTTGGGAGATGAGACTCGTTACGCGGCAGCCGTGGGTACGGCCGGAGCGCTGACCGCCGACTACCGGATCGGGGACACTGTTCTCATCCACTCGGCGCTGCGGAGTGATGCGGTGTCGAACGCCTATCTCGCACCGTCGGCGCACGTTGATGCGGATCCAGAGCTCACGGCAGCCCTTGCGAAGCGTATGCCTGGCGTGACAACCGCGAGAACCTGGACCGTCTCTGTCCCATACCGCTCGACTCGCTCAGATCTCGAGGCGGCTATCGAAGGCGGTGCCTCGCTGGTAGAGATGGAGGTCGCATCGCTATTCGCGGTCGGACAGCGCATCGGAATCAGCGCCACAGCGGCGCTGATAGTCAGCGATGTGGCTCGGGTTGACGGTTGGGAAGTCGACTGGAGCGACACAACCGGTCCGACCGTCCACGCGGTCACCGCTGCCGTCGATGCCATGCGCGACCTCGTTGAGGACAGCTAGCCGGCTACTGACTACCGACTACTGGCTACCCTTTCCAACCTCATGACCGAATCAGTTCTCCTCGGCATGCCCTCCCGCAAACCGCAGCGGGTGGCTTCGCGCGTCGGTAAGTCGTACTTCGTGCGCACGTACGGCTGTCAGATGAACGAACACGATTCCGAGCGCATCAGTGGACTCCTCGAGTCCGATGGGATGGTGCCGGCCTCGGCTCCTGAGTCTGCCGACGTTGTCATCCTCAACACATGCACGATTCGAGAGAACGCCGATATGAAGCTGTACGGCTACCTCGGATCGCTCAAGGCAGTCAAGGACGAACACCCAGGTATGCAGATCCTCGTCGGGGGCTGCATGGCGCAACGGGATCGTGAGGCCATCCTGGAGCGAGCCGGATGGGTCGACGTCGTGTTCGGCACCCACAACACCCATCGTGTGCTCGATCTCCTAGACCACTCCGAAGAGTGGGGGCCGGTCGCCGAGGTGTGGGACGAGACAACCTCCGTCGAAGACATGCCATCGATGCTGCCGGCGAATCGCGACTCAGACCATTCGGCCTGGGTCACAATCACGATCGGTTGCAACAACTCGTGCACCTTCTGCATCGTGCCGATGGTGCGCGGCCGCGAGATCTCGCGGCGGCCCAGTGACATCATCAACGAGGTCAAGCAGCTCGCCGGCGAAGGTGTTGTCGAGGTAACTCTGCTGGGCCAGAACGTCAACTCGTATGGGCGAGATCTCGATCTGAACGGCCGCAGCCCGATATTCGCAGATCTGCTCAGGCGGGTTGGAGAGGTTGAGGGTATCCGCCGCATCCGGTACACCAGCCCGCATCCCAAGGACATCAAGGAAGATGTGATGTATGCCATGGCCGAGAGTGCGGCTGTTTGTGAACAGCTTCACTTCCCATTGCAGTCGGGTAGCGATTCGATTTTGGCGGCGATGCATCGCGGCTACAACGGCGAGCGTTTCCTCGAGAAGCTCGAAATGGCTCGTCGGATCATTCCCGACCTAGCCGTGTCCACGGACATCATCGTTGGTTTCCCTGGCGAGACGGAGCAGGACTTCCAGGACACGCTGGACGTCGTGGCCGCCGCCCGTTTCGACAGCGCCTTCACTTTCCAGTACTCGCCGCGCCCGGGGACGCCGGCGGCGACAATGCCCGGCCATATCGAGAAGGCGGTCATCCAGGAACGCTTTGAGCGGCTGGTAGCTCTTCAGAACGCCATCACCTTCGAGAAGAACATGGAGCAAGTCGGAAAGACCGAAGAGGTCCTCGTCGAGGGTCCTTCTAAGAAGAACCCCCTGGTGGCTACCGCACGCACCCGAGGCAACCGCCCCGTCCACGTCGACGGGAAGTTCGATGCCGGTAGGTTCATGAGTGTCGAGATCATTCGGGCAGCTCCCCACAACCTCTTCGGCGTCGTCGTCTAGTCGGCGTGGGTGTAATCGCCGTCCTCGGGCCAACCGCCTCAGCTAAGAGCGGGCTCGCTATGCAACTGGCAGCAGCGCTCGGTGGTGAGATAGTCAGTGTCGACTCGATGCAGGTATACAGGGGCCTCGACATCGGCACCGCCAAGGCCTCCGCCGAAGACCAGGCTGCAGTCCCGCACCACATGATCGACGTGGCGGAGCCGGAGGAGACGTTTACGGCTGCTGAGCACCAGCGGCTCGGTGTGCCGGTGATTGACGAGGTCATGATGAGGGGTCGCCGTCCGATCGTCGCCGGCGGTTCAGGGCTCCACTTCCGGGCGCTTGTGGACCCGCTCGACTTCCCGCCGTCTGATCCTGACGTACGGGCTGCGGTGGAGAAAATGGCGCCGACCGACGCAGTGGTTGAGCTGCTTGGAATCGACCCGGACGTGGCTCGATATGTCGACCTTGCCAATCCGCGAAGAGTCGCTCGTGCTCTGGAGATTCACCGTATTACCGGCATTACGCCGACGCAGCGCTCTTCGAGCGCCATGGCCACAGCAGTGCGCGAGTACAAGTCTCGGCTCCCACTCTGCGCAATTGGCGTTGACCCGGGTGACGGGCTTGCCGACCGGGTCGAAGCCCGCTTCGATGCCATGCTCGACGCAGGATTGCTCGCCGAAGTCAAGAAGGTGGCGCCTCGGCTCGGACGGACTGCCAGTCAAGGCGTGGGGTACAAGGAGCTACTCCCAGTCGTTGCAGGCGCCGTCTCGATCGAGGAAGGTCGTGACGCTGCAATCCGCGCCACGATGGCCCTGGCCAAGCGGCAACGCACCTTCTTTCGTCGAGATCCACGCATCAAATGGATTCCGTGGCACGATGACCCGGGCAGAATGTTGAATGACGCTCTGCGTATCGCTAGCAAGACCATCGAGGAGGCGGCGTGGACTTCGTGAAGATGGAAGGGCTCGGCAATGACTTCGTCATCGTCGAGGGACCTGCCGTCGTCTCGCGCTCCGACGTGCAGCGGTTGTGCGATCGCCGTTTTGGCGTAGGGGCCGACGGTGTCTTGATGGCAACTCCACTCGGCGGGCAGAAGGTCGCAATGGAGTATTGGAATGCCGACGGAGGCAAGGCCGAGATGTGCGGCAACGGTCTTCGCTGTATTGCCAAACTCGCGGTTGCGCGAGGCTGGGTCGACAATGCTCCGATGGAGATCGAGACGGCGGTTGGACCTCTCGGCGCGGAGGTGCTCGATGATGGTCGGGTGCGAGCCCTCATGGGGCACCCGAAGCGCGGCGACAGTGATTCCGTTGCGGTGGCCGGCGTCACCGTTCACCCCGTCAGCGTCGGCAACCCCCATGCAGTGATCTTTGTGGATGACCCGTTCGCAGCTGATGTAACCGAGCTAGGACCGCGCATCGAACGAGATCCGATCTTCCCAAACGGCACCAACGTGGAGTTCGTGAAGGTCGAGTCCGGCAACCGAATCCGTATGAGGATCTGGGAGCGTGGCGTCGGCGAGACGATGGCTTCCGGTACCGGAGCGACGGCTGCTGCCTTTGCCGCGGCGCTCTACGAAGGAGCGCAGTCTCCAATCGACGTCCTGCTGCCGGGCGGCAATCTCACCGTTGAGATAGTCGACGACGAAGCCTGGGTCACCGGGCCCGCCAACTTCGTCTTTTCCGGAACGGTCGACTAGCGATCTCTGGACATTGCCGCCCCGCCGTGGTCTGATTGATCCTCGGCGGAGGAGGTCGACGGTGGCGAAAGTTCTCGTTACGGGTGGGACCGGGTTCGTAGGTTCCCACACGGTGGCTGCGCTGTTGGATGCAGGACACGACGTGCGCCTGTTCGTGAGATCGGTCGAGCGAATCGCGCCCGCGCTCGAGCCGCTTGGTGAGACGGTTGCAGACGTTGCCGTCGGCGACGTGATGGATCCGGTGTCAGTCGTCGAGGCCGTCAGCGGCTGCGACGCGGTCATCCACGCGGCAAACATCTTCAGCTTCCACCCGCGCACCCACAACCGGATGTTGCAGGTCAACGCCGAGGGGACACGCAACGTCCTCGGCGCTGCTGCAGAGGCCGGCCTCAGCTCGATTGTCCACGTTTCTTCGACACTTGCACTGCTGCCGTCGGCCGGTCCGCTGACCGCCGAATCGCCGGTTGGCATGCCAAAGCCTTCGTACAGCCGCTCCAAGGCGGCCGCCGAGCGGGTGGCCCGCGACTTCCAGGACAGCGGTGCACCTGTCGTGATCGCCAATCCGGGCAGCGTGTGGGGCCCTCACGACCCGCACCTCGGCGAATCGTCGCAACTGGCTATAAGTGCACTTCGCGGTCGATTGCGGGTCAGCAACGATGGGATCATCCCTGCTGTTGACGTTCGTGACGTCTCCACCTGCCTCAGCAGACTGGTAGATCCTCAGTTCGCCGGCAGGCGCTTCATCCTGGTCGGACACAATCCGACATTCCACGATCTGCTCGAGAGGCTTGGGGCGTTGGCCGGACGACGGCTGCGCCCCTTCAAGTCGCCCGCCGCGGCGGCGCTAGCGCTGGGGAGAGCCTTCGACTGGATCTCTTCGACGAGCAGTATTCGGATGCCGATCGGCTTCGAGCCACCGTGGGTGCTCGCCAACGGCGCCGCCGCCGAGGCAGACGCCATTGAAGAAGCTATGGACATCAAATGGCGACCGCTCGACGACTCGCTCATCGACACGATCCGCTGGCTACACGAGCATGGCGAGCTGACAGACAAGCAGGTGGGCTCGCTCGCTGGATGAATCAGCTAGCTCGGTCCGGCACGATCCAGCTCGGCGGAGGACTGATCCACGTCTCGTGGACGTGCCGCCACAGGAGGCCCCCGGGAGTCGACTCTTCGATGCAGAAGAGAACCGTCGTCTGGCGCCCGGTGGTGTAGTCGGCGTGCTCGTGCCACTCCTCGTATGTTGCGAGCACTGCATGGGCGGCCCTCCACTGCACCTCTGGATTCTCGATTCGTATGCGCAAGTCCCGAGAACCACGGGCCTCATACAAGCCCTCGATGAGTTCCTTGTACGACACCGAGTCGCCGCGTGGTGAGATGAACGTGAAGTCGTCGGCGAGTGCGAGCTCGACGCGATGTAGGTCCTCTAATTCGCCGCGAAACCAGGCTTCGAAGGTGACGTGGAGCGCGGCGATCTCTTCAGCGACAAGGCGCTCCAGCTCGGCGTCGATCATGTACCGAGCGTAAACGCTTATTCGATGCGGCGCAGGACGGCGACAACGACTCCGAGAATCTCGACGCCTTCGCTGAACACCATGGGCGGGTAGTCCGGGTTCTCGGCCTTGAGCACTACTCGTCCGTCGAGGCGCTGCAGGCGCTTGACCGTGGCCTCTTCGCCATTGACGAGGGCTGCGATGACCTGTCCGTCGCGGGCTGTCTCCTGGCGTTTTACGACCACGAAATCACGATCGAAGATGCCGATGTCGATCATCGAATCGCCTCGCACCCGCAGCATGAAGACCGGGTCGTCGCCAACGAGTTCGGCAGGCAGCGGATATATCTCTTCGATGTCTTCCTCGGCGAGGATCGGAGAGCCTGCGGCGATGTTGCCGACCAGGGGAACGTCGCGAACAGGCGCCCGCAGCAATGACAGCTCGGAGTTGCCCGTATCGATTACTTCGATGGCGCGAGGTTTGCTCGGGTCCTTCCGGATGTATCCGGCGTTCATGAGCGCATTGAGGTGACTGTGGACCGTGGAAGGAGAGCTGAGCCCAACAGCGTCACCGATTTCGCGCACGGTTGGTGGGTATCCCCGCTCACGGACGGTCTTGAGGATCTGGTCGAGAACCTGCTGCTGCCGTGTGGTGAGTTCGCTGTCAACCATGGTGCATTCCTTTGCTGGCGGCCCCTTATGGCTTTCGCAGGCCACTCTAGGTCGAATTTCGCGAATCACCAAACATATGTTCGACTTGACTTACGAACATGTGTTCGCTTACGATGCCCTTTCTCGAACAGATGTTCGAGTTTGGACCAGATGTACGGATCGATCACCGGAATTTGTCACAGGCGACAAATACGGTGACAACCAAGCCGGTCGGGAGCTGCTTACCCAGCTACCGGCGGCCTACACGGTAAGAAGCAGGAGGAGGAACCAGATGTCACGACTAACGGTCATCCCGTCAAGAGTGTTGATCGTCATCTCCACAATTGTTGTGGCACTGGTCCTCCTCCTCGCTTCTAGCGTTCAAGCCACCGGGGAATTGAGTGGGGTCACCGAAGTGCAGACCGCGCAGTACAAGGTCCGGGCAGGTGACAACCTCTGGGATATTGCAGATGGCCACACTCCGGATGGTCGTGACGTGAGGACCACGATAGAGTCGATCAAGCGAATGAACGACATCAGGGGCAGCGTCATTCAGCCGGGTCAGGTCCTCGAGATCCCGCTGTCTTCATCGGGCTGATTCGCAGTCAACGACGAGTAGGCACGCGCTCGTTTCCGCCGCCGATGCAGTCTTTGTGACGCCGCCGACTTGCCAGCTATCGAATCAAGTCGATTGGATAAGAACTGAGCTTCTCGGGGCCGGATTCCGTGATCAAGTATTGCTCTTCGAGCTTGATGCCCTCGCCGCCTGTCCGTCTGCCTACATATGACTCGGCGGTGAGAACCATGCCTGGTTCGAGGTGGCCGTCCCATCCAACATCGTCCCACTGATATGCCAGCGGGACCTTGGGGTGTTCGTCGCACTGACCGACTCCGTGGAAGAACACCGAGTAGTGCAGGTACTCATCGATCGGCGGCAGCTTCGATTGCATCGAGAGGTCGTAGTAACTCGCCCCCACCTGAAGGAGGCTGGCGTTGTATTCGAGCTGGTCGCGTGACAGGTTGTAGATGTAGTCCTGCTCGGTCGTCGGTGTCACGTCGCCGGCGATCCAGCTTCGTGAGATGTCGCACATCATTCCGTATGGGCCGACCATGTCGGTGTCATATGCAACGACGTCGCCCTTTTGGATCACCCTGCTACTTGCTTCCTGCATCCACGGGACAGTGCGAGGGCCCGAAGCCAGGAGCTGAGTCTCGATCCACTCTCCGCCACGTTTGATGTTGCCGGCATGAAGCATTGACCAGAGCTCGCGTTCGGTCATGCCGGGTTCGAGGGCTTCATGCATCTCGGCCATGGACGCCTCACATGCGTGGATGGCGCAGCGCATGGCTTTGATCTCTTCTTCGCTCTTGATCTCGCGAGCGGTTTCCATGAGTTGCTGGCCGTTTTCGATGCAAACTCCGGCATCTTCGAGCGCCTTGTACGACGAGTAGTGGAGTTGGTCGATTGCAATGCGTGGCTTCGCTGTCCCGACATGTTCACGGAACACGTCAACCATCTCGGCGGCCCACCTGCGAGCGTGCTCTTCGAAGCGCGGACCGGCGAGGTAATACGTCGGTGTCACTGCCGGGCGCACTTCGTCGACGAGACGGTTGTGGGCGGGCAGGAACTCGCAGTCGTAGAACTCCCACACGATCATCGAGCGGTCGGCACCCACCCAGGCAAACCGTGAGGCATTGTGCATGATCCAGAGCTGCATGTTCGTGCTGTCAGATACGTAACGGATATTCATCGGGTCGGACACGATCACACCGTCGTAGCCAAAGGTCTCGAGCTGCTCGATGGTGCGCTCGAAGCGGTAGCGACGGATCGCGTCTAGATCCGGTAGCTCGAGGCCGGCATCTGTCCACTCTTTCTCGAGCTGATGCCCCGGCCCGAGATTGATGTGATGGTTCTCGCGTGCGGCGCCGACGAAGGCCGCGCCCTTGGCGGCGACACTGTCCGCGATCTTCCCTCTTGCCATGGGCGCTGAGACTAGGGCGCGGCTACGCTCGGTCGATGCACTGCCCAACGTGTCACGGTGAAGACACCCGCGTGATTGATAGCCGCCCCGCGGAAGGCGGCACGGCCGTCCGCCGGCGACGGCGCTGCGAAACGTGTGAACACAGATTCACTACGTACGAGCGGGCGGTTCCCGCCGCCCAGGTTCGCAAACGGTCCGGTGTGATGCAGCCGTTCGATCCGGAGAAGGTACGCGCCGGTCTCGAGTCCGCCCTGGCCGATCGTCCCGTGCCGCCGGACACCGTTGAGCGTCTGGTTGCACGAACCGAAGCCCTCTTCGAGTCCATGAGCACGGTCACAACGCAGGACGTGGGAAGAGTCGTCTTGGAGGGGCTGCGAGAGGTCGACGAGGTTGCCTACCTACGCTTCGCATCCGTGTACAAGGAGTTCCAGGGAGCTTCTGATTTCGAGCGCGAGATGGCAGCACTCGAGGAATCGGCCGAGCCTGCGTCCTGAGACGGCCGCCTAACGTGGGACGGCCGTGATCGACCTGGCCAGCCGGTCAGCCAGCTCGAGGATTCTGGCGTCGATATCGGCTCGCAACGTTGCCAGCGTTCCGACGAGTTCGGCAGCCAAGCCATCGCGCGACAGGCGCAGTTGCTCGACCAGTTCACCAGCCTTGCCGGGTTCGTCGTTGCGCAATGCGGTCAGGTAGTCATCCTGCCACTGGGCGAAGTCACCGATCTCCGCATCGACCAGGGTCCTGTGATCGGCGAACGGCCCGTCGGTGGGCATCGAGTTCAACGCAGCAACGCTGTCGGCGAGTGCCTTGGCGAGGCTCGCGGTCATCTCGGCGATAATCGAAGAGTCTGCCGTGAGGGGCAGCTCATCGACGGCCAAAACGTTCGCTAGGGCCAGTCGATATTCAGCGATCTCCGCCACCTCACTGCGTAGCGAGGTTGCTTCAGCCGCCATCGGTTCGAGCCCCTGGCGGAAGGCATCGAGATCGGAGAACGCGTCCTTCGGCGACAGCGGCAAAGGGCTGGGAACCGTTCTATTCGCAATATCGAGGAGACGGGCTGCGCTGTCCGATACGCTGCTCAAGCCCAGTCCGAGGGTGCCGAGATCGGGGGTGTCACTTGTCGGCTCAGTGGCGATTGCCAAGGCGCTCTGCAGCCCTGCGAGGTCGCCGTAGAGCCCAGTGAGGGAGTCGGATATCAGATTGGCGTGCGTTGTGGCTCGCTGCTCAGAAGCCTGCGGAAGCCACCACAGCGCGAATGCTGCTACCGCACCGATAATCACGGCCCCGACTATCACCGGCCAGCGCACCCTGCGTTTCGAAGAT
The DNA here is from genome assembly GCA_024638645.1 of Actinomycetes bacterium. Taxonomy (GTDB): domain Bacteria; phylum Actinomycetota; class Acidimicrobiia; order Spongiisociales; family UBA5794; genus JAHEJX01. Next base: position 21,437 of record JAHEJX010000054.1, read on the forward strand.
GCCTTGGGGCTCAGCTCTGTTGGAGTCCAATCCGCCAGCGGATCGGCTTCACCGGCTGGCGGCTTCAGCTCCACAGTTTCGTCCCACATCCCCGTGACGAGCTCTGTGGTCTTGGTTGCGTCGCGGCTGCGAGCTACTTGCTGAAGCGTGGTGGGCCCGCCGTCCGGCTCTATGCCGAGCATCTGGAAGTACCAGCGGCCCCGGTCTCCCGGTTTCCGCTGCGTCGCCTGCTGCTTCATCGGGCGACTCCGGTACGCTTGCAACTCACATGCACGCCCTGAAGATACTCGTCAAGCAACTCGACGCTGAGCTTCCCCTGCCCAGCCATGCAACGAGCGGCGACGCCGGAGTCGACCTATACGCCAGGGAAGCAGGGACCGTGTGGCCTGGTGAGCGCAAGCTGGTCCCGACAGGAATCGCCGTTGCCGTGCCGCAGGGTTATGTCGGTTTGATCGCACCGCGATCCGGTCTCGCCATCAAGTACGGGATAAGCCTGGTGAACTCGCCAGGCATACTCGACGCAGGATTTCGTGGCGAGATCCACGCCATCGTGATCAACGAGGGTGAAGAGGCCTTCGACTACGCCCGCGGTGATCGCATCGCCCAGCTGGTTGTAGTGCCATTCGCAGAGCAGCAATTCGAGGTCGTTGACGAGCTTCCGGACAGTGACAGGGGAGAGGGCGGCTTCGGCTCCACTGGCTCATAGATGTGGACGTTTGACCTGATATGGGTCTGGTACACTGCAGGCCCTTGCGGACGTAGCTCAGCTGGTAGAGCGCAACCTTGCCAAGGTTGAGGTCGCCGGTTCGATCCCGGTCGTCCGCTCAGAAGGGCGGTCGCGCTGACCGCCCTTTTTTCGGCGACGTGGCCGAGTGGTTAGGCAAGGGTCTGCAAAACCCTCTACCCGGGTTCGATTCCCGGCGTCGCCTCGGGTTTGGCTTGCTAGCCTCGCCACCCCAACGAGGGCGCTTAGCTCAGCGGGAGAGCGCTTCCCTGACACGGAAGAGGTCACTGGTTCGATCCCAGTAGCGCCCACCAGCGGGGAGCCGTTGTGCGTCAACGGCTTCCGCAACCTATCGTTCAAACGGTAGGACCGCGCCTCGAGGTTCGTCCCGCACACGTCCCGTCTGAGTGGCGTTTCTTGCGTCTTCAAGTCGGTCAGCGGTCACCTCGTCGAGGCCCTGGAATAGATGCCCGTAGACATTCAATACTGTCCTGACATCCGTATGGCCCAGGCGGTCAGCGATTGTTTTTGGGTGTTCGCCCTGGGCAATCAGCATCGCGACGTGGGTATGGCGAAGTGCATGGATATCCGGCGCGCCGAGTTGGGCCTGTCTTGTTGCTGGATACCAGAACCGCCGCCGCCAGTTTGACGCCCGAAGCGGGCCGCCACTCGGTGCAACAAAGACGCGGTCGTGCGGCTCGCCGCTAATTTGCGCCGCGAACTCATCAACTAGAAACGAAGGCAGAGTGATCGCACGGCGTGCAGCAGGTGTCTTGGGCGGGCCGACAGAGATATGTCCGGACACTTCGCTCAGGGTGCGCCGTACAGTCAAGCGTCGTCGTAAAAGGTCAAGGTCTTCAGATTCCAGACCGACGAGTTCGCCCCAGCGACACCCCGTGTAAGCACCCGCCAATACAAGTAGGCGATACCTCTCGTCTATCACCTCCGACAGCTCCTCAACCTGATCCGGAGTGAAGAATCTCGGTTCCGCTCGCTCCAGCCTCGGCAGCTTCACGCCCCTCGTTGGGGGACGCCGCATCGAGCACGCGCTTATCACGCACGACATGGTCGCCAAAGGCCTTGTTGCTTTTGAGGACGGTGCAGGGGAACTCTGGTTGGATCAGCAGATAACCCGCCTTGAATCCGAACTAGGCATCGACCCCGCCGACCGCTACTCATCAGCCGAGGTCTAGGGCAACTCTGCGAACCGTCACTTGCCAGAAGGTTGGTCGGCTAGCGCATATTGCCGGATACCGGACTCGGGTGGGTACGCGATATCGCTCCGGGTGGTGAGTGATCTGGGTGGCGACGGGGACTCCTCGTCAACCTGGTTGTTGGTCGAACTCCTGGACGCAGATCTGGGAG
>JAHEJX010000055.1 GCA_024638645.1 Actinomycetes bacterium
CCGGTGCCGTCGTTGACGACGATCACCGTCTTGCCTTGCTGCTTGCCGAATTCGACACAAGTTGCGGTTACCCAGTCGGCGGTCTCGTCGGTGGTGATGATCTCGAGGAGCGGCATCTTCTCAACCGGCGAGAAGTAGTGCATCCCGATGACCCGCTCTGGGTGAGCTGCGTTGGCGGCGATGTCGGCGATTGGCAGCGACGAGGTGTTGGAGGCGAATATCGTTTCCGTTCCGACGACGCTTTCTACTTCGGCCAGCATCTTGCGCTTGAGGTCGAGATCCTCGAATACAGCCTCGATGATGAGATCGGCGTTGCCGAAGCCTTTCCACTCCGCCGAACCCGTCACCATCGTCAAAGCCTTGTCGGCCTGGCGCTGTCGGATGCGACGCCGCTTCACCTGGCCGGCGAGGTGTTTCGCGACGTAGCTGAGACCGCGAGCCACGCCTGCTTCGTCCAACTCTTTGATCCTCGATGGCACGCCGGCGTTCATCGTATTGATGGCCGCAATGCCCCCGCCCATCAATCCGCCGCCAAGAATCCCGACTTTGCGGACCGGCCTGGCCGCAGCATCGGTCGTCACACCAGTGTCCTTTTTCAGGTCCTGAGTGGCGAAGAAGATCGAGATCAGGGCCTTGGCTTCCGGTGACGTGATCAGGTGGCGAAACTCCTCCAGCTCCGTGGCGTAACCGACGACCGAGCCGCGTTCAATGCCCGCCCTGACGGCGCGCAATGCTGCCTCCGGCGCCGGATAGTTGCCCTTGGTCTCAGCAAGCAGTTTCTCTTCCGCCTTGGAAAACAGAATCTTGCGCCCCATTGGGTTGTCTTCGAGGGCGAGCTCTTGAAGGTGGGCGGGCGACAGCCAACTCTTCAACTTGCCCATCGACAGCCCACCGTCGGAGAGAACCGGTTGGCCTATGGCCTCTGCCGCCCGCTTCTGAGCAATACTGATTAGGTACTCACGGGGAACAGCTTCGTCGATGAGTCCGAGCTTGAGCGCCTTGTACGGACGCACCGACTTGCCGGTCAGGATGAGGTCGAGGGCCGCAGCGATTCCGATCAACCGGGGTAGCCGCTGAGTACCTCCCGCACCGGGGATGATCCCGAGCTTCACCTCTGGCTGGCCCAGCTGGGTGAGCCCCTCATCGTTCGAAGAGATGCGCATCGAACATGCCAGCGCCAGCTCCAAACCCCCGCCCAGGCAAGCGCCGTGGATGGCCGCTACGACGGGCTTGCCGTGCTTGGTAGCTAGATCTTCGAGGCGCTGGAACGCCTGCTGGGCTTGAGCGAGGCGCTGGACGGCGTAATCGGCGTCATCGATCTTCCGGAGCCAGCGGATATCGGCGCCCGCCAGGAAGTTGTGCGGCTTGGCTGAGCCGATGACAACGGCCTTGATGGCCGGGTCGCTTTCGAGGCGGTCGATGAGTGGGTACAGGTCGTCCCCCAACGCGTCACCCAGCGTGTTCATTGCGTCGCCTTGAACATCCATGAGGACGGTGGCGACGCCGTTGTCATCGAGGTCAAAGTGGATGTTCTTGAGTGCACGGTCGGTTGTGGTCACTGTCTGTCCCTTCAGCGTTCGAGGATCAGCGCGGCACCGAGGCCGCCGGCTGCGCACTGAGTTATGAGTGCGGTGCCGGCGTCGCGTCGCACTAGCTCGTTGGCCATTGTCAACGCTTGGCGAGCGCCGGTCGCCGCAAATGGGTGACCGAGTGAGATCGAGCCACCGTAGAGATTCAGCCTGTCCAAATCGATTGCTCCAATTGCTTTGCTCGAGCCCAGGTGCTTCTTGGCCCATTCCGCGGACTTGAACGCCTGGATGTTCGAGAGCATCTGCGAGGCGAATGCCTCGTGCATGTCGACGACATCGATGTCCTCCATGGTCATGCCCGCCCGGTCAAGTGCCTTGGGTGACGCAAAGCTCGGGCCCATGAGCATCTGCCATGAAGGGTCGAGCCCTGCGAATGCCCAGGAGCGGACAAGAGCCTTGATCTCGAAGCCGAGCTTCTCTGCCGTCTTCTCTTCCATCAGAAGCACCGCAGCTGCGCCGTCGGTGAGGGGCGAGGCGTTGCCGGCGGTGACGCTGCCGTACTTGCGATCGAATGCCGGCCGCAGCGTCGACAGCTTTTCGATTGTTGAGTCGGCTCTGGGTATGCCGTCCTTGGTGACAGTGTCCTTGTACTTGGGCGGAATCGGAAACGGCATCACCTCTTCGTCGTAAATGCCTTTCCCCCATGCCTCAACTGCTTTGAGATGTGACTCGAAGGCATATTCATCCTGGGCCTCCCGAGTGATGCCGTTCTCGCGCGCCATCTTCTCGGCGGCGGCACCCATCGTCAGCCCGGACGAGATGTCTGCAAGTGCCGGCGGTTTCGGTGCGAGGTCCTTGGGGCGGACCCCAGAAAATGCTCGCAGTTTCGACGGCATGTCCTTGGCGGAATTCGCCGCCATCAGTGCATCGATGAAGGCGTCGCTATATGTGATGGGCGGTTTGGAGAGAGAGTCACTTCCCCCGGCAACGACGATGTCGGCATCACCGCTCAGAATCGATTGGGTACCGCTGACGATCGACTGTGTCGAGGTCGCACAAGCACGGCTCACGCTGTAGGCGTCTACCGATTCGGGCATGTTGTTACGCAGCGCTATCTCGCGGGCAATGTTCGGCGCTGCCACATCGGGGACGACGGCTCCAAATACGATCTGGTCGATCTGGCCGGCCTCCAAATTGGCGCGCTGCAACATCTCGTTGACGACTGCAGCGCCCAGATCCAGCGTGGTGACGTCGCGGTAAGCGGTACCCGACTTGAAGAAGGGGGTGCGCAGGCCATCGACGATGGCGACGCGGCGCCGGTTGATGTTGCCGGGGTTGTTCTTGGCCATGGGCGGTCCTCACAAACTTTGAGTGGTCGCTCTAATTCTAGGTGGTGATTTCAACGCATAATCGCGCTCGTACAATCCGGGCATGCGATCCGTATTCCTGATATGAAAATGTTTGAATTCGATTTCGAGCCCCGGTACAGGTGGCTGCTCACACCGCTTGGTGTCAGGCGAGGCAACTCTCTAGTGACGGTTACCGCAGACGATTTTCATGCCAAGTTCGGCCGCTGGGACCTGCGAATCCCTCTCGCCAACATCGCCGGCTACGAACGCTCCGGCGATTACAAGTGGTTCAAGGCGATCGGAATTCGCGGTTCGTGGGTCGATCACGGTCTGACATTCGGTAGCTCGACTAAGCAGGGAGTCTGCCTCCGATTCATCGAGCCAATCAAAGCGTTCATTCCCGGCATGAAGCCTCATCCGGGTCTCACCGTCACGGTCGCCGACACCGATGGTCTGGCTGCCGCATTGGAGTCCGCAGGCATTCCGGCTTCTTAGGTAGCGTTGCCTGATGGCAGGTCGCGACGGTCTCTTCACTCCCCAGTACAGGCGGGTATCCGTTGCGATTCTCTTGATGGTGGCCCTGTCGGCTTTCGAGAGTCTGGCGGCCATTGCGGCACTGCCCGAGATAGCGGCCGACCTCGGAAAGGTGAATCTGCTGCCGTGGGTGGTGACCGCCTACCTGGTCTCGGCCACGATCGCCAGCGTTGCGGCTGGTCCGTTTGTCGACTCACTCGGAGTGCGAGCCATCTTCCGTGTTGGTGTGGCCGTTTTCGGCTTCGCCACGGTCCTGGCTGCTGCTGCCCCATCCATGGAAGTGCTGATTCTCACTCGAATCGCCCACGGTGCCGGGGGCGGACTCGTCTTCACCTCGGGCCTGGCGGCCGTGCCGCTGGTGTACCGCTCCGGCATGGTCGGCCCTGCGTACGCTGCTGGAGCGACCGTGTGGGGAGTGAACGCAGTGGCCGGTCCGGCCATTGCGGCATTGGTACTCACCTTTGCTGGGTGGCGGTGGATCTTCCTGGTCATCATCCCGCTCGTTGTAGTGGGGGGATATCTGGGCTTGACCACTCTGCCCGGACCTTTGGACGGAGCCGAACGGCAACCATTCGACTGGCGCGGCCTTGCGATTGTCGGCCTCTTCTTCGTCGCCCTCGTGCTGGCGCTCGACGCACTCGACGTGCGCTCGGCCGGACTTGGCGTCATTGTTGCGGGCGCCGCCATCTTGTATTGGCGTCACGCCAACCGCTCGACGGCGCCCGTCGTGCGTGTCGAGCACTTCCTGGTCAATCCCTACCGGTCCCTATGGCTGTCGATTGCATTCCTGCTCACCGGCGGCATCGGCGCATACGTGTTCAGCCCTATCTACGTGCGTGCCGCTCGGTTTGGGTCGGAAGCTCTCACCGCTTGGACAGTCCTATTCGTCACGATCGGCTGGACGATCGGCGCCAACCTAAGCGGGCGTCTCCAGGACAGAGATGCACCTGAAGTGCTGATGATGATCGGCTGTGCGACCTCGGCTGGCGGGATGCTGGCGACAGCCGGTCTGATCAACGAACAGGTGGCGCTGTGGCTGATCTTCGCGGCCCTCAGCCTCGTCGGGTTTGGTCTCGGCGTTGCCACCAACGCGGCGCTGCAAGTCGTGAGGCTGACGACTGAGGATCGAGTCATCGGCCGGGTGACGGCAGCTCACGACTTCGGGCGGAACATCGGTTTCTCGGGCGGCACAGCAATCGGCGGCGGCATCGTCTTCTCTGTGATGTCCGGGCGCATCGCAGACATCGAAGTCGTGCGCGACGTGCTTGGCGGCGTCGATGTCGCAGCGTCTGCCGATGTCGCCGCGGCGGTGTCGGCAGGGGTGCAGACGATGCTGCTGGTTGGCGCTGGGCTCGCGGCGGTTGGTCTTCTGTTCGCATGGACGCTGCGGCGCTGGCGAGTGGCTCAGCTGGCATTACTGTCCGGGCGATGAGCCTCGAAGGACTCCCAGCTGATCTGCCCGTACCAATCGACGACGGCGGAGCTGACCACTTGTCTGGGATGCACCTGCCATCTATCTCCCTGCCGGCAACGGACGGAGAGCATGTCGATTTGTCCCGCGTCGGAGTTCCCTGGGCGGTCGTGTACATATATCCGATGACAGGTCGGCCCGATGCGGAGCTGCCAGAAGGCTGGGAGATGGTCCCCGGGGCGCGGGGTTGTACGCCGCAGACCTGCGCATTTCGAGATCACAACGAGGAGCTGGCCGCTTTGGGTGCACAGGTCTACGGCCTGTCGGTCCAGTCCACCGACTATCAGCAAGAGATGGTCGACCGTCTCCATGTGAACTTCCCAGTTCTCTCTGACGCAGCAGGAGCGTTCGGTGAGGCGCTGCGGCTGCCGACGATGCACGCCGGAGGCATGAAGCTCTACAAACGCCTCACGTTGATCGTGCGCAACGGGCGGATCGAACATGTCATCTACCCGGTGTTTCCACCGGATCAGAACGCAGCAGAGGTTCTGTCTTGGCTGCGGCGCCGGGTCGCCCCGAAGGCCGACCCAGTCACCGCCTGGAATGAGCGGTACTCCGGGGCAGTCGAGCTCTATGGAGTCGAGCCGAATCAATTCGTAGCAGCGGAGCTCGCCGGGCTGTCGCCGCGTCGAGTTCTCGATCTCGGCTGCGGTCAAGGTCGTAATTCGGTCTGGTTGGCTCTCCAGGGTCACGCCGTCACCGGCCTCGACCAATCTGAGATAGGGATCCGCCAAGCACGCGAGCTCGCCGAACAGGCCGGTACAACGGTCGACTTCCAGGTATGTGACGCGATTGATGACTATCAGCCGGAGCCAACCTACGACCTCGTAGTGCTGTCCTACCTGCAGCTACCGCCCGACATGCGGCTCGCGGCGCATGCCAAAGCAGTGGCTTCGCTGGCGCCGGGCGGCGAGATCTTCCTCATCGCCCACCACCTCGACAATCTCGATCATGGAGTCGGCGGGCCCCCCATGCCAGAGGTGCTCTTCACCGAGTCCCAACTATCTGCTGACTTCGCCTCTCTCACGATTCTCCGCAACGAGAAGGTGTACCGAGAGGTAGTCCGCGACGGCGTCGTCAGAGTGGCGCACGACGTGCTCGTGCGCGCTCAAAGGGCTTAGCGCCCAAGTCGAACGGGTCGGCTCCGATTCAGGGAATGCCTGCCTCGGTTTCGCATGCTGCCGCGGTGTCAGTGCCGCCACCACCAACGCAGTCATCGCGGTGCGCGCCACCGTTCAGGGCGTCGTTGCCGTTCCCGCCCCTCAGTGTGTCGTTGCCGTTGTTCCCGGCAATGGTGTCTGCCCCCTTGCCACCTTCGATCGTGTCGTGGCGTTTGCCGCCCGTCACCACATCGTTCCCGTCGCCTGCGGCCACAGTGTCGTCGCCGTTGCCGGCGGCGATGGTGTCGTTGCCCTTGCCGCCGTTGAGGGTGTCCATCCCCCAGCCGCCGTTGAGCGTGTCGCGGCCTGCGCCGCCGTACACGAGATCATTACCCCCTCCAGCGTTGACTTCGTCGGCACCTGCTCCGGCGCAGACGGTGTCGGCTCCTCTATTGGCGGTGATGACGTCGTTGCCTTCGAAGCTCACGAAGACGTCGGCGCCGGCTGTGCCCGTCAGAATGTCAGAGTCTTCGGTTCCAACGAAGTGGGCAGACTTGCCGGCGCACTTGGAACGGATGCCGACCGAGAAGAGCTCGATGCGATTGTCGGCTAGCTGGTCTCCGATGTAGACCACACGATCGGAGCTCGATGCGATCGACCAGTCGGGTTGGGTCGTTCCACCGCTTGGGTACGTGCCATTGAGTACCTCGTCGTTGCCCTTGACCAGCGGCACCGAGAACAGCTCGAAACGGGCCAGTTTGTTCTGGTTGGCGAAGTAGACGGCGTGTTTCGAGTCGGCTGAGACGGCGAAGCCGCTGACCGTCCCGTTGCTCGTGAGTGATCCGCTGAGCTTGCGGAGGCTGCCCCCCCCGATGAGGTTGGTGAACAGCTCATCGACGCTCGCTGCCGCCTCGTTGGCGCGAAAGACGACACGGGCTGAATTGTCTGTGATGGTGAAGTCGCTCGAGACGGCCCGCCCGGCAGGGAGGTTGTTGTTGAGCTTCACGGTGTTGCCTCCGCCGATCGGAACCGAGTAGAGCTCGAAAGCCTGGTCTTGTTCCTGGTCTGCGCGATATACGACGCTTGACGAGTCCGGCGAAGTACGGAACTCGACGACGTCGCCGCCGGAGGTGAGTGTTCCGTTGAGAGTCGTGCTGGCGCCTCCGCTCAGCGGCACTGCGAACAGCTCTTCGGCTCCGAGGTTCACAACATCGCCGCGGTATACGACGGTCGCTGAGTCGCTGGAGATCTCGAATGCGTCAACTTCGCCGCCCATGACGAGTGTCTGGTTCAGCTTCGTGGAGGTCCCGCCCGCCAACGGCACCGAGTAGATCTCCTCAGATCCGTCGGCATCTTGGTCGGCGCGGTAGACCACAGCACTGGAGTCGGGAGCGATGCCGAACTCGAGCACGTCACCGCCGACGGTGAGAGTCCCGTTGAGTCGTGTTGACGTCCCTCCGTCAATTGGCACCGAGTAGACCTCGAAGTCTTCGTCCCCGTCCTCGTCGGCTCGGTAGACGACGCGCGAAGAGTCAGGTGACACCGCGAAGCCGAGCTGGACGTCGCCGCCTGTGGTCAGCGTTCCGTTCAGCTGCTGAGGAGTGCCGCCTGTGATGGGGACGGACCACAGCTCCTGTACCTCGTCGACATCCTCGTCAGCGCGATAGATCACGCGTGATGAGTCGGGCGAGACGAAGAAGGAAGAGGAAACGGCACCACCGGCGGGCAAGGTGCTGTTCAGCTTGACGGTGGGACCGCCACCGATCGGTGCTGCATAGAGCTCGAACACGTCATTGACGGTGCCGTCTGCCTGGAACACCACGTATTGCGAGTCGGCGGAGATCGTGAAGCCGCCGAATACGCTTCCGCCGGCTGGTAGAGGATCGTTGAGCTTGAGGGTGGGACCGCCACCGATCGGTGCTGCATAGAGCTCGAAGACGCCGTTGGTATCTTGATCGGCTCGATAGACCACATGTTCGGAGTCAGGCGTGGTGAGGTGGCCGCCGGGGGTGGCGACATCGCCACCTGCGACGAGGTCGGCGTTCAGCTTGATTGGATCGCCGGGGTTTCCCGGAGCGGCTCCCGCGACCGGGATGGTCGCAAACATCCAGGCCGCGATGAAGAACACGAATGTGGCTCGCACGCGCGACAAAGTCATCTCCCTACTCAGATTGGCTAAGAGGAACGTTGTCGACGTGTGCAGCTCGCGCTGGGTATTCGGCTACTCGCTCGTTGCCAGCAGGCTCATCAGCCCACCGAGAGCAACAACCACCGTGCCCAACATCAACACGAAGAAACCCACACTCGGGTTGACGCTCCATGCCTGTATGTTCGGAACTCCGGCCCCAGCAGCTTGAGCGAAGCCCGCCTCCAAGGTGTCTGCACTGTCGGTGGCGTCCAGGTATTTGACGAGTGCGTAGGCAAGCAGGGCAATGCCAATCACCGATGTCTCGAGAGCCATCATCCGCGGGTACGTCTCGCTGCGCTCCGGCATGAGAGCAATTGCGATGACAGCGATGATCAGGATCACCAGCACGATCTGTGCCCAGGTGGCCAGGCCACCCCAGATAGTTGGGATACCGTCTGGGAAGGAGTCGCTCTGCTGGCTGAGCGCCGGCAGCGCTGCTGCGCCGTCTGTGGTCAGCCCCGCAAAGAACAGTCCGATGACACCAATGATCACCCCCGCTAACGCAGTTAGCCGGTGTAGATGCATGAAGAATCTCCTCTTACCTAGATGCCCTGTCCGAGGCGAGGGTACGGATCGGTCCAGCGCGCTTGCAACTAGCCGGCTGTTGAGATCAAGCTGAGCACGCCTCCGAGAGCGACCGCAACCGTGCCGATTGAGAGTACGAAGAACCCGATACTTGGGCTCACTGACCACGCGGAAACGCCCGCAACACCGGCGCCAACGGCCTGCTGAAAAGCTGCCTCCAGCATGCGGGCGCTGTCCACAGCATCGAGGAACTTGATCACGGCGTAAGCAAAGAGCACGACGCCGCAGCCGGCAATGACAAAGGCGAAGGATCTCGAGAATGTCAGCTCGACGTACGGACGCACGGCAATCCAGATCACAATCGCTATCAATCCGACGAGTGCCACGCGGCCCCATGGCTCCAGGGCGCCCCAGATCGTGGGGATGCTGCCCGGCAATGACTCGGCCTGTCGGTTCAACGCCGGCAGCGCGCCTTCTCCCTCAGTGGAGAGGCTCTTGAAGAAGAGACCCAACACGCCGATTGCCACGCCCCCAAGCGCCAGCAGTCGATGAAGATGCACCTAATCCTCCTCTTCCCAGTTTTCAGCCACCTTCTTGCTCGGTTGAACGCGAGGAGGCTCGCCTGGCATCTTGGGATAGTGAGGAGGCCAGGGAGCTTCGCCTTGGCCGCGTTCCTCGTCTGCTGCCACCATTTCGAGCACCGCTTCGAGTCGGCCGGCGGCTTGGTCGATTCCGTCCGTCAGATCGCCCACGTCTTTCCACCGGTCCTTGAACGACATCATGTTCATCGCTTTGTGGTCGATCGTGTCGAGCTCGTTCCAGTCGAAGGGTGTTGAGACAAGACCGGTGTGGCGGATCGAATAGGCCGACGCGATCGTCTTGTCCCAGGCGTTCTGGTTGTAGTCGATGAAGACGCCGTTGCGCTCTTCCTTCCACCACGCTGTCGTGACAAGCTCGTGGCGGCGCTCCAATTCTCGGGCGAGAGCCAGCCCAGCTCTTCTCACCTGGTAGTAGTCCCACACAGGCTCGAGTCGCACATAAATGTGTACACCGCGATTGCCTGAGGTCTTGGGCCACCCGGTGAGGCCGACCTCGTCGAGGAGCTGCTTCACCGCATGGGCTGCGTCGCGGGCGGCTTCGAAATCGTAATTGTCCGTCGGGTCCAGATCGAGGCGTAGCTCATCGGGATGGGCGAGGTCGCCGGCTCGGGCATTCCATGGGTTCAGATCGAGGCAGTTCTGCTGCGCCATCCAGATGACATCGCCTTCGTCGCGCGGGGCGAACATCTGGCCGGGGCGGGCAGAAGGGAAGGTCACGTCCACCAGATTGCGCGCTCCCTTTGGCCGCTTGACGAACAGTGGTCGCTTGGAAACGCCTGCGTTCCAGCGTTTCAGGAGGCTCGGGCGGTCGTACACGCCGCGCAGCGCACCCTCCATGCACATCAAGAAATGCTCGACGACATCGAGCTTCGTCCAACCCTGATCGGGGAACATGACTTTGTCGATGCTGGAAATGGTCATCTCGCGCCCGGAAATCTCGAGCGTCTTGGAGGCGCCTGCCATGGGCCGATTCTATGCGGTGTTCGTCCGGCTAACTCGGGTTGGTGACCTGGCCCAAGAACAGCAACTCGCCGGTTGTGCTGTGCTCGATCCAGAACAGGAATGGCCTATCGACAGTCATCTCGGCCGGTGGCGGTGCCGAAGTGAGTCCAACGATCAAAGCTGTTGCGGCAGCAGCCTCGGTTCCGTTTTCGTCGAGTGCGATGAATGACTTGTGTAGAGCGTCCTGAACGAAGAGTTCGGCTGCTTCGGTTATCCCGCTGAGATCGGCCGAGAATTGGAATGCCTCAACCATGCCCAGAGATTGCAGTGCCGGCTTGAGCGCGGCTTCTGTTTCGAACTCGAACTTCGGCATCGTTAGTTGCAGCTCGTAAACGCCGAAGGGCGGCTGCAAGTCATCCGGAGTGAGGCTTGCGGCCAACTCGAGCGGAGTCGTGCCCTCGGCCGGCAGCATGATCACCATTGCGGCGTCACCGGCATAGTCGAGGCGCACTGCCTCGTAACGGTCGGTCGCCACGTATTGGCCCCTGGTGCTGGCATGCATCAACGGCACCGTCACCGTGGATCCGTCCAGGAGGGTGAACTCGCCCGGCGCAGTGGCCTCTGGATCGAATGGCTCGAACCAATTGGCTTTGAACCAAATGGCATTCACCAGAACCAGCCTGGTGTCCACGTTGACCACGCCCGGCGGTATGAGGTCTTGGATGCGATCCTCTGTGACGTCTTCTACCCACGTGTTGATGGTGGCTGTCGAGCCATCGGGATCGCCGATGAAGTCCGCGAGTCGCATCCCGGCGCCGAAGTTGCGCGCCAGCACCTCAAGGTACGCATCGTTGAACGGGAAACCTCCCTGGCCCCAGGCGGAGTTGGCAGGGCGGATCGTGAACGGGGCACGCTCGTCGTCGGGTGGCATGTCGGGCTGCGCCGCGAGTGCCGCGTCTATGAACGCACGGGCCTCATAGAGGGTCGCTGGTTCGACCTCGAGGCCTAGTACCGCAGCGATCTCGGCGGCTGTGGCACCGCGAGCACCCGGATGCAACATGCTGAGAGCGGTAGCGATCGAGTATGGCGAGATCATGAAGTTGTCACCACCGGCCATCTCGCCCATGAGCGCAAGGCCGAGAGCGGCGTCACCTGCGACCACGGAAGCCAGGTCTTGCGGGCTGATACTGCCCTGGGTGCGCGGGAGATCGAGAGTGATCAACTCACCCTGGGTGAACGGGACTGACGTCGGCGGTGGCATTGTTGTTGGACTCGTCGGATCCGTCGGTGCAACAGTGGATACGGTGGTGTCGGATGCGCTATCCCCACAGGCGGCTGCGAGCAGGGCACAGACAACGAGCAGCAAGATGAACCGTTTCGTCTTCATATCGTTTTGACGCTACGACGCTGCACGTGGTTCCCGATAGAGGCGATTTACCGGTCCTCGAAGTAGCTCATCATCGGCGGGCAGTCCATTGCGGGTGAGGCGTAGTTACTCGATTGGACTGATGCAACCGGGTCGCCGCAGCTTTACAGCTTGAGGCGGAAGACGTTGGTCTCGCGGACCTCGAAACCCATCCGTAGATAGAGGCGGTTGGCAGCCTCCCTGGCCGGCCGCGAAGTGAGCCCCACAGCCTTCGCACCCTCGTGGCGCGCTCTATCGACAGCGGCGTTGGTTAGGAGCTCGCCTACTCCCTGCCCTCTGGCTATTTCGTCGACGACTACGTCCTCGATACGTGCTTGAAGCCCGGTCGGGATACGGAAGAAGGCGAGCGTCAGCGTCCCGACAATGGAATCAGTCTCGGTGTCTCGTGCGATGTACAGAACGATGTTGGGGTCGGATGCCATCTGCTTGAGTGCATCGGGCGATGGCGCAGGGTTCGAGGAGGACAGCTGAGGTACGAGGTGGCCGAATGCTTCGACCACCTCTTCCGTTATCTCGACAAGCTCCGTGACATGAATCATGGGCAGGCAGTCTAAGGAGTTAGACGCACACACCGTCTTCAGTGACACCACGGTCGCAGAGCACTGTGGATTCGATCGACTTCAGGCTGAAACCATCCCCGCCCTCATCGGGCTGACCGAAGACGTGGATCCGGAAGCCCCGAACTGAGTCATCACCAAACCCGACAATGTCGATCACGATCTCTCCGAGGTCTCCGAGGGTCGACTCCACCGTCACCGTCACATCAGAGAGCGGCTCCTCCGTCGACTTCAACTCATCTGCAACCAGAGTTCCCAGTTCGAGCATCGTCTCAGCCGTTGGAGTGCTGCCGAAGTCTGCGATGAACGATGACGTTATGTCATCGACACTGCCGAGGTAGGCGACGAACCTCGCCGAAACCCACCCAACCGTTCCGTCGGCGTCGACTTTGTACCAGAAGGAATTGGGCATCTGCCACGCCTCACCCTGGGCGACCATATTGTCATACGTCGGCGGAAGTCCCTTGAGGATCATCTGGTCGGTGCCGGGCTTCTCGCGCAGGTTGAGAACGTCGTCGAACTGAACCCCGATCACGGCGATCACGCTACCCGCCGACGGCCCAAAGTCGATCGGCTGGCCGGCAATGGTTGTCGTGGGGGCGAGCGTCGTAGTAGTAGTTGTACTGGTGGGTGCCGCGGTTGTTGTTGTGGTGGTGGTAGTGGTGGTGGTGGTGGTGGGCGCCTCCGTCGTTGTCGTCGGCCCCTGCGTTGTTGTGGTGCCATCCGTGCTCGTGGTGCAAGCACTGACCAGCAACGCTGCCGCAAGTGAAAGGGTCAACAGCCGCTTCATGACGGCCTCCATTTCGATTGACTCGGAGTTAGAACGCTGCGCGAGCCATAAGTGGTTCCAGTTTGAGCGTACGGGATTCGGCTTCGGGCGAGATAGAGGCGAAGGCGAGTATCCCGAGAGCTGGTATCGGACATCCTGCACCCGGAAAAGAAGCAACGAGCTACGAGCTACGAGCTACGAGATCCTCCACCAAAGCAACCGGCCCCGCTCCTTAGCGGAGCAGGGCCGGTCTCGTGGCAGCGGTTGGGAGGGGGGAGAGTTACCGCTGCACGGACACTGTCACCTTGCGAGGCTGCTCTGCGGGCAGCTTGGGCACGGTGACCTCGAGAATCCCGTCGGTGGACTTGGCTGATACTGCCTCGGTATCAACATCGTCCGCGAGTCGGATCTTCCTGGCGAACTTGCCCTCGAAGATTTCGCGACGTTGGTACTTCACCGAAGCTGTTTCGGATTCGGCGACCTCATCAAAACTGCGGGATCCGCTGATCGTCAGCATGTCGTCTTCAATTAGGACGTCGATTGAATCCGGATCGATCCCGGGAAGTTCAGCCCTGACCACGAATGAGTCATCCAACTCCGCAACGTCGATGCGCGGTGTCCAACTTTCGATAGCCATTCCAGGCTCGCCTGTCGACACGTCGAACAGCCGGTTGAGATCCTTGAAAAGCGTTGTGCCGACAAGTGCCAGCGGGTCGAACTTGGTGATTGCCATGGTTACTCCTAGCGCGAAAAGATCTTGGTGGTCTGGCAGCTTCAACCTCAATTAATCTGAGTCTATTCCTATCATATTCGTAATTCGACATCTTTTTTTCATCCGCGCGCCCCTGGGTGTCCGTATGACCCACATAGCCGGGATGGACCCGGCAATGACGGCGTCTGCGAAGGCGCCAGGAAAGGAAACGAAATGCGCAAAGCTTTCATCGCAATCGCTGCTTTCGCCCTTGCGCTGGTGCCCGCTGCGGCATCGGCCCAGTCGAGCGACGGCCAAGTCACTGTCGTCCATGGCATTCCCGACCTAACGGTCGATGTCTACGTGAACGGCGGTCTCACCCTGGAGGACTTCACCTTCGGAACCGTGACCGATCCGCTCACGTTGCCGGCCGCCGACTACGAGATCGAGATCTACCCGGCAGACGCAGACCCGGCTGCCGGTGATCCCGCGCTCGCCAGCACCGTGACTCTTCCAGCGGGGGCCAACGCCACGATCGTTGCCAACCTCGACGGTGCGGGCGCTCCGACCCTGAACGTGTTCGTCAACGACACCTCCAACACCGACGCCGGCAACGGTCGCGTGACCGCACGCCACCTCGCTGCGGCTCCGAACGTCGACATCTGGGCAGGCGGCAACCCGCTGTTCACCGATGTCCCGAACGGTGCTGAGGGTGTTGCCGATGTACCTGCGGGTAGCTACCCGATCCAGATCGTGCCGGCCGGTGCCACCGAGCCAGTGGTCTGGGAGGCTGACGTGAATGTGCCCGAGGGCGCCAACGTAATCGCCCACGCCATCGGTTCGCTCGAGGGCGATTCGTTCGAGGTCGCCGTTCAGATCATCACTGGTCTCGACAGCGCTCCGAGCGGCGTTCCCGCTGGTGACGCCGGCCTGGCTTCTGTCGGTTCGCCGATGTGGCTGCTCGCAATGATTGCCCTTGGAGGCCTCATGCTCGGCACCGCCACCATCGCAGTACGACGCGAGAACTAACTATCACAACCCGAGCTGCAGGTCCGATGGGTCAGGGATCTTCCCCTGGCCCATCGGCCGCGTCTCGGGGGCCACGGCGCCGCCGCTGGCTTGCCGTCGGAGTCGTTGGTCTAGTGCTCATGGTTGGGTCGCCGTTGGTTTGGCTGGTGAGTCGCCCAACCGAAACGGCAGGCGATCCGGTAGCCGTCGAACAGGCGCTTCGCTCGGCAACCAGCGTTGTCACCTCACGGGTCACACCTTCGGCAGCGACGTCGACGACAACCACTATCGCCCCGAGCCTGCGATTCACCATCTCGGACTCGACTCTCGTTCCCGAGGCTCCAGCGCCGACAGGCCTCACTATCCGGGGCATCGACGTGGATGCTCCCGTCAAACCCTTCGGCGTAGATCGACGAACCGGTGAAATGGACGTTCCGTCGAACGTGCAGGATGTGGCCTGGTATCAGTTCGGTCCAAGTCCGGGCCAAGCAGGCTCTGCGGTGCTGGCTGCCCACGTCGATCTGGCATCGCAGGGTGCCGGCGTCTTCTTCAACCTCCGCGACCTCGAACCCGGCGACATCGTCGAGGTCGACTACGACGACGGCTCCCGCCAAACGTTCCGCGTCGAAGCCAGGGTCCGCTACGACAAGGGTGAGATCCCACTCGACGTCATCTTTGCCACCGATGGACCTCCCGTCCTCACGTTGATTACGTGCGGCGGCGGCTTCAACCCTTCGATCGAGAGCTACGACTCGAACGTCGTCGTCTATGCGTATCCGATCGACGGCGATATCCGATAGGGTCCCGGAGTGTCTTTCATCCTGGTCACAAACGACGACGGCGTTGACTCTCTCTCGTTGCCCGCGCTCGCTCGCGCATTGGGACACAGAGCCACGGTGCGCGTGGCGGCTCCAGCTGTGGAGCGCAGCTGGATCGGAAAGGCCATCTCCCGCTTCGACGAGGTCCCGGTCAAGGAGGTCGAGCGCGACGGTATTGCCATGATGTCCGTGGCCGGGTATCCGGCGGACGCAGTCCAACTCGGCATGTACAACTTGTTCGATGACGAGGCCGAGTTGGTCGTGAGCGGCGTCAACATCGGCGCCAACTTTGGGGCCGCTTACTACGCGGGGTCTGGAACCGTCGGCGCTGCGTTGGAAGCCGGAATCGCCGGCGTTGCGGCCTTCGCATTCTCCGTCGTGAATGTCGGCCACTTCAAAGAATGGGCGGCCCACATGCGCACTCCGGAATCCATCCCAGACTGGGAACGGTACGCAGCTGTGAGCGCGGTCATCGTCGACGAGGTGATGGCGGCCGGATACCCCGAAGGTATCAACATCATCACAGTCAACATGCCGGCCGAGGTGACGGTCGACACGCGCCGCAGGGTGACCCACATCGCAGACACTTCTTATGGGCAACTCTTCAAAGAGCAATCGCCCGGCATCTACCGCCACGACTGGACCTCGGACATGCATGTCACAGACAGGATGTGGGGATCTGACATCCAGGCGGTGGCCGACGGCCAGATCTCGATAACTCCGGTGCGGATCGCCGCGGCAGGTATCGACTCGCCTTCGCTACGGGATGTCTGGGACTGACGTTCCGGCACTGTGCGACAGCAGCTCGATCAGATCCGCGTACATGCGGCTCTTGATCGTTGCCATGGTGGGGCCGGCCTTCGATGCCAATCCGGCTGCCAGCTCGATCGAAGCCGGCAGCACCTGACCCTCCGGTACTGCAAGGTTCACAATGCCCTTGGCGGCTGCGAGCTCGCCTCCGTACCGAGTGCCTGTGACCATGACCTCATGGGCCACCGCTTGCGGAAGACGGCGTCTGATCAACGCATCCATGCCGGGTGAGAATGGGATGCCGAGGTCAACCTCAGGCATGCAGAAGAAGCCACGATCCTCCCGCATCACGCGGAAGTCGTGGCACAGCGCCAACATCGCTCCGGCGGCGAATGTGTGGCCATTGCACGCAGCGACTGTGATGTAGGGGGTAGCTATGAGGCGGGCGAACAGCTTTTCGTCCTCCGCCACGAAAGCCTCCATCTCGGTCGTTCCGGATGCGATGAGGTTCTCGAGATCCAAGCCATTGCTGTAAAACTTGCCTGTGCCCGTCGTGACCAAGGCTTTGGCCCCAGACGCGCTGTCAACCTCGTCAATGGCTGCGTTGATGGCGTCGAGCCATGAGCGGTTCATGCGGTTCTCGCCGTCGTCCATGGTCAGGACGAAGACGTCGCCATTGCGATCGAGCGTTATGGGCATTCCGGCAGGCTAGATGGCAGGCAGGCCGGCCGGTAAGTAGGTGTGGTGATTCATTGGTAGAAGAACCGAAGGCGGCTCGCCCCAAGAGCAGCAGTCGCCGTTGGGGCCGGTCGTGTCCGTCGCCGTGGCAGTGGGGATGCTACAGTCGAACGTATGTTCGCATCAGACCTCGTTTCGGAGAGAAGGTGGGCGGAGGGGCTCAACCAGGAGCAGGCCGCTGCCGTGCACCACGACGGCGGGCCGCTGCTAGTCGTTGCGGGTGCCGGCAGCGGCAAGACGAGGACGCTCGTCGCTCGAGTTGCTCGGCTCATCGACACCGGTGTGCCCGCAGAACGGATCTTGTTGTTGACCTTCACGAGACGCGCCGCAGCAGAGATGCTGCGCAGGGTCGACCACTTGGTGAACCGATCGACCTCGGGTCGAGTGTGGGGCGGCACGTTTCACGGCATCTCACATCGTCTCCTGCGCCGCTTCAGCCCGGCGGTTGGCCTCGCTGAGGGGTTCACGATCCTCGATCAGGCCGACACGGAAGCGATGTTCGGCCTGCTTCGTGCCGAGCGAGGGCTTGGCGAGAAGGGGATGCGTTTTCCCAAGAAGGAGACGATTGCTGCCATCTACAGCCGAGTGGTCAATCAGCAAGCCAAGCTCGACGAGATCGTCTCGAAACACTTTCCGTGGTGCGTCGACCATCAGGACCCGATCCGCCAGCTGTTTCGTGATTACACGGCGCGCAAGCGCGAGCACAACGTCATCGATTACGACGACCTGCTGCTGTTTTGGCGCGCCCTCATGGAGTCGCCGGCGTCAGAAGCGGTGCAAGGTCTGTTCGACCACGTGCTCGTCGATGAGTACCAGGACACGAACCGCATCCAAGCCGACATCCTTGCCGGCATGTGCGAAACAGCGCTTCCTACTGTGGTCGGAGACGATGCCCAAGCGATCTACGGATTCAGAGCTGCCGAAGTCGAGAACATGTGGGAGTTCGAGAGTCGTTTTGCCGGGACGCGGCGCATCACTCTCGATCAGAACTACCGATCGACGCCCCAGGTCCTTGCAGTGGCCAACGCGGTGATGGCCGAGGCCGAGACGGGCTACGAGAAGAACCTGTGGTCGGTTCGCCAAGACGGCCCCGTCCCGGGACTCGTTGCGTGTCACGACGAGCCGACGCAGGCCGAGTACGTCTGCGAACAGGTACTTGCGCTACGCGAACTGGGGATCCCGCTGCGCGATCAGGCCGTGCTGTTTCGCACCAGCCACCATTCGGCCGGGCTCGAGGTCGAGCTGGGAAGGCGCAACATTCCGTTTGTGAAGTTCGGGGGGCTGAAGTTCCTAGAGGCCGCCCATATCAAGGATCTGACCTCGATGTTGCGGATCGCCTCCAACCCCGAGGACGAGCTGGCTTGGAACCGAGTGCTGCAACTGATTCCGGGAATTGGTCCGGCGACGGCCCAACGGCTCTTGCAACGCGCCGTTGGCAAAGCTGAGGTGGACGGCACCGGCGTCATCGAGGCGTTTTGTGAGCTGGACATTCCCGTGCCGGCAGAGGCGCGACCGATCTTGGCGGAGCTCCAGGCCGCGCTACGCGACGTCACAGCTGAGCCCGAGCGGCCGCCGGCGGTGCAGGTCGACCGGCTCAGCGAGTTCTGCACGCAGGTTTTCGACCGCCGTTACGAGGACGCAGCCGTACGTCTCGGCGACATTGCGCAGCTCGGCAAGATGGCTTCGCCGCACAAGACGCGTAACACGTTTCTCGCCGACCTCGCTCTCGACCCGCCGAATTCCACAAGCGATTTGGCCGGCCCGCCTCACCTCGACGACGACTATCTCATCCTCTCGACTATTCACTCCGCCAAAGGCGGGGAGTGGCGGGCCGTATTCGTCATCCATGCCAGCGACGGCAACATCCCCTCGGACATGTCCCTCGGGGAGCCCGGAGGCCTCGATGAGGAACGCCGCCTCTTCTACGTGGCGCTCACGCGGGCCAGGGATCATCTGAACGTGACCGTGCCTCAGCGTTATTACCACCGCCGATTCGGCGGCGATTCAGCGCACTCATATGCGCCGCCGAGCCGCTTCATCGAGCCTGCCAGGACGTTCTTCGCGGAGTCCGCAGCCGCTCCTTCTGTCGAGTCGGCCGCATCAATCGGCCTCGTCACCGACAAGGATGTCGTCGGAGACTTCTTGGAAAGTCTTTGGGGCTGAGCACGCGTCCGGAGCGCAGCTGCAGCCGTGTGTGTGCGGCCACAATGACGATGCCAGAATCCCGTCGATCTCTAGACTCGCAACGTCTCCTGGAGTCCCCATGGCCAAGCTCCACGCTCCGAAAATTCCTGTTCCAGCAAAATACCGGGTGCTCAGGGCGTTCGGCGACTACACGCTCCTGACCCTGGGCGCCGTCGCGCTCATATATTCGTTCCGTACGTTCATGCTGCCGTTCGGCATTGCTGGAGGCGGGGTCGGCGGGCTTGCGCTCGTCGTCAACGACTGGACTGGTTTCCCCCCTGGCACAGCGATGCTTGTCATGAACCTTCCGATTCTGGTGCTGGGATATCAGCGGCTGGGAGGTCTGCAATTCCTGATCCGAACCGCCTACGTGGTGGTCATCTACAACGTCGGCGTCGACGCCATCGGCGACGTTTTCCCGGCGCGGATCTCAGACGACCTCTTGCTGGTGGCCCTCTTTGGGGGCGTGGTGTCCGGCGTGGGTGCCGGGTTGATCTACCGTGCCTCAGGCTCTGCAGGGGGGACCGGCATCATCAGCCGGGTCATCCAAATACGCACCGGCCTGCCGGTAAGTCAGATCTACCTCGTCATTGATGGTTCCGTCCTGGTACTGCTTGGCATCACTTTCGGATGGGAGATTGCTCTTTACGGGATGATCCTCCTATTCGTCAACGGGCTGGCAGTCGACTATGTCATGGAGGGCCCGAGCGTGGTGAGAACGGTCACCGTGGTTACAGACCAGCCGGAGATGCTGGCCGAGACGGTGTTCGACACCATGAACGTCGGCGTGACCGGGTGGGAGGCCACCGGGATGTGGTCTGAGGAACGTCGATTCATCCTCTTCAGCACGGTCAGCCGAACCGACGCCCGTCGCCTTCTCGATGCCATTGCGGTTGCCGATCCGTCCGCTTTCACCGTGATCGGCCACGCCCACCAGCGCCGCGGGGGCGTTGTCCGAGCCGCGGCAACATAGGGCCTCGCAGGTTGACTTGGTTCGCAGCGGGCGCTGGCTAGACCGCGGCGCTGGCCTGGCCGGTCCAGGCCCTGAAGATCTTGATGCTGCGTTTTGGCAACTCGAGTTGTGGGACGTGGCCACAATCCATGAGTGGGGCGAACTTCCAATCGGGGCGCTCTCTGGAGAGCCATTCACCCGACTCGATTGGAACGGTGTCGTCCAGCATGCCGTGAATGATCAATGTGGGCGCTGAGATCTTGTGAATTGTCTTGCGGAATGCGGCGCGGCGCAGGAGGACAGAAGTGATCGATCGCAGTGCCTGGCAATAGGCGCGGGCCGACCACTCCATGTCGTCGCGCAAACGCAGCATCTCAATGAGAGATTCGCGGGTGTAGTCATCGATACGGAAAGGATCGGCCGTCATCTTCGACATCATGAACTCGATCCGCTCTTCAGGCGGAGTCGAGTCGAAATAGCGCTGCATGGCGGCCTCGCCTATCGCCGGCAGCAGCGGGAGCCCGAGGAACATCAGGTTCTGCTTGGTGAACGCCTTCTGCGACTGTGGAGGCAGTCCCGGCCCGAATAGAACAAGGCTCTCGACGAGATCCGGATGCTCGGCGGCCAGCAACATCGCGATAGTGCCGCCCATGGAGTTGCCGAATACGATGGCTGTGCCGCCCGCCTCCTCGCGGATGAATGTCGCGACCAGCTCGACCTGATCCTCCATCGATGCGGTATGACCCTCGAGCGGCGTGAGACCGAAGCCACGGAGGTCCAAGGCAAAGGCCCTGTGGTCACGAGCCAAGTGGCCGCCGATGCGATCCCAGTTCAGATGGGAACCGCCAAGGCCGTGGAGCATCACGATGCTCCGGCCCGCGCCGCCGTAATCGACGTAGTGGACCGGTCCGTTGATGTCTGTGAACTGCGACGTACGTTGCATGGATGGAGCAGCGTAATCTCAGCGGCGCCACTATCCCTGTCAGGAGGAGTTCAATGGAACTGGCTGGAAGCTCGGCGATCGTCACCGGAGGAGCCTCCGGGCTCGGAGCGGCCACCGCCCGCAAGCTCGCCGCCGCGGGAGCAAGTGTGGTGATCTTGGATGTACAAGACGGTGACGCACTGGCCGGGGAACTGGGCGGAGCCTTCGTTCGCGCCGACGTGACGATCGAGCCTGAGGTACAGGTCGCAGTCGATACTGCATCAGAGATGGGCCCCCTCCGCTCACTGGTCAACTGTGCCGGAATCGGCCCCCCGCAGCGCACGTTGAACCGCGACGGCACGCCGCATGATCTTGCTGCTTTCCAGAAGGTGATCGCAATCAACCTCGTGGGGACCTTCAACTGCATCCGTCTGGCGGCCGTTGCGATGAGCCGGACGGAGGAACTACCTACAGGTGGCCGCGGCGCCATTGTCAATACCGCATCGGTCGCGGCCTATGACGGCCAGATCGGCCAGGCCGCTTACTCGGCGTCCAAGGGGGGCATCGTCGGCATGACCTTGCCCGTCGCTCGCGATCTGGCATCGGTCGGGATCAGGGTGAACACGATCGCTCCCGGAATCATGGACACTCCAATGCTGGCAGGTTTGCCGGAGGCGGCGAAGGAGTCGCTCGGCACTCAAGTGCTCAACCCGAAACGCCTGGGCACACCACAGGAGTATGCCGACACCGCAGTATTCCTGTTGACCCACGACTACATGAACGGCGAGTCGATCCGGATGGACGGCGGCATCCGTATGGCGCCGAAGTGACAGAGCCGGTCGGAGTCATTTTGGCTGCCGGCCTCGCCTCGAGAATGGGCCGGCCCAAGCAGCTCCTTCCGTACCGAGAGGGGACCGTGCTCGGCGCCGTCGTCTCGGCTGCCCGCTCGTCACAACTCAGCCGCATCGCCGTCGTTCTCGGCGCCTACGTTGATGAGATCCGACATGGCTTGGATCTGTCCGAGGTAACAGTGGTCATCAATCCAGATCCGGAAAGGGGCAATCTCAGCTCGCTGCAAGCGGCGGCACGCCAGTATCTCCGGAGCCCACTTCTGCTTCTCATGGGTGACATGCCCGGCATTGCGCCCGACGTCATCAATGACCATTTGCACGCCAACCGGCTCGAACCGACGTGGCTTCGGGCGACGAAATACACAGATGGCATAGGACACCCGCTCATGCTTTCACCCGAACTGGTTGCGGGCCTCGATGATCTGGCTGGGCCCAAGCCCCTGTGGTCGCTGCTTCACGATGAAAGGGCTGCCGTGCTCGATGTAGCCGCCGCAATGCCTGTCGATGTGGACACTCCCGAAGACTATGGCGAGGCCCTGGCGCGTGATCCCGCGGAGTGAAGTGCTCGTTGTCCCGAGCCGATAACGAACCGCAATGGGAACCAGACGTTGAACTTCGATCAGATGATTCCGTGGTGGGTGCCCTGGCTTGGACCTTTGCTCTATTGCGCATTTGCACTCCTGTGGCTCCTCCTCATCCCCCGAATGCCTCTACGGCGGGCGAGCCGGCGCCTCGCCGTGACGGAACTGTGGCCTGAGCGGGCAGCGATTGCACAGCAAGGACGGCTCCATGTGGTCACGGGCCTAGTTGTGTGGCTCCCGTTGGCGGTCGGGCTCGGCGCGATGGTCGTCGGGCCGTACAGCGCGATCTCAGGCATCTGGTTGATGCTTGGGTTCGGTCTCGTGGCCATCGGCAGCGGGATCTATCTCGGATGGCGTTTCGCCGGATCGGATCTAGGACAACCTGTCCCACGATTCGGCCTTTTCCTCCGTCGCAGCGTGCGGCGCTGGTGGCCATTCGTAGCGATCCTCGGCATCGGGACCATTGCCCCCGGGCGGCTCATCAGTGTGTGGATGATCCCATGGACGCTGCTCGCGGCGGCCGGTCTGCTTTCCACCAGATACATGACGGAACTGTGGAAATGGTCCGGCGTCGTCCACCCTGGGCGCGAAAAACTCACAAAAGCGGTAGCGACTGCGGCGCGGCAAGCCGGTGTCGAAGCTCCCCGCGCATTTGAGCTGGAGACCCACGCAGTGAATGCGGTCGCCGTTCCCATCAGGAACATCGTCATATTCACGGAGCGGATGGTCGACCTTCTCGAAGATGACGAGCTCGCCGCGATT
>JAHEJX010000056.1 GCA_024638645.1 Actinomycetes bacterium
GATAGATCCCAAAAAGCGAGATCAAGATGAGCTGCACCATCACTCTCCACCGCACGGACAGCGAAGATGGGACCAGCAGCCCGAGGGCCGAAATGCCCAGGGCATCGATCAAGAACGGGAATGCGTCGAGAACCGCAGCCTCGAGCTGGCTGCGCACCCCCTGATCGCGACCGGATGCCATGGCCTGAAGTTAGCGGCCCTTCAGCTCGAGATTGAACGAGACGTCTGAGCTGCTCGGCCCGGCTTGATGAATCTCAACCGCGATGACGTTGCTACCCGCAACGAGCAATCCGGCCGACACGGTGAAGTTCTGCCACACGTCCTCGCCTGAGGCAGCGCCGCTCGCCCAGTCTTGATAGGAAATGGGTCCGCCCGGCATGTTGTTGCGCAGCACTTCAGCGCCGTTCAAGTACACAACTGCGCCGTCGTCGCGGATGAGTCTGATGTCGAGGACGGAGAACACATCTGGATCGGCGACGTTGAACTTGCGACGGAAATAGGTCGTCGGGTTGTGGTCGCCTGCAGGGCCGGAGTCGACAACCGTCACCTCGTCGCCGTCGCCATAGCCGAGCTCCGCCTTGCCCTTTGCCCAGTTCGGGTGTCCTCCGTAGTTCCTATTGCGCCAGTTCGTGCCCTTGTCGACGCCCTTGTCGTGGTATCGCCACGAGACGCCGGCAGCGACCAGAACCTCAGGCGAGGCCTCGAGCAAGAGCCGGGCATCGAAGCTGTGATCGCCGCTCCTTGGCCCCTTCTGGTGTATCTCGACGGCGAGCACGTTGTCGCCGGCAACCAAGAGCGCGGGATCGAGGCTGTAGCGCAGCCACCTCTGCTCTTCGGGCGCTTTCATCAGCTTGCTGGCACGCGTTTCGGAGTCGATTGCGCCGCTTGGCATATTGGAACGCACGACCTCGGTGCCATTGAGATAGACAACGGCACCGTCGTCGCGTATCAGCTCGAGTTCGAGCGTCGAAACTGCGGCAATGTCGTATACGGCAAAGACGCGCCTGAAGTACGAGGTTATGTGCCGATCACCTTTCGGTCCCTTCTTGATCTTGGTGGCTTGATCGTTCTCTCCGTATCCCAGCTGCGAAGGGCCTTTCTTCCATGACATGTCGTTGAAACTGCGGTTGCGCCAGGAGGAGCCAAGAGCGGCGCCGTTGTCCAGGTACCGCCAAGTTGCTCCCGATTCGATAAACCGATCGGGCTTCGTGTCGACCAGCATCTGTAGGTCAAATGTGATGTCAGGTCCCGTGCTCGATGCCTGGTGAATCTCGACCGCCACGATGTTTTCGCCCTCGCCCAGGATGTCCGGCGAGAGAATCCATCTGGTCCACTCAGATTCCGCGCTGCCGGTGATTTCCGCGACGGCGAAAGTGCTCCCGTTGATCGCGCCTGATGGCATGTTGTCGCGAATCACCTCCTCCTCGTTGACGTAGACCACGACGCCGTCGTCCCGTTTGAGCTGGATCTCGAGATAGGTGATATCTCGGTGGTCGTATACCGTCACAACCCGACGAAAGTACGTAGTTATGTGGCGGTCATTGCCGGGCCCAGAATCGACAACAGTGGCCTCATCGCCATCGCCGTATCCCAACTCGGCGTCGCCCCGCTGCCAGCCGGCCTCGCCGAAACCGAGTTTGCGCCAGCCGGCACCGAGATTGGCGCCGTCGTCGCGATACGACCACTCCGCGCCGCTATCGATCAGTGGAGTGAGGGGCGCGGTGCCGCCCGTCGGGCTGTACCTGGCGAAACCAAGGCGGGACACAGGGTTGCCATCCGTGACCTGGCCGCCCATCCAGAAGTGGAATCCGTCGAAATGCATATCGTGCAGACCATTGATCCCACTGAGCCGAGGCCAGTACGAATCGTCGATGTTGTCGTCATCGTTGACATCGATGGCGACGAAGTGGAACGACTCGATCGGACCGAACTCCTGAACCCAGTGCCCGGCGAAATAGGCCCGGTCACCAATGACCTCAACCGTTTGGACATCGCCATCTGCGTTGTATTTCTTGGCTCGCGACCCGTTGGACACTCGCAGGATCTCGGCTGAACCGCCGGGGCCCCCTTCCGCCAGATAGATCCTGTCATCCGAGACCGATATGTCGAGGACGGGCTTACCTACGCTGGTAGCGCTGAACCCCGCTATCGGTGCCGCCGTTTCCGGGTCCACCGCGAATAGGTCGCCGAACGTCGCTTCGCCCATTTCGTCAATGGAAGTCCCGATGTAGAGCCTGCTCTCGTCATTGGTGAGCAGCAACGAAACAACTCGCCCTGTCGTGATGTTGGCGTCCCATGCGATGAGGGCACCGGTCTGTCCGTTGACCTTGGCAAGCGCACGCTGACTCTGCCCGTTGACGGATGCAAATCTCCCTCCGACGAACAGATCGCCGTCGGAGTCGACCGCGATTGCCTCGACATTGTGATTCGGGATCGTCACGCTGAAGCCGGCCTTGAGATTGCCGTTGGTTGCGTTGAGGGCGGCCAGCCTGGTGGCCGTTTGGCCGTTGACCTCGGTGAACGTCCCGCCGATGTAGACGGTCGACCCGTCCGGGGAGAGGGCAACGGTACGTACCTCTCCGTTGACGTCGGGGTCGAAGCCGGAAACCAGGTCGCCGGTCCACTGATCGATAGCCGCAACGTACTTCTGGGGCACCGTCGAGCCGGTATACGTCTCGCGCATCCCAGTGAAGCTGCCGCCGATGAAAGCCTTGTTGCCTCCGGTCACAATCGATAGGACCTTGCCGACACCATTGGTCATCCAGGTCACGTCGGCGGCTTCCGAGAACTCCGGCTCGGCGGCCGTCGTCGGCTGAGCACCCACGGCGAGCAGCGACGCCAATAGCGCCAGCACTATCGAGAGCCGCAGAATCCCCTTCATATTTCCCCCGCCACCTTCGATCGTGGCGCTAGCCGGTATGGCCTCGTCCCTCAACAAAGCGACCACGCCGCCCCACACGGCTTGTTCATTCAACTATATCGAGGGGACAAACAGCTGGGCCGAGTGTCTCCAAATAGCCCGATTTGGCCTAGCTATTCGGTGGAGCGGGCTTCTGCGATCCTGGCCTCGGCCAGTGCGATGTAGTCAGGCTCGGTGTCATAGCCGACATAATGGCGGCCGGTTTCGACGGCAGCGACGGCCGTGGACCCTGCCCCCATGAACGGATCGAGCACGAGGTCATTTGCAAACGTGTAGAGCTCGATCAGGCGTTGTGGCAACGCCACGGGGAATGGTGCTGGATGACCGACACGCGTGGCGGACTCGGGCTGGATGTTCCATACGGAGACGGTGGCATCGAGGAAGTCGTCACGAGCAATAGTGTCTTCACCTTTGCGCAAACGTCTGTACGACTCTTTGGAAGCCACGATCACGTATTCGTGGAGATCGCGCAAGGTCGGGTTCTTCGCACTTTGCCACGACCCCCATGCGCACGAGCCGCCTGCAGCCTTGGCTTTCTGCCAGATGATCTCGCCGCGCAGCAAGAACCCGATGTCGTTGAGCAAACCGGCCACGTGGTGATTGAGAGCCAGGTATGGCTTACGGCCCAAGTTCGCCACATTCACTGCGACACGACCGCCGGCCTCGATAACACGATAGGACTCGATGAACACCCTCTCGAGAAGGCCTAGATAATCGTCGAGGCTCAGATCGCCGTCGTAATCCTTCCCGACGTTGTACGGCGGTGATGTGACCATGAGCGCAACACAGCCGTCCGGCAACTGTTCCATCGACTCGCTCGACTGGCAATAGATCTGGTCCAAGACATCGGCAGGGGCGTCGGCGACCAGGCCCGTCGCCTGAAGGGCCGAGGCTGGTCGCGACATCTGCCGGGCGTAGAACTCGGAAGAGTCGTGACTTTCGCGTTTACCGGCTCCGAAGCTGGCCGTGCTGGTTGCCACGATTGGAAAGTAGCAGGGCAGCGCTTGCGATTCGGGAATTCGGAGACCCGCATCCGGTATCTCGTGCCGGCTATCAATTGCCACAGACGGGTATCTACTCGGCCTTTGCCGCAGTGTACGAACCCAGAACGCGCAGCTCTGCCAAGGTGGCCGGAGGCGGATCAATCACCGCGGCGAGCCCATCCGGCCCAGGAGGATGGACGAAGTCGACAAAGAATCGGTATGACCATGCTTCATTGGCCGGCCGCGACTCGATCCGGGTGAGGTTGGCGCCGCGCAGGCCGAGCTCGGTGAGAGCGAGGGCCAATGCACCGGGCCGGTGCGCGGTCAGGAAGAGGACGGTCGACTTGTCGTCATCGGGATCGACCTGCGGCTCACCCGGCGCAAGCACAACGAAGCGGGTCGTGTTGTGGGCGCGATCCATCACATCTGCTTGCAGGATCTCCAGACCGTGCGGAGCTGCCGACTCAGCCGGTGCCAACGCGGCAACCGTCGGATCGTTGCGCTCGGCAACTTCACGAACTGCGCCGGCAGTGTCGTGAGTTGGCGACTCTTGTAGGCCGAGGGCCAGAAGGTGTTCTTCCACCTGCGCCAGCGCCTGCTGATGGGACATGACCGACTTGAGACCTTCAATCGTTGCGCCCGGCACCCCCATCAGCGCATGACGGACCTCAACCAAATGTTCGGCGATGATCGAGATTGGACCGTGGTCTACATTGCCGGGAAGGCGGTCAAGGACGGGAAGAACACTCCCCGTGGTCGAGTTCTCTACGGGCAACACCAGGCGATCGACATGACCGGCCTCCAAGGCCGCGAATGCTGCGACGAACGTGTGCTGACCGACGTGTTCTGCTTCAGGGAACAGCTCGTTGGACGCTCGATAGCTGTAGGAATATGGCTCGCCCTGATATCCGACTCTCATGAGGTCCGAGAGGGTAACCGTTCGAGGCGCACCTACTGCAGCCCGAGGCGTTGAGTTCCAGATGCGGACGGGGCGTCCGCCGCCGCAGCCAGAATCCGCAACGTGCTCACAAACCCGCCGGCGTCATAGGCGAACCACATGTCGTCTTCGGACTCTGCCCCGCCGACGACGAGCTTCAGCACCACGGCCCGCCCGGCGGATACCGAGTAGTCGACGTCACCCATGAAAGCGGTGAAGCCGACCCAGGTGTCAGGTGCGTTTGACCACGGCCGACGGGTCACGGTTCCTACGGCAATGGTCGAACAGTCTGCACCGGCCGACGTCGTGCTGCTGCAATCCAGCAGGAAGACCCGGACCCGTCCATTCAGGTCGGCAGCCATGTTTCGCATAGCGCCGTAGAGGGTCACCCTGGCGTTGCCGGATAGTCGCGTGGCGGCGGGCATCGTGTATGACCACAACTGAAACTTGCTGGGGTCCGTCTCCGCCAGTTGCTGAGACAGGCCGGAAGCAGCTTCCCGCAGGAGCAACCCGTCAGCATCGTCCCTGTCTATGTCGTAGTTGGGAAGTGCCCCGTTCGTCGGACCGGCCGCAACGGCCAATGGGAGCTTCGGCGTCGACGATGCGTCGCCCGGCCCCAAAGACCGCAGATACCAGGTCAGATCCACACTGGTAACGCGGATAGACACTGTCGCAACGTCCGTGCCCCCGAGACCGTCGGTAGCCGTGTAGGAGAAGAAATCGTCGCCGCTGAAGTTGCTCGGGGGTGTATACACACACCAGATCGTGCAGCTGACCGAACCTCCGGCATCTGAAGTGGCGTCGTACGAGTCAATCGCGAGCCCATCTCCATCGACGTCGTAGTCGTTGTCCAGGACTGCAATGTCGACCGGCTCGCCAGCATTCGTCGATGCAGTGTCGCCGACGGCAACAGGAGAATCGTTTACCGATTTGACGGTCACGAACACAGAGCCGGTCGAACAGTGACCTGCCAGGTCGCACACTTGATAGTGAAACGTGTCGTTGCCGAATTCATCGGCGTCGGGCACATAAGTCACCACAGGGTCTGCCTGGCCGAACGCCGCTGTGACGCTGGCAGTGCCCATCGAGCCCTGGAGGACTATCTGTAGCGACGCCGGCTCGAGGTCGCCGTCAGGATCACTGTCGTTCGCCAGCACTTCGATCGTCACGCGCGTGTCTTCGTCTGTCAGCGACACGTCGGGGTTGGCATCGGGAGGGCTTGGCGGGACCGCCGTTGTGGTGGTTGTCGTGGGAGTGGTGGTTGTTGTGGTGGTGGTTGTTGTCGTCGTCGTTGTGGTGGTGGTTGTCGTTGTCGGCAACGTGGTGGTGGTCGTGGAAGTAGTAGCCGGCGTTGTCGTCGATGTCGTCGATGTCGTCGATGTGGTCGATGTGGACGTGGAGGAGGTCGTAGTCGTCGGGTCGGCGGTTGTCGACGTTGTGGTGGTTGGATCGGCTGTAGTGGAGGTCGTCGAATCTGTGCTCGACGGTGCTGAGGTGGAACTCGTGGCGTCGAGCGAAGGCGGCGACTGTGTCGTCGAGGCCTGGGTCGTCCCCGGCGCCACGGTTGTCGTCGAGGCGGCCACTACGGCAGGCGGTGGTGACGACGGATCGGTGACGCCTGGGGTGATTCCTGCCACCAGCGGAGCCACGATCCCAATGACCGAGGCAGCGACTACCGCGCCGCTGTCGGCAACACGACGCAGTCCTCCGATGAACGGAATCTGTGCCAACACCACCCAGGGGCTGGCAATCCGGCCCACCGAGCCGACGGCTACTCGCAAGAATGCTCGCACGATTGCCGGATCAAAGTGGCTTCCTGCGCTGCGAGTCAGCTCGGCGAGTGCGGCGCGTCGCGACACGGGCTCCTGATAGGAGCGAGCTGCGGTCATGGCGTCGTAAGCGTCGGCCACTGCGACGATGCGAGCGCCCAACGCAATCTGATCGCCGGCAACGCCAGTCGGATAGCCCAACCCGTCGTAACGCTCGTGATGGTGAAGGATTGTCTGCGCCCAGGGCCCGAGGAAGTCTCGAATCGGCGCGGTCAGCTCGTAGCCGATGAGAGGATGCTCCCGCACTAGATCCCACTCCTCGTCGTCGAGTGGTTTGCTCTTCTGGAGGATGTCGCTGTCGATCTCGATCTTGCCGATGTCGTGCAGGAGTGAGGCCCAGCGCAGTCTGTCCCGATCCGGCGCCGTGAGCTCCAACTCCTCGGCGATGAGGTCCGCATAGGCTCGGGTGCGCTCCGCATGGCCGCGCGTTGTGCGATCGTGTTTGCCCAGAGATGCAACAAGGGTCAGCGCGAACTCGGCCGATCTTGTCGGGTCGTCGTCGGCTCCAGCTGCGATAGCTCGCTCCACTTCTCTCCTCAGCAACCCGGTCGAACCCGAACGAAGGGCGATCCGAAATCGAGAAGGAGCTTGATCAGGGAAGATCAACGACATGTTCATCAGAGCAGCGAGGGGAAGAAGCCTGCTCGCGGACTTCGACATCAGGAGTGACGCTGCGTACGAACCGCCAATGACGCCGACCCACCATCCAACGGTCGGCCAGAAGGTTGTTGGCTCAGGAAGACCAGAGGCAAGAGTCATCGCTACCGCGATGGCGGCGACGATCGGGGCAAAGAACACGAAGGCGCGGGTGATCAAAGCTGCCCAGCGGCGGGCATGCCATCTCTCTCCTTCGCTCCACTGATTCGTCAATGCACTCCCCCGGTTGGCGCGTCGAGGACCGATGGACCGGCCTCCGAGCCATAGGTTCTATCGGCAGAATCCTTGGTGCGATTGAGGTTTGCCAGTGACTAGACATTTGCGGAGGCTCT
Source organism: Actinomycetes bacterium (assembly GCA_024638645.1). Classification (GTDB taxonomy): domain Bacteria; phylum Actinomycetota; class Acidimicrobiia; order Spongiisociales; family UBA5794; genus JAHEJX01. The sequence goes on from JAHEJX010000056.1 coordinate 7,659, forward strand.
GCAGTGACGAAGAGGGAATAGGCGAAGGTCCTCAGAACATCGGGCAACTCTCGGTAGCATCCGCGCATGACCGCGCCTGAGTCCAACGCGCCCGATGGGCCCGAAATCAACGAGCTCGACGAGGCGTTCGGCAGCAACTCCTGGTTGGTCGACCAGATGGAAGCCCTGTACGAAGCCAACCCGATGTCTGTCAGCTCCGCGTGGCGCAAGTTCTTCTCCTCCGGAGGCGTGGAATCGTTGCGCGGCAACGGACAGAGCAATGGTGGCTCCGGCATCCCGGATCTACCCGAGCACGACATCGACACCAACCTTGCCGATGTCACCCCGCTCGTCGGTGCCGCTGCCACGATCGCGAAGCGGATGGACGAGAGCCGCGACCTGCCTACAGCAACATCCGTGCGGTCGCTGCCCGCCAAGCTTCTCGAGGTCAACCGCCGGATAGTCAACAACCAATTGAAACGCCTCGACCAGAACGCCAAGGTCTCGTTCACGCACATCATCGGTTGGGCAGCGGTCAAGGCTTTGCAGGAGCGGCCGGCGATGAACGTTGGATACGCCCGCATCGAGGGGATACCCCACCAGGTCGCATACAAGAACATCAACCTGGGCTTGGCTATGGATATCGAGCGAAGGGATGGCTCTCGCACCCTTCTAGTGCCGAACATCAGGAAGGTCGACGAGCTCAACTTCAGACAATTCTGGCTCGCATACGAAGATGTCGTGGCACGTGCCAGGGCAGGCAAGATCACGCCGGACGACTTCGCAGGCACCACCGCAACTCTGACAAACCCGGGCACCGTCGGCACCGTGCAGTCGGTGCCACGCCTCATGCCCGGACAGGGCGTCATCATTGGAGTCGGAGCCATCGGCTACCCGCCGGAATACGAGGGAGCGGACCCGGCGACCATCGCCATGGCGGGTATCGGGCGCACCATGAACATCACCTCGACTTACGATCATCGAGTCATCCAAGGTGCCGAAAGCGGATTGTTCCTGAAGCGAATCCACGAGTTGCTCCTCGGCAACGACGACTTCTATTCGGACATATTCGAGGCGATGAGCATTCCGTACGTCCCGGCAGTTTGGGCTGCGGACGAAAACCCGCTTCGCGGAAGCCAGAAATGGGCAGAGAAGCAGGCTCGTGTCTTCCAGCTGATCAACATGTACCGGGTGCGCGGTCATCTGATTGCGGACCTCGACCCGCTGCGCCAGAAGCGCCCAGCGATCCACACCGAGCTCGACCCGCTCACCTACGGTCTGACCATCTGGGACCTCGATCGCGAATTCGCCACAGGTAGCTTTGCAGGTCAGAAGCAGATGAAGCTCGGCAACATTCTCGGATCGCTGCGCGACGCCTACTGCCGGACGCTCGGTGTCGAGTACATGCACATCCAGGAGCCGGTTCAGAAGGATTGGATCCAAGAACAGTTCGAAAAACCGACGGCTGAGATGGGAAAGCAGGAGAAACTGAGAATCCTGAGGCTCGTAGCCCGAGCCGAAGGTTTCGAGCGTTTCCTTCACACCAAATTCCTCGGCGCCAAACGTTTCAGCCTCGAGGGGTCGGAGTCGACTATCCCTATGCTCGACGCGCTGCTGAATGCGGCGGCCTCGAGCGGTGTCGAGCAAATCGCACTCGGCATGGCCCACCGGGGCAGACTCAACGTGCTCGCCAACATTGCAGGCAAGAGCCTCGAATCGCTGTTCCGTGAGTTCTACGGGCACGATCAGCACCCCGGCGACATGCACTTCAGTGGCGACGTCAAATATCACCTCGGCACGACCGGGACGCATGTCGCGCCCGACGGCACAGAGGTCAAGATCACCGTGGCGGCCAACCCCAGCCATCTCGAAGCGGTCAACCCAGTGCTGGAAGGCATCACTCGTGCCAAACAAGACCGGTACAGTCATGAAGACTCCGTGGACATGGTCATGCCGGTGTTGCTCCACGGCGACGCCGCGTTCAGCGGGCAGGGCGTCGTGGGCGAGACCTTCAACTTGAGCCAGCTCGAGGGCTACTTCACGGGCGGCACGATTCACATCGTGATCAACAACCAGGTTGGGTTCACTACTGCGAGCCGCGACGCAAGGTCGAGCCACTACGCCACCGACGTTGCCAAGGCGATTCAGGCGCCCATTATCCATGTGAACGGCGATGATCCTGAGGCTTGTGTGCGCGCCGCTCGCATTGCGTACGAGTACCGGCGCAAGTTCCACCGCGATGTCGTGCTCGACCTCGTGGGCTACCGCCGGCTTGGCCACAATGAAGGCGACGAGCCGAGCTACACCCAGCCCAAGATGTACTCGATCATCAAGGCGCACCCGACTCTTCGGCAGATGTACCTGGAGCAGCTCCTGCGCAGGGGCGACATCACCGAAGAGGAGTCGAACGAAGCACTTCGCGACTTCCGTCATCAGATGGATCAGGCACTCGACGCGGCCCAAAGCGGAGCCGTACCGGTGCGCGAAGCGCCGAGCGAGCCAGACGGGCCCGTCCCGACCACAGCCATCAGCCCCGAAACCGCCGACCGCATCGAGGCAGGTCTCAAGCGCCTTCCCGACGGATTTGTGCTTCACCCAAAGCTCGCCGCTCTGCTCGAAGAGCGACATGAGCTCTACACCAGCGGATATGCAGACTGGGCGCTCGGCGAGGCGCTGGCGTGGGGATCCCTTGCGCTGCAAGGCCATCCGGTTCGCCTTGCCGGAGAAGACAGCCAGCGTGGCACCTTCTCACACCGCCACGCGGTCGTGGTGGACTTCAACACAGAAGAGGAGTACACACCTCTCCGTCACCTCGACCCCAACCAAGCTTCGCTTCGGATCTACGATTCGTTGCTCTCGGAGTTCGCGGCGATGGGTTTCGAGTACGGCTACTCGGTGGAGGCTCCCGATACCCTCGTCATGTGGGAGGCGCAGTTCGGCGATTTCGTCAACGGCGCCCAAGTAGTCATCGACCAGTTCATCACAAGCGGCTGGGACAAATGGCATCAACGGTGCAGCCTCGTCCTTCTTCTACCGCACGGCTTCGAAGGCCAAGGACCGGAACACTCTTCGGCGCGGCTGGAGCGCTTCCTCACCAACGCCGCTGAGGACAACATGCGAATCGCTGTGCCGTCAACGCCGGCCCAGCTGTTCCACCTCTATCGCATGCAAGCGATGCACCCCGTGAAGCGCCCCCTGATCGTTATCGCTCCGAAGTCGCTGCTGCGAACCCGTGACACATACAGCCCACTGCACGAGATCACCGATGGGCCGCTGCAACCTGTGATCGCCGACCCTGAAATCAGCAGCCCGGCACGCCGAGTCGTTCTGTGTTCCGGCAAGGTCTACTACGACCTGGCCGCGTACCGCAAAGAACACGGGATCACGGACGTCGCGCTGGTGCGGGTCGAAATGCTGTATCCCTTCCCGGCCGAAGCTATCAACCAGACCCTCGAGCGCTACGGCGACGCCGAGCTCGTGTGGGTGCAAGAGGAGCCGGCCAACATGGGAGCGTGGCGCTTCATGTCCCGCTATCTGTTCGTTGAAGCAGGACGCTCCAGCCGCGGCATTTATCGTAAGGAATCTTCCAGCCCGGCAACCGGCAATCCCAAGACCCATGCCAGAGAGCAACAGTTACTCATGGAGAAAGCCTTCGCCCAGTAACGAGGCGCAAGTCAACCGAGTCGCTGGGCGAAGGGATCCGGGTCGACGACGTCGCCGGCCGGGACGGAAAGCGTGGGCGCCACAACTTCATGCCGTGACACCCGGATCAACTCGGGGTCGTGTTCAGCTATCGCCGCGGCAACGCTGGCCTCGTCGACCGAGGAGAAGTCGACGGGCTCCGTTGCGGATTGCACGATTGCAATCACTTCAGCCCAGTCGAGGAGCTCGTTGCACTTCATGCAGTAGGCGGCGTTTCCCCTGGCCACAACCGCTAAGTCGCGACAGCGGGCACACGAGCGAGAGACATCAGTCATGGGGGAATCATCGGACGGCCGGCCGGTCCTCTTGAGAGCGCCGCCTATTCGAGGGCGCTGTCGGCCAGCAGAATCGCGATGTCCTTCACCTCGACGCCGGCCGCTCCGATTTCCTTGAAGCCGTCGTCCATCATCACGTAACAGAACGGGCACCCGGTGGCCACTACGCCTGCGCCCGTGCGGATGGCCTCTTCAGAGCGCTCGATGTTGACTTTCTTGCCTGTGTGCTCCTCCATGAAGAACCGGCCTCCACCGGCACCACAGCAGAAGCTGCTTGTGCCGTTACGCGGCATCTCAACCCGATTGCCGACGAGATCGAGCACGTCACGGGGCGCAAGAAACACATCGTTGTGCCTGCCGAGATAACACGGGTCGTGGAAGGTGATCGTCTCGCCTTTCTTGACGGGGCTGATGCGGCCCTCGGCAACGAGTGACGTCAGGAGCTCGGAGTGATGGACTACGTCGTAGTCGCCGCCGAATTGCGGGTATTCGTTGCCGAGCGTGTTGAAGCAGTGGGGACACTGGGTGATGATCTTGGTTATCCCGAGGTCGTTGAGGGTCTCGATGTTCTGAAGGGCAAGGCCCTGGAACACATATTCGTTGCCCGTGCGCCTGGCGGGATCGCCGGTACACAGCTCTCGTGGTCCGAGGATGGCGAAGTCCACTCCTGCGGCGTTGAGCAGGCGGGCAGTGGCCAGCGTCACCTTGCGGTTCCTGTCATCGAACGATCCGGCACAGCCGACCCAGTACAGGTATTCGGCCTCGACACCTGGCTCTCCGAGGACCTTCACGTCGAAATCCAGCGCGTCTGTCCAGTCGCCGCGGTTGGCTTGGCCCATTCCATAGACGTTCGACGAGTTCTCCAAGCTGACGTATGCCTTGCCGAGCTCTGAAGGGAAGTCGGCCTCCATGAGTGACAAATAGCGCCTCATGTCGAGAATCTTGTCCACTATCTCGATGTTGACGGGGCAAGCTTCGTCGCAAGCTCGACAGGTGGTGCAGGCCCACAGCTCTTCTGATGTGATGCGCTCGAAGACGTTGTCAGAGGTAACGGTGATTTCACCATCAACGCCGACTGGAGGAGAAACCGCCGTTTCTGCAGTCCGGGCCGCCACCTCGCCCAGCTTGAGCACGATCTCACGGGGGTCGAGTGGTTTGCCCGTCGTATTTGCAGGGCACACCGAAGTGCACCGGCCACACATCGTGCAGGCGTCTGTGTCGAAGAGCTGCTTCCAGGTGAACTCTGCGACAACTGACGCACCCACCGTCTCGATGTCCTCGGCCTCCAAGAGATTGGGCATTTCGCGCATAGCGCCCTTGGGTCGCTGCCGCGGCGAGAGGAACATGTTGGCGGGCGAGGTCACCATGTGGCGCAACTTCGTCGTCGGCAAGATGACTAGGAAGCCAACGAAGAGCAGCGCGTGCGCCGCCCACATCACCTGGTGCCAGCCGGAGGCTGAGCCCTGCGGGAAGATGTAGCTGAGCGTGTAGCCCACAAACGACCACCCCTCCCAGGCCGGCCTGCCGATGAGGCTGATCCTGGCGGCTTCGACGAGAAGGCCGGTTACCCCGATACCGGCGAGGACTCCGAGAACCACCGCGTCCTCCGGCCTGGTCTTGCTGCGCAGGCGCCACGGTGGTTTGCCGTACCGCCGTAGCGCAGCCCACGCGAGCCCGCCGAGGAAGACGAGTGCGAAGCCATCGAGAATGAACGAATAGCCCTGATAGACGGCGCCATCGAGGAATTTCAGGTTGGTCGGCAATAGGTGGTCGATTTCGAGCGTCACGGTTCCCAGGAACAGCACAATGAACCCGTAGTAGATGGCGGCGTGCATGAGGCCTGCCGCCGGCTCGCGCAGCAGCGTCTTCATCGCAAGGCCCTCGCGCATCTGATGCAGACGTTGTTTCCACATCCGCGTGCGATCCTCACCAGATCCTCTTGCCCAGTTCTTGGCACGCTGGGCGAACAGATAGGCGGAAAGGAAGATGGCCACCGAAACGCCGAAGTAGAAGAGAGCTACGAAGACATCGGGGACGTTCCCAAACACGGGCCGCCCGACTTCGAGCTCGGGTTCGGCCGAGAGATCGCCGAGCCACCACAAAGCCATGGTTCCCAGGGCGCTGATTGCACCGACAAGCAACAGAAGGCTGGCAAAGCTCAGCTTGCGGGGCGCCGGCTCTTCGGCCGAATCCTGACCCTGTTCAACGACTTCAGTCGTCGCCACACATCCCTCCAATGTCCAAGTCGCCGGAAGCTGAGTGTAGATCTATATCCAGCGCGACCTAGGTCGCCCTGTCCCCGATTATCTGTCGCGCCGCCAGCCGGCCCGGCGCCCCCATCACGCAGCCGCCCGGATGGGTCCCCGACCCACACTGGTAGTAGCCGTGAATCGGCGTGCGGTACTGGTTCCATCCGGGGGCGGGGCGAAAGAAGAACATCTGCGGCGTGAGGAACTCGCCCGCGAAGATGTTGCCCTCGCTGAGCCCGACCTTGGCTTCGATGTCCTGCGGCGTCACGACCTCACGATGAATGACCTGATCGCCGAAACCTGGGAAGTACTGTTCGATCGCCGCCTGCACGGTGTCGCCGAAGTCGTGGCGAACGTCCTCCCACTCGGCGTCTGCCAATTCGTATGGGGCGTACTGCACGAAACAGCTCATGACGTGTTTGCCCGGCGGGCTCATGTCGGGGTCGACGAGTGATTGCACACATCCGTCGATGTAGGGACGGCGGCTGTAGTTCCCGTACTTGGCGTCGTCGAAGGCTCGCTCGATGTAATCAATGCTGGGTCCGATGTTGATGAAGCCCCGCAAGTGATCCGTGCGGTCTCCAAGTGCCGGATGGCGCGGCGGCGACTCGAGGGCGAAGTTGACCTTGGCCGACGTGCCCTGGAATTTGAAGCTCTCGATGCCGCGCACCAGCTCAGAGGGCAGCGCTTCGGGCTCGACGAACTGGAGGAAGGTCCGGCGCGGATCGAGGGCGCTGACAACGATGGGGGCATACAGCTCCTCACCATTCTCGAGGGCGACGCCCGTGGTTGCGCCGTTGTAGACAAGGACGCGCGCCACACCGGACTCAAGTCGGATCTCAGCCCCGAAGGCCCGGGCGGCGCGAGCAACGGCTTGGGTAAAGCCACCGTTGCCGCCCTTGTGAAATCCCCATTCGCCGAATACGCCGTCGATCTCGCCGAGTTTGTGGAAGAGCAGAACGAGGCCGGAACCCTGGGAACGGGGCCCGACTTTTGAGCCGATGATCGAACTCGATGCAATCGAGGCCTTCAGCACGTCAGACTCGAAGTAGTCGTCGAGGATCTCGGCTGCGCTGCCCGCAACGAGGCGAACAAACATGTGCAGCACCTGGGGGTCGAGGCTGCGCAAGTGTTTGCCGAGCTGTCCCAGCCTGAACAGTTCTTCGGGATCATTGCTGGTTATGTCGGGAGGTATCTCATCGAGTAGCGGTTTGACGGCGTGGCATACCCGGTCCATGACGTTGGAGTACTCGTGATAGGCCTCGGCGTCCTTTTTGGAGTGCCGCTCTATCTCGGTGTAGTTGGTCTGACTGTCGGGTCCCATCAGCAGGTAATCGCCGTCGTCCGTAGGCGTAAAGGATGTGGGCATCGGGAGGACGAGCATCCCGTGTTTGACCAGGTCTAATTCGTGAACGATGTCCGGCCGCAGCAGGCTGATTGCGTAGGAGAACGTAGTGAAGTGGAACCCGGGCACCAGCTCTTCGGTAATGGCTGCTCCGCCAACCAGATGGCGGCGCTCCAGCACCACCGTGTTCAGTCCGGCCTTCGCCAGGTATGCGGCGTTGACGAGGCCGTTGTGGCCTCCGCCTATGACGATGGCGTCATATTGATTGGCGCTCATGGCGACACCTCGTGAGTAGAAGTTTTGTGGCGTGGGTTGTAGAAGGGCAGCTTGGCGACTTCGGCACGAACGTATTTCGGGCGATGCGACACGACCAGCTCGAGAAACACTTCCGACCCCGCGCCGGCCCGGTCGAGTGGGACCTTTGCCAAGCCGATGTGACGTTTCAGAATCGGGGAGAACATGAAGCTGGTCACGTATCCCACGTATTCGGCAGTCGCATCAGCGTTGAAGTCCTTGTCGTACAGGCTCATTGTCCCGGTGCGGTAGACGCCTTCCTTGGGGGCCATCAGCCCCTCCTCGTTGTATAGGTCTTCGTAGCCTGCGGCGTCAACGATCAACCCGGTGGTTTTCCACCGTGACGTGCCAGTCGACCGCTCCCGCTCGACTGCTGCTTTGCCGACATAAGAGCGGTCGGTTGCCTCAGGCACCATCCAGCCGAGACCGAGCTCGAACGGTGTCTCTCGCTGTGCGTCGGTCCAGGCGTAGCGGGCAGACTCGAAGTCGGTGTCGAGAAGAAGCAGGCCGGCTTCGAGGCGGGCCATGCCGAGCGCGGTGGCACCTACTGGAGCGATGTTGTAGCCCGAGCCTGCCGCAAACAGCGCGTCGAACACCGTGACCGACTCGCCGGAGGGAACCCAGATCTCGTAGCCGAGGTCGCCGGTGAAACCGGTGCGGCTCACCATTACGTCGACTCCTGAGATCGATGTCCGGGTCATTCCGAAGTACTCGAGCTTGGCAGCGTCGCCCGTCAGCTGGGACAGGACTGACAACGAATGACGCCCTTGAACGGCAAGCATCCCCCATTGGTCGCGTGCCTCCTCCACCCCGACCGGCCCACCGAGTGCGTTCGACAGATAGCGCAGGTTGCGCTGGGCCGTGGTGACCCAGAACTCATCGGCAGCCGGGCGCAGCAACACGGCATCCTCGATGACATAACCGGCGTCGTTGCAGAAGATGTTGTACTGCGCTCCGCCGACCGGGCAGTCAACGACATCGCGCACGAAGACGGGACGCATCGCGTCTGCTGCTGCGGCTCCACTTACGCGGTACTTGAACAACGGCGTCGTGTCGAAGACCGCGACGGCATCGCGGATCGCGAAGTACTCGACCGACGCAGAATGTTGGTACTTGACGGCCGAGAGGTACCCGGCCCAATGCTCCCACAGCTGCGTTTCGCTCATGGCGGCGAGCCGGGCGTGAAATGGTGTCGTCAGCACGCCATGACAGTACCAAGTGCCAAATGGCACGTAGTGAGCGCAATCGGCCGGTTGTAGCGTGTCTGGTATGAACGGTTCCGATCCGCAGTCCACGAGTGGCTCGTCGCTGCGAGAACTTCGGTCCCCGATCGAGATCAGGCACATCGGCGGATTTGGGTTTCCGATCGATGAATTGGTCAGCAACGAGATGTCTATTGCGAAACTCGGCCGGGACGGCTCGCTCAAGATCTTCTTCGGTCCGGGCCGCCGCGTATTGCTGGCCGACGGGACCGAATGGCGGATCAAGGGGGCGACTTCAGGTAGACACATCGTGCCGATCGTGAAGTCGGCAGCGGGCACCGTGGCATTTGCCGGGCCGCTATACGGCAAGCGCACCTATGGAATAACGGGACGCGACTTCGCGTACAACATCGTCCCGCTCGGCCGGGTGGGATTGATGACGCCGGGGCTCTGGGGCATTCGGGATCGACAAGATGAGATTGGCCGCCTCTATCAGCGGGCCAAGCGGATTGATGTCGCCCAGGCCTTCCCTGTGGCTGCAGCGCTACTCGTGTTCGCGTTGGTCACCCACGGTATCCCAGGCGAGAACGACCTTCTTCCCCGCTAACGATCTCCCACCGCGTAGAAGTAGCCATCACGTGAACCCACGTAGATGCGGCCATTCCACATGGCGGGGGTCGACTCGAGGCAACCGCCGGACACCGGCACCTCCCACAGCTGCTCCGGATTACGAGGATCGGCCAGGTCGTAGGCGCGCAGCGCCGGGACGGTGCCGCAGTTGACCGCCACTATCAGCGTGCGATCGACGACCAGCGGAGAAGACCATGCGTGGAACCCGACATCGTCGCTCCACAGCACCTCGCCCGAAGCCGTGTCGACCACAAGCAGATCGCCCGGATTGGTCGGCAGATACAGCAATCCGTCGTAAAGCGCCGGGGTCGCCCAGGCACCACCGGCCACGGCCCCTTCACTTGGAATCTCGAGCGACCACACCAGCGGGTCCTGAGGTCGTTGTGGATCGAGTTTGACGAGTTGCCCGACCTCACTTGCTCGCGATGTCTCGAGATCGACTTGCGGAGCCGCGTAGAGCATGCCTGCGGCATCAACCACGATTGTCGAGTCGATATCGTCGCCCGCCCAGAAATCGAAGACAATGGCTGCTTGGCCGCTATCGAGATCCGCCAGATCGACGCCCATAACGCGTCCGGCGCCGGTACCCACGTACGCCACTGAGTCGAACACTGCGGGAGAGCTTTCTATTGAATGCTGCCGGCCGACTGCCTCGAGCAGTTCGTCAGTCCACGACGGAATCGCGGCGGTAACTACCGGCTCGACCGAAACGAGGCCGTCGTCTCCGTACGACCGGTTCAACTCGACTGCGAAGAAGTGGCTGTTCTCTCCGCCCTCGATCAGGTAACCATCGACGATCGCAGCTGAGGAGTCCCAGTCGTTGTTCCAGATGCCGTTGACCGAGTCCGACCGCAACCCCCAGAGCTCCACGGGTTCGGGCCGGTCGAGGGCAACCACCATGTAGCGGCTGACGCGTGAGCCGACGTAGAGGAGTGGGTAGCCGTCGGGATCGAGGACGACAGACCCCTTGACGATGTCACCCACAAAGAAGTCGGGGCGGGTGCGTTCCCCCGTGGCGGCGTCCAGGAAGTGGACTCGCTGATCGAATGCTCCAACTATCACCTCGGTTACGCCATCCGGTCGTTCCCATACCACCGGCTGGCCGGTCCATCCGGTCCCGCACCACACTTTGTCCTCGCCTCCGATCCGCGACACGCTGCACATTGGATCTTCGGGAAATCGCCAGAGAACCTCTGGTGAATCCGGAACGGGGCCCGTGCCGTAGAAAGTGCGCATCGGGTTGCCGCGAAACATCGTGAGACCCGCGACGCTGCCGAGGCCTACGGGCTCGGGTGGTTTCGTAGTCGTCGTCGAGGTTGTAGTCGAAGTCGTCGTACTGCTCGATGCGGCGACTGTGGTCACGGCGGGAGTGGTTGTCGGATCCTGCGACGTAACGGGAGCCGGCTCGACAGTCGTGACCGCCTGATCAGCGGGTAGCGCCGCTGTACAGGCGGACAGGACCATTGTTGCGGCGACGAGAAGGCGTTTCATCACGGCCGAATCCTGGCACGGATGGTCGAATCCGCACGGCCACTGAGACACACCCAGATTCAGGCATCAAGGAAGGCGACGTACGAACCGTAAATAACTTCCAGTGCGGGCGTACCGAGATAGCTTTGCTCTAACCGAAGGGTGTGCGTGACCAATAGACCGCGACGGGCGCAGGCGCTCGTCGCCGCAGTGACTCTGCTGGCGACGATCCTGGCCGTTACCCCAACTCAAACGGCGCAGGCCGCAGGCTCGCCGGATATTTCCCTGACGAAGGACATGCCAGCCAGATCGCTTGCAGGAGATCCGGCGATTCCGGTCACGCTGACGGCAACCAACTCGGACACCACGGTCGGTTACAACCTGGCGTTCAAGGACGTGCTGCCTCCCGGTGCTTCACTTGTGGCAGCTACCCCTGCGCCGACGACCGTACTCGTCGGTGTCCCGGCTTCCGAGTACACGACCTATCTCTGGGAGAACGTGTCCGATCTGCCGCCCGGCTCAACCTTCACGGTCGACTACACGTTTACCCATGACGCCAGGTACGACGTCGGCGACAGCCTCACCAACGATGCGTCTGCCTACGTCAACTCGAATCCGCGGTTCATTCCCAAGTTCGATGCGACAACGGGCGCCCCGAGCGACTTCACCGGCAACGACGCCGACTCGAGGGCCACGCTGCTAGTGCCATTTCTGCTCGAGAAGGCTGAGCCCAACACGGAGGAAGAGCTGCTACGCGGGCTCCATGACCACCAGACGCCGTACACCCTCACGATTCGCAACAACTTCCTGAACAACTCGACCAACCTGCGCATCGACGACTGGATCCCGGCGGGGCTCGAGTACTTGCTATGCGGGACGGTTGATAACTCGGCAGCTGAAGAGTACGTAGGGTCCGGTCCGATCAATCCAGGGAATGCGCCGGTGCTGGCGAATCCGTGTTTGACGCCGACGACAGTCGATACCGTCAACGTCGATCCGGATGGACCAGGACCGCTCACCACATCCGTGTTCACTCACGTCTTCTGGGACATTGCCGAGCTCGGCGGCCTGAACCTCGTTCCGGGCGAGATTTGGAACATGGACTACGTTGCAGCGATACCGCTGAATGCCAATGCTCCTTTTGCCACCCCACCCGCTCCGGCGTCTCTATTGCAGGCGGCCAACGTTGACAACAACACGGGCCCCAGTACGCAGGAGACGCTGAGCGAGCAGGCCTTCCAGAACTATGCGCTGCTCACGGGTGATTACGTTGGAGACGGAGCCGAATACACGGACGACCATTACGAGGGTGTCTTCGCAGAGGACGTCTCGATTCACAAGAGCGTCGACAACTCGGTGATCGGCCAGGGCAACATCGACGAGTGGACGCTCCTGATCGAGTCGAGCGAGTACGTTGCCACGGCGGACGGCATTGTGGCCACGGACACCACTCCCGACGGCCTGTGCCCCTTAGGTACAGGGACGGCCGAAGGAACGGCAGAGTGCGACTTCGGCGGTGAGACTGAGCCCAGCCATCCCTATACCTCGGCTACCGAAAATGCCGACGGAACCTGGACTCTGATATGGGACTTCGATTCGGTGCCCGGCCTCGGCACGATGGGCCGTTCGGAGTCGCGCACGATCACGTTCTCGACGAAGGTCCGGGAGTACTACCAAGAAGGGTTCGTCGACGCCGCCCCCGTCGTGGCCGAAGACGACTGGCTAAACGTCGTCGACCTGGTCGCCACCGCCGACGGGCGGAGCGTGCTCGACGAGTCGTCGGCCGGACAGGCCGCACCGTCCGTCTCCATCCTCAAAGAGGTCGCAAACCAGCCGCTAGTCAGCGGGCCATCGCCGTTCGCCTGTGGCGACGGAACGGGGATTACATGGGACCCCAACCTCGGCGCCGACTACGGCCCAGGCGACAGGGCGTGCTGGCGCTTGACGGTCACCTTCCCGGCGAACCTGGACACCAAGGACGCCACCATCACGGACTTCATTCCGGTTGGCCATCAATACACGGGAGCCGACACCTGGGCCGCCGGAGCCAACACCACGGCAGGAATCACGCTCACTGAAGATCTGTCCGATTCGGGTGACGGGGTGCTGCGCTGGGACATCGGAGACGCCGGTGGCTTCACCGACACCGGCCAAGTCGCCGAGATCGTCTTCTCTACGACGGTGGGAGCTCCCGATGGTGGCTTCGCAGGTGATCTGAAACAGAACCTGATGAAGTTCAGCCATACCAATTCCGGCGATAGCGTGTTCCCGCTGCGCGACGCCGCCGATGCGCTTTGGGCCGAGCCTGAGCTCGACCTCATCAAGGGTGTGTACGAGGTCGTACGAGGCGTCGCGACGATCGAAGGCCCCAACGACGCCGACCCCGACGTCGACGGCGTTTCCGTCATCGAAGACGACCGGGTGACCTTCCGCCTCACGATCGACAACACCGGAACACGTGACGCCACCGACGTGGAAGTCATAGACACCCTGCCGCCCGGCATCACCTGCCTGGACGTTGTCGGTGGATCGATCACTCCACCAGGGTCGTGCTCCGGCGACCAGATCGAATGGCTCGGGGCCACCGGGATCGATATCGCGGCCGGCGCCGGCGCCATCCTGGAATACGACATCGACGTACCACTCGGTGTCTCTCCCGGACTGAACCTGATCAACACTGCCGGTGTGCGCAGCTACCTCAGCCCGACGAATCAGAACACCGACTTCGTCTACGTCCCCGCCGACAACATCGACCCGGACGTCGAAGTCAACATCGGCGTGGCCGAGAACACTGCGGCCGCCGCCGACACGTCAGCGACCATCACCGACTCGGTCGGGATTGCCAAAGACCGCACCACCGAGGTCGGCGAGGCGGGCAACGACGTCACCACTGAGGCGACCATTGGTGAAGAAATAACGTTCACCATCACGGCGACGGTCCCAGAGGGCCTAACCGTGTACGGTCCGGCCCAGCTGTCGGACAGCTTGGCGCCCGAGCTGGAGCTGGTCAGCGCCCAGATCCTCAGCTGGAGCGGGGTGCCTGCTGAAGAGCCGGTTCTCGCCCTCGATTTCGGGGCCCACACGGTTACCGCCACATATGGCGACCCTCACCAGAACCCGCTCGGCGGATCCAATCCGGGCGATGATGTTCTCGAGGTCGAAGTCGTGGCACGAGTCACCGATGTGGCTACGAACACCGCGGGGACATCGGTGTCGAACTCAGCGGCGTTCGACTACGAAACACAAGACATGACAGCGATCCAGGCAACCGCAACAATTGCCACCGCTCTTGTCGAGCCCGACATCGCGATCGCCAAGGACGAGAACGACGCCGACGACGCCGTGCAACCGGGACAGGTGTTCACATATACGGTCACGGTCAGCAACGGCGCCGGCCAATCGGTCGCCCACGACATCGTTGTCACCGACGACGTGCCTGAGGGGCTGACCCCAAGCAGCATCAGCGCCGGCGGTACCTACGTCGCCGACGGTGTACCCGGCAACGGAGTTGCGGGGACGATCACGTGGAATCTGGCTTCCGTCGCCCCTGGGACCAACCAGGCGCTCACCTATGACGCCACCGTCGACGACCCTGTCGTTGGGTCGTCCGTTCTCACCAACACTGCAACTGTCACGGCATCCAGCATGGCGGGAGGCGGTGGTGGCGAGCGCGACGCAACGAGCCCCAATGCGGGAACGCCGCCGTCACGCTACGAAGAGTCGACGACGGACACGGTCCTGGCTCCCACCCTGCAGATAGCCAAGGGCGTGACCGGCAGCCCGGCGACCGTCGGCGAACCGGTGCAGTACACCCTCACGATCACCGTCCCGGCACAAGTCGTGCTCTATGACGCGACTGTGATCGACACGGTTCCGGCAGGTATCGCCTTTGACGGAACGGCCTCGGTGGCATGTGAGGACGCCGCCACCAATCCGTGCAGCCCCGACATAGCTCCGGTACAGATCGGCACCGAGTCGGCCTGGTATCTCGGCGACCTGTTCCCCTCGAGTGCCATCGCACGAATCGTGACGATCGTCTATGACGGCCATGTCGTCGACACCGTAAGCGATGGCGACACCGAGACGAACTCGGCGACGGTTTACGGCAACACGGTCGACCGCATCCTGGTGGAGCCGCCTGCCACGGCGCCTGCCCCCGGAACATTCGACGTGAGCGCAGGGCCCGCAACGGCGGACGTCGATATCGTCGAACCATCCCTCACGATCGACAAAGACGTCGTAGGACAGGTCGGCGACTCGGACACAAGACGGGCCCTTCCGAACGAGACTTTGACCTACCAG
>JAHEJX010000057.1 GCA_024638645.1 Actinomycetes bacterium
GACCGCGGCTGCGACCCACGCGATACAAATAGCCTGCAGGATTGTCCATGTTGCCGACTCGGTCCCAGTGCTCCCAGGCATAGGCCAATGCTTCTGCCGTCGCCTCCCGACCCTGCTCCTGGCCAAAGACCGCTACCAAGGCATGGCGAAGTCGGGTCTCGACCTCCTTGACGAAGATCGTGAACGACTCTGTGAAATCATCAACAGCGTCCACGCCAACTCCCTGCGCTACCTAGTAAAGGCCCCGACACACCGATCGCGCCACAAAGAAGTTCCTCATATTCAAGAGTGAAGCCAAGGCGCAGGCGATCGGGCCCTCAGCAATCTTCGTCGTACCCGCAATCGTTGGCGTCTAGGTAAACCCGCCATACAGCGCCGTACTGTGCAGTGAGAATTCCGTTCCGTTCGGCCTGTTCAACCGAATTCCAGTTGCCAAATTCGACTGACTCGGCGACATCTGGGTGGTGAGTCGTCATCCACTCACTGAACGGGATGCCAACCTCATTGAAGTCGGGACCCTCACCGAATGTCCTCTTCCAGTCGCTTATGCCTTCCGGCGTAAACGTCATCGTCAGCCGGATGGCAACCGCGGGACCGTCCACCGCCTGCGTGACCGCGCCGCTATTGCCGTGGTCGCAGACCAACCTCACCGAGACTCCGACAAACTCATCAGCAAGCAAACAACTTGGAGGACTCAAAACAGTCCCCTGCGCAAGGTTCCAAACCAGCAGCTGCTCCCACTCGGCTCGGGTCAGTGAACCGAATTGGCCCAAAAACTCCGCATCAGGTTCAAAAAACGCGACCACAGCGTCAAGGTCGCCCTCGTTATACGCCTCGAAGTAGGCAGCAGCAACATCCCTTGCATCCAAGACGTCGATAGCCGGCAGGGTCGCAGTCGGAGAGGTCGTCGAAGCGGCGATGGTTGTCGCAACGGCGGTCGTCGGCGCTTCCGTCTCGACGGTGCCGGTGGCCATCGTCGTGCTGGTCACATCATCCGACGAGCCGCACGCCACAGCGACAAGCGCCAGGAATACGGCCAGGACGGTCATTCGTGCTCGTGTGCGGGTCATCGCGTTTACTCCCATCGTGGCCGCTGGCTACCTGTGCCTACCCAATAAAGGCCCACGCGCCCGAATCGCGCTACACCGAGAATCGCCGCGTCTCTAGCCGGCACTTAGTGAGTGGTTAGCTTGGCGACCACACCCCGATGATCGAGTTAGCCAGGCGACCACGTCATCGACTAGCGCCTCCCGGGCCCAGGCACCGGCGTAACATCCTCGAAGAAAGGGAGGCCCTGATGTCACCTGACCAACTCGAGGATTTCGCTTCTCGCTATACCGAGGCGTGGTGTTCACACGATTCGGCGGCCACCGCCAGCTTCTTTGCGGAGGATGGGTCGATTGCCGTCAACGGCGGTACGCCTGCTGTTGGACGGAAAGAGATCGCCGAGCTGGTCCAGGGCTTCTACGACGCCTTCCCGGACACAGTTGTGATCATGGACGCAGTCCGCGGAGCTGGAGACCATGCGGTCTACTTGTGGACCTACGAGGGAACGAACACAGGTCCTGGTGGAACCGGTAACCGGGTGCGATTCAGCGGATGGGAAGCCTGGACTTTCTCTCCAGACGGACTCGTGAAGAACTCGGTCGGCACCTTCGATGCGTCGGAGTACGATCGCCAGCTGGCTGAAGGCATCTAGACGGTCCACGTTCGAGGTCTTCGAGCGCATCTTGCTGGAATCGCCCACGCGGAGAGGGCAATCCGCTCTCGTTGAAGAGCGTCGAGGACGCTATGCGATGAAGACCCACCCACGCTGGGTTTCAGCAGCACGCCCGGAGAGACTCGAACTCCCAACCTTCTGATCCGTAGTCAGACGCTCTATCCAATTGAGCTACGGGCGCAGGGTGCGGCGGTGATTATCGCAGGGTCTTGGCAACACAGGAAACCCGTATCAGGACTGCACGAGCCGTATCTCCATAACAGGTAAGCCGGAAGCGCAGAACGGTAGGTTGACTGACATGAGCAGGTGGCGCCCGCAATCCCTCGTTGTTTTGGCTGTACTCGTCGGAGCACTGACAGCATGCGGTGGCGGTGGAGACGCCGACGACGGCGGAGGCACGACCGCGAGCCCCGGCGGCGGGGACCTCGTCATAGGTGGAGACCTCGAATTGCCGGATGACTTCCCTTCCGACTTCTACATACCGGATAGCGTGACCATCACCAGCTTCACCGGAAGTGCAGACGCACCAATGATGTCGTTGGGTGGCACATATGAAGGTGACGCAGCAGCCGTTGTCGCAGACATGTCGAACGGGCTGCAGGCAGCCGGATACGAATTGCTGAGCCAGGACGACGACATCACAGTGTTCATCAAGGATGGTCTCGGCCGGATTCGAATCCGTGCTCGCGAGTTCCTCGGCGAGCCGACCTTGACGGTCGACGTCGACAACTGGACAGACGATCAAATCGCCGAGCTGAGAGAACTGTTCGCCGCAGAGATCACGACGACGGGAAGTGCCACGGCCACATACGGCGGCGACACGATGTCGGCCACCGGCGAGTGCACGATCAAGGGCGAGACTCGGTGGTTCTTCGCCGACGACGTGTCGATCACCCTCCAGCTCGATCCCAACTTGCCCGGTCGGGTGTACGCAGACATCACGACGGCCGACGGCATCGTCTACACCATTGACACCACGGCGAGTTCCAGAACCGAGACCTCTGCAACGGGTTTTTCCGCCAGTGGCAAGATGGTCGAGTTCAACAACGAGTCCGCAGGCACCATCGATTTCACGATCGAGGCGACCTGCGACGCTTGACCGGGAACCTGCCGAGTGGGCCTATCGTCCAACCCGCATGAAGAGAACACTCCTTGCCCTGGTTGCTCTCGCCGTCCTGGCGTCCGCTTGTGCCGCCGATAGCGAGGAACCTGGTACCACGACAACCACCTCGGGCCCCGGCACCACTGCCCCACCGACCAGCGGAGACGACGTGCTGCTCGTCATTCGCGATGAAGGCGGCTTCGCCCCAATCGAGTTCGTCATCAACCGCCCCCCGACATACACACTGCTGCGCAATGGCACCTTCATCTTCGAGGGTCCGCAGCCGGGGGCATTCCCCGGACCGGTCATGCCGGGGATGCTGCAAAGGAAACTGAGCGCGCAGGAGATGGAGGACATCATGGTGCTGATCGAAGCCTCCACCCTTCCCGAGGTCGACGAGGTCGTCAACAACGACGCGCTTAACTTCGTAGCTGACGCCACCACAACGGTCGCGGTCTACTTCGACGATGACGGCGGCGAGCACAAATACTCGGTCTACGCCTTAGGGCTCACCCTGGACCAGGAACTGCCGGACGACCTAGCCAACCTGTCATTGCTGCGTGAGCGCCTGGCCAACTTTTCGTTCGCCGACGGCGAGCCATACACGAGCGATTCGATCATCGTGCGAGTGCTCGAGAGTTCGGGCGGATTCGCCGAGTTCGACGACACCCGGGAGTGGGCCTTCTCCTTCGAGCCGGACACGCTGCCGCTATTGAACAACTACCCGTGCCTGGTACTCGACGGCGCAGAAGCGCAAGCCGACCGTGCGGCGCTAGCAGACGCGACGCAGGCAACGCAGTGGGAGCACCCAAGCGGCACCTACACCGTCCTGGCGCGGGACCTGCTGCCGGGCGAGAGTGGCTGCGCCGGGCAGTAGCCTGCGCGAGTGGGCTACCTACTCCCCTCCCAACGACTGCCTGACCTAGCTGCGTACCTAGACGCCGGCGGCGGTACCACGCTTGAACGTTGTCTCGAGATCGGTCCCGAGCAGGTCATCAGCGAGGTCCGCAACGCACGGTTGCGTGGCAGAGGTGGAGCCGGCTTCCCAACAGGCATCAAGTGGCAGGGCCTGGCGTCCGCTGAGGGCACCCGAAAGTTCGCAGTCTGCAATGGCGCCGAAGGAGAGCCCGGCACGTTCAAGGATCGGGCGATCATCCGGCGCAATCCTTATCAAGTCGTCGAAGGATTGGCCGCAGCCGCGTTCGCAATCGGCACCCAGACGGCATTCATCGGCGTCAAGGAAAAGTTCACCGAGGCAATCCAACGTTTGGAAACCGCTGCCCAGGAGTTGTCGGCAGCCGGGCTGCTCGGTGACCTCGAGATCACGATCGTCCGCGGTCCCGACGACTACCTATTCGGCGAAGAGAAGGGTCTGCTCGAAGTCATTGAAGGCAACGACCCACTTCCTCGACTGTATCCGCCATACGTCCAGGGCCTTTTCGAGGAGACGGGTGCGGGGCCACACCCTGCACTAGTGAACAACGTCGAGACGCTCGCCAACATCCCCCACATCCTCGAGCGCGGGGCCGACTGGTTCCGGGCTATGGGTACAACAGATTCACCGGGCACGATGGTGTGCTCATTCGGAGGGCATACCGTGGCGGATCTCGTAGCTGAAGTGGAACTTGGCACGCCGCTGGCAGCACTGCTCGACCTCGCAGGAGGCATGCGCGGGGGTGGTCGGCCCCGCATGATCCTCAACGGCGTCTCCAACCCTCCGCTCACGTCAGCAGACCTAGACGTTCCGGTTTCGTTCGAAGGGATGCGGGCCAGAGGAACCGCACTGGGATCGGCCGGGTTCACATTCCTCGACGATGCCACGTGTGCCGTTCAGGTCGCTTCGTCCGCTTCGGCATTCCTATTCCGTGGATCGTGTGGGCAATGCCCCTCGTGCAAGCTCGGCACAACAGCAATCACCGAGCGCTTCACGGCTCTCGCAATTGGTGGTGCCGATACCGACGACATCGAGGAGATAGCGGCGTGGACGCAGCGCATCACGGACTCCAACAGGTGTGGGCTGGGTGCGGGACAGCAGGCTTTGGCGGCCGGCGTACTCGAACGTTTCACCGAGGATCTTGCGCACCACGCAGCTGGCGGCATCTGCGACTCGGAGCCCTTCCACGTCACCACGATTGCCGATTGGGACGACAGCGCGGGACAGTTCACATACTCACGGCCCGTTCTCGAGGACGCTCCGGGCGGGTGATCCCCAACCGTTAGGCTCGCTCCGATGAGCCGGAGGTAGAGAATTGAGCCATCCAGAGCTAGCCAAGCTCGCCGACGAATACTACGACTGGACACTGCGGACCCAGCCGATCCAGGCCACGCTGCGCGGCGTGCACGACTACGACACCGAGATCGGTGAGTTCTCACGCGAAGCCGAGGACCGCCAGATCGGTGAGCTACGCGGGTTCGCCACCCGGGCCTTGGCCATCGACGAGGAAGGGCTCAGCCAGCAAGACCGGATCACGCGGGACGTACTTCTCCATGAGTGCCAGAGCACCGCGGACGTCATGGAGACTCGCCAGGCCGAGATGGCCGTCAGCCACACCATCGGGATACAGACGCTGCTCCCGGTTGTGGTTCCTCAGCTTCCCATCGAAACCGCAGAGCACGGAGAGGCATTCATCGAGCGGTTCGCCAAATCCGGAGCCGCGTTCACCGAACTGAAAGACCGGCTGGCGGAAGGTGTGGCCAGGGGGCGGGCTCCGATGCGCTCGACCGCGGAGAAGACAGTCGCGCAGATCGACGGCATGCTCGCGTCTCCAGTCGAGGCTGACCCGTTCACGAGGGCGAAGACACCGGCCGGCGCAGACGAGGCAGAGTGGAGAGGCCGCCTGGTGAGCCTCGTCGCCGATGAGATTCGGCCTGCCCTGCAGCTATACCGTGACTTCATTGCCGACAACGTCGTACCCGTGGGGCGCAGCGACGAGGAAGCAGGCCTCAAGTGGCTGGCTGACGGTGAGGAGACCTATTCCCGCCTCGTGAAGCAGCACACGTCACTCGCAATGGATCCCGAAGAGATTCACCAGATCGGCCTCGACCAGATCGCACAGCTCGACGAGGAGTACCGGCAACTCGGCAGCGAGATGTTCGGCACTTCGAACCTGCCAGAGATCTATGCCCACCTCCGCGATGACGCCGACCTCCACTTCAAGGAGGGCTCAGAAATCGTCAAGGCATCCGAGGTTGCAATGGCGAAAGCGAAGGCTGCCATGGGCGACTGGTTCGGGCGGCTGCCGCAAGCAGACTGCACGGTGGCGGAGACACCCACAGGGCCGATCGCCTTCTACTTCCCGCCGGCCCCCGATGGCAGCAGGCCGGGCACTTTCTTCGTCAACACCACGGATCCAACCATGTGGGGTCGCTATCAGATCGAAGCCTTCGCGTTTCACGAGGGCATACCCGGCCACCACCTGCAGCTCGCAATTGCTCAAGAGCTCGAGGACATTCCTGAATTCCGCAAGCACGCGCTGGTCACCGTCTACGCCGAGGGCTGGGGCCTCTACACCGAACGGCTGGCAGACGAGATGGGCATATACGGCAGCACGCTCGATCGCTTCGGCATGCTCGCCGCAGACTCGATGCGCGCAGGGCGGCTCGTTGTCGACACCGGTATCCACGCCAAAGGGTGGAGCCGCGAACAAGCCATCCAGTACGTCCTCGAGAATTCGCCGCTGACGAGAGGCACCGTCGAAGGAGAGGTCGACCGCTACATCTCCATGCCGGGTCAGGCGCTGGCCTACATGATCGGCAGGCTCGAGATCATGCGCATGCGCGCCGAAGCCGAGGAGTCCATGGGCGACCGCTTCGACATCAAGGGCTTCCACGACACCGTGCTATCGAGCGGTCTCGTCCCCATGCCGACGCTCGACCGCATGGTGAAGGAGTGGGCGCAAGCTGGCTGAAAGCCAGCCCGTTGTCTCTCCCCCCAGCGAGGCCTCGCCGAGCGTTGGGGGGAGTCCCGGCCGCCAGGCCGGGGAGGGGGGAGCTAAGGCAGTCCCACACATCACATACACGAGCCCTTCGCACACTCCCCTGTCTCTCCCCCCAGCGAGGCCACGCCGAGCGTTGGGGGGAGTCCCGGCCGCCAGGCCGGGGAGGGGGGAGCTAAGGCAGTCCCACACATCACATACGGGGAGATAAGCGGCGTGATGCCCGGTGCACTGTGTCGTCGAGCGGATGCATGGCGCTGCGCCCTCCATCGCGCAGCGACGTCATCTCAGTGACTTCGAACACGTCGACCTCGCGGTCGAAGTACATGGCTCCGGCGCTTGCCAGGTCGTCTTCCGCCATCTTGCGCACTGCGTCCGGCTCGTGGTCGAACAGGTGATAGCGGACACACTCCGCCGGGTCGGTGACGGTCTGCCACACGCCGATAACACGGCCCCGTGCCATCAGCGTCGCCGCCGAGTTACCTCCGCCGTCGTATACGAATTCGAATCGGGCAGGGTCCAACAGCCGTTCTCTGTGCCGGTACCCCTGGACGTATGGATCTAGTGCCGGCAGCGCTCTCACCACAGATGAGACGGAGTCGGGTCGCGACGTCGGTGGAATTCGATACAGGGGCCCCGGCCAGCCGGAGACGTCGACCACCTCGACCCCCAACCCGTCGAGTGCCACATGGCAGCGAGCCCTCGACAGGCCCGTCCACCAGGCAACATCGTCCATAGTGACCGGCCCAAACGCAGCGACGTAACGACGAATCAGCTCCGCCGTGGCCGCGGTCTCATCCCAGCGGCTCAGGTCGACATCGGGAAGTACGTCCTGCCAGCGGTGGTAGCGGCGCAGCGGAGACCTCCACCCACGAGCCGGCTGCCCGCCAACGAGCCGGCCCGTGTCGCACATCCGGGCGACCACGCCGGGGAGGTCCACCGTTGCGGGCACCTCGAGGCGCTGCCGAAGCTCGCGAACGGTTCGAGGACCCTGGCTCAGCTCGGCCTCAACAGAGCATGCAATCGACTCAAACTCACGGAGCGTCAGGCCAGAGTCACGCACCCACCGCGCAGCAAGTGATGTCATGAGCTTGCCGGTAGCGGAGACGGCAACCTCGAGAAGAGGTCGCGGAAAGACGAACATCGTCATCCGCATGGCCCGGATTCGCGCCAGCTTCCACTCGTCGAACATCACTCGGTCGAGGTCGAGGCGGGCGAAACCCTCGAGGCGCGCCCGGAGCGCGAGGTACGGACCGGCAGGCGTGGTGTTGTGGAGGCCCACCATGCTCTCCGCCAACGACTCGATGGAGGATGGCGCGCTGGTGAAGCCATGTTGCGATAGGGGTTCAGCAAGTGCTTCGTCTGGCTTGAGCCGAAGGTGCATCAACGCGCCACCTCCACGCAGAAGGCTGTCGGACCTACCTCAGGGTGGGCCGAAATACGGACTCCGTCAAGAGTCCAAGGACCCCCGTAGCCGAGGAGAACGGGACTAGACGAGCGCGCCGGCGCGGGCGGTCGAGCCGCCCGCTACCAGCTCGGGGGCAAACGCCTGCGCCGCCGGCCTGGCGCCTCCGTTGCGAAGCGCCGTGGGGAACCCGGCGACCAGGGAGCCCGGCCACGGCGGCCAGCACACTGTGGAGGTCGCTCAGCGCATCCAGTACGCGGCGGCGTGTGGCTTTGGCGACACCGGGCTTGCCAGTGATGATGCGGCTCACCGTTGCCTGACTCGCCCGTTCTGTGTGCAACTTCGTGTTGGGTCGCATCGGCGATCATGCTTGACTGCGGGCCGCGCGTCCGATGTGCGCTTCTGATGCGCCCTTAATCAACTAGAGGAGCGGATGTGAAATCCCGACTAACCCTTGTCGCTTTGCTTGCGGCGTTTGCCATGGTGGTAACCGCGTGCGGCGACAGTGCCGACGAAACCAGCACTACAGCTGCTGCGCCGGCGACTACTGAAGCAACTACCACGACTGCGGCCCCGACAACGACTGCAGCCCCGACTACAACCACTACCGAAGCCCCGATGCTGGAGCTTGTGGTGTGGGCAGATGAAAACCGTGCAGCAGTCATGGAGCAAGTCGCGCCGGCCTTCGAAGAAGAGACCGGTGTCGACGTAGTCATCCAGATCGTCGACTTCGGCGAGATTCGTGGCCAGGTCCAGACTGCCGGCCCGGCCGGCGAAGGCCCGGACATCTTCATCGGCGCCGGTGACTGGTCCGGCGAGCTCGCCACAAACGGCGTTGCCGCGGCAATCGATCTCGGTGGCCGCGACAGTGAGTTCAACCAGATCGCACTCGACATGTTCTCGTTCGACGGCTCGCTGTACGCGCTGCCGTACGCCACCGAAGCCATTGCGATGTACTACAACGCCGATCTCGTCGCCGAAGCTCCCACCACCTGGGCCGAGCTGACCGCAGCTTGCGACGCGCTGACCGACATCACCAACTGCGTCGGAATCCCCGGCGGGGGCGATGGCAGCGATGCCTATCACATGTATCCGTTCCTCACCTCGCAGGGCGGCAACATCTTCGGCTACGACTCGGTTACCGGGTGGGACGGCTCGACGGTGCTGCTCGACTCTGACGAGTCTGTCGCCGGTATCCAGGTACTCGCCGATCAGGTTGCGGCCGGCTACATCGGCTCCACCAACTATGACGGCGCCAAGAACCAGTTCCTCGAGGGCACTCAGCCATTCTGGATCACCGGTCCTTGGGAGCTGGGCAACCTCGCCGATACCGACCTGAACTGGAGCGTGGCGACGATCCCGACGATTGGCGGCAACACGGCCGCACCGTTTGTCGGTGGCCAGGGCTTCTACCTCTCGGCGTTCTCCGAGAACACGGTCATAGCCCAGACGTTCCTGTTCGACTTCATTGCGACACAGGACACGATGCAAGCCCTCTTCGACGCCGACCCGCGGACGCCGGCTCACCTGCCGACGCTCGACGCCAACTCTGCCGATGCGGCCCAGGTCGTGTTCGCAGATGCGGCTTCTAGCGGCTTCCCGCTGCCGAACATCCCCGAGATGGGTTCCGTATGGGGACCGCTCGGTGACAACATCCTTGCCGTACGCAATGGTGCCCTATCTGCGGCAGAGGCCATGGCCACTGCCCAGACCGCTGTAGTCGAGGCACTCGCCGGCTAACACGGAGCAGGGATTCAACATATGCATGACCCACGGCCGGAGAGCACATGAGCTCTCCGGCCGTCATGCGTACCGAGGGTTACGGCAAGGGCTTCTGGATTCGCCTCGTCGGCCTGATGATTCTCAACGCGATGGCGGTGTACGCCGCCGTGGTTCTCTATGCCGAAGGAGCATGGGGCTTTCTCGCCTCCCTCGTCATCGGCAGTCTGTTCATCAACTGGGTCTACTTCTCGAAGAAGACAGCCGCGATGCGGTGGATCGCTCCTGGCTTGATCCTCATGATCATCTTCGTGGTGTGGCCGATCATCTTCTCGGTCTACATAGCTTTCACCAACTGGTCTACGGGCAACATCCTCACGAAGACGCAGGCGATCGAGCAGCTCGAGTCGCTTGTGATTCCCGCCGATCCGGAAGATGCAGAGGAATTCGATTATTACCTGTACGGCAGCACCGATGACCTTCACCTGCTGCTGATCACGGAGGTCGGTGACATTTTCTACGGCCCGCCGCGTCTTCAGTCCGAGGAGCCCAACCCCGATGCCTTGCTCGACTTCGGTGCCGCCACCGCCATCGACGACGACGGAGACGGGATCCCAGAATCGATCGATGGCCGCGCTCGCTTGCAGACGCGCGACCTTTTCCAGATCGCCAACCTCATCGAAGACCTCGTCCTCGACCTGCCCCAGGGTCAGGTCCTCCCGCAGACGATCTCAGCGGCGCGCCTGGTGGTCAGCGCGCAGCGCTACACATATGACCCGGTCGCAGACGTCTTGGTCGACGCCCAAGCCGACCTGACGTGTACGCCGGAAGGCGGCAACTTCATTTGTGACGGGCAGCGGCGTGACCCCGGCTGGCGCGTCGTCGTCGGCTGGGACAACTTCAACGACATCGTTGGCAACGAACGCATCCGCGGCCCCTTGTTGCGAGTGTTCATCTGGAACTTCGCCTTCGCCGCTCTCTCGGTCATCTTGACACTTGGGCTTGGATTGCTCCTGGCGATGACCGTCCGCGACAAGGTCTTCAAGGGCAGGGCGCTCTATAGGTCGATCCTCATCATTCCGTATGCCCTGCCCGCGTTCATCTCAGCCCTCGTGTGGCGAGGCCTCTTCAACCGCGACTTCGGCCAGATCAACTCGATGTTGGAACCGGTCTTCAACCTGCTTGGCAGTGAACCGCTGAACTGGCTTGGAGACCCGACCCTCGCCAAGATCGCCGTGCTCATCGTCAACCTGTGGCTCGGCTTCCCGTACAT
Organism: Actinomycetes bacterium; assembly: GCA_024638645.1. Taxonomy (GTDB): domain Bacteria; phylum Actinomycetota; class Acidimicrobiia; order Spongiisociales; family UBA5794; genus JAHEJX01. Next base: position 11,155 of record JAHEJX010000057.1, read on the forward strand.
GTTCTTGATCACACTTGGCGCACTGCAATCGATCCCGAAGTCGCTCGAGGAGGCCGCAATCGTCGACGGCGCCTCACCACGGCGCGCGTTCCGATCGGTCACGTTCCCGCTATTGATGGTTTCGATAGCTCCCCTGCTGATTGGCTCGTTCGCCTTCAACTTCAACAACTTCGTGTTGATCTTCTTGATGACACAGGGCGGTCCGCCCGTGCTTGGGTCCACCGTGCCAGTCGGCCACACCGACATCCTGATCTCGTTCACCTTTGATGTGGCCGTGCAGGCCGGGCGAGGGAACAACTTCGGGCTCGGCTCTGCCCTCACCATCATGATCTTCCTGCTTGTCGCCATCTTCTCGGCGATTGGTTTCAGATACACCCGCAAACTCGAAGACGTCTTCCAGTAGGAGCTGCGCAATGACGACGAATCAGACAAACCAAAAGGTGGAACTCGCTAAGAAGAAGTTCTCGCTACGCAAGTGGTGGCGTGATCTTGGATTCCGCCACCTGATTCTGATCATCGTCAGCATCTTCGCCCTCTACCCGGTCGTCTGGATCCTGTCCTCTTCGTTCAACGCCGTCGACACACTCTCGGGGGCGCAGCTCTTCCCTCGGCAAACCACGACAGAGAACTTCAGCGGGCTCTTCGACAACGATTCGACGCCCTTTGGTCGGTGGATATGGAACTCGTACAAGATCGCCATCGTCGCCTCGGTGATCAACCTTCTGATCGCCTCAATGGCGGCATTCGCCTTCAGCCGCTTCCGCTTCAAGGGACGGCGGGTCGGCCTGCTCACACTCCTGCTGGTCCAGGTGTTCCCGCAGTTCCTGGCGTTCGTGGCGATCCTGCTGCTCATCCAGCAGATAGGCGAGGTTGTGCCTGCCGCCGGCCTCGACACCCACCTCGGCCTGATCCTGGTCTACCTCGGCGGCGCCATCGGGTTCAACACGTTCCTCATCAAAGGCTTCATGGACTCGGTGCCCGGCTCACTCGACGAGGCGGCCAAGGTCGACGGAGCCTCATCTTGGGACGTCTTCTGGCGCATCATCTTCCCGCTGGCCCGCCCCGTGCTTGCTGTGATCTTCATCCTCACCTTCATCGGCATCTACTCCGAGTTCCTGCTGGCGGCGACGCTGCTGCGCAGCAGTGAGCAGTTCACCCTGCCTCTCGGCCTGCGCCTCTTCGTGCAGTCTGAGTACAACGCGAAGTGGGGCGCGCTCTCTGCGGCCGCTTTGATCGGTGGAGGCCCCATCATCGTGACCTTCCTACTGGTGCAGAAGCAGATCATTTCCGGACTCACCCAGGGCGCCGTGAAGGGATGAGCCCGGTACGGGATTTGGAGAACGACCATCAGGTCTTCCGGGCTGTGGGCAACCTGCGCCCGCACGCGATCAGCTTCGACCCGACCGATCCTGCATGCCTGTCGCGCGACGGCGAGGGAAACCTGACCTTCCGCTTTCTTGCGCCGGTCGACACTGCGGAAGCCCTAATCGTGATCCGAGCCGGAGACGAAGTCGCCGGCCACGAGATGCACAAAGTCGGCTGCGCCCACGACGTTTCATTCTGGGATGTGACCATCGCACCTGCGACCGACGACATCCGCTACAGCCTGGCTCTTCGCCTCGAGGACGACACACCTATTTACTTCGGAGTGACTGGAGTGACCGCAGCCATCGAGCGAATCGACCGCTTCGAGGCCACGGTGGCGGATGTTGTCCATCACGAGGTTCCAGCCTGGATGCGAGGCGCGGTGATATATCAGATCTTCCCCGACCGCTTCGCCTCCGGCAACGATACGCTGACTCCGCCTGACTCCCTCCCCTGGGATGCGATGCCCACCCGCCGGGGCTTCCAGGGCGGTGACCTCCGGGGCATCGCCGACCATCTCGATTATCTGAATGACCTCGGCGTCGGCCTCATCTACCTCAACCCGGTCTTCGCCTCGCCGTCGAACCATCGCTACGACACGTCCGACTACTTCACCATCGACCCCGTGCTTGGAAGCAACGACACCTTCGACGAGCTCGTGCGGGCAGCGCACGCACGGGACATGCGAATCATGCTGGACGTCTCCCTGAACCATCTGCATCCGACCTTTGCCGGCTTTCAGGATCTCATCGAGCAGGGGAAGGAATCACCCTACGCCGACTGGTTCGACGTGACCGAGTTCCCTCCGCACGTCAAGTACCGCCCGGACCTCATCGAAGACAACCCCTTCTGGGCAGCTCGCATCACCCGGCTCGAAGCGCTCACCGGCATGGACGTGATCCCGGTGTCTTCCGGTCCGATGGTCGAGGCTACATACGACTCCTGGTACGGCGTCCCCGAAATGCCTCGCGTCGATCTGCAACATCCGCCGGCCAGGCAATACATGATCAACGTCGCTACCCACTGGGTCGCCGAGCATGGCATCGACGCATGGCGAATGGATGTAGTGCGCTATATCGACCACGACTTCTGGGCAGACGTGCGGGAGGCAGTCCACGAGGTCCGCCCCGACGTGTACTTGCTGGCCGAGGTGATGGGCGACTCACGACGCTGGCTTCGCGGCGACGAGTTCGACTCCACCATGAACTACACCTTCCGGGCTCTGTGCCTCGACTTCTTTGGGCGACGTCACATCGGCGCCGAGGAGTTCGTCGCCGGCTACCTCCGCACCATGGCGATGTACTCCCCCGCCGTTACCGACGTCAGCCACAACTTGCTCGGCAGCCACGACACTGCCCGGTTCCTCCACCACGCCGATGAGGACGAGCGGCGACTGTTGCTGGCGACCGCCTTCCAGCTCACGGCGCCGGGCGCACCTGGTCTCTACTACGGGGACGAGCTTCCGCTGACCGGCGGCGAAGACCCCGATTGCCGCCGCACGTTCGACTGGGACCGCGTCGACAGCGACCATCACTCGGCCGTTCGCGCCCTCGGCCGGCTGCGTCGCGATCGCGAAGCACTGCGCACCGGGAGCATCACAATCCTCCCCGTGGTGGATCAGTGCGTGAGTTTTGTCAGAACGGGGAGAAACGAGAATCTGTTTGTCGCCATCAACAACGGTGCGACAACAGTCGAGCTTGGCGTCGACCCCGGCCATCACCCCGGCGAAATCCTGTGGTCCGTCGGCAATGTTGAAGCCGGCAAGGGGCCACGGGGCAACATCGTCGAGGTTGGCCCGCATGCAGCGATCGTGGGAGTCAGCGAATGAGGAAACTCGTACTCGGGGTAGTGCTCTTTGCCTCGGTGGCCGCCGCTTGTTCGCCCAATGAGGCCGATCCAACAACAACCGTGATCGACTCCGGCCAGACAACGGCTGCTCCAACCACGACCACGACCACCGCCGCCCCCGCCGCCCCGCCCGACATCTACCTCAACCTCGTGTGGCACCAGCACCAGCCTCGCTACCCCCTCGACGCCGACGGCGTCGTCACCCGACCGTGGGTGCGGGTCCATGCCACCAAGGACTACTACGACATGGCTGCCCTGCTGCGGGACTACCCGGGCGTCACCGCCACCTTCAACCTGACCCCGATCCTGCTGCTCCAACTGGAGGAGCTGGCCAACGGCACGAAGGACATCTACTGGGTGAAGTCGGAGATCCCAGCAGGCCAGCTCACGGACGATGACAAGCAGTTCATCATGGAACGCTTCTTCGACATCAACGGCAAGATCATCGCCCGCTTCCCCCGCTATCAAGAGCTCGCAGACAAGCGCGGCTTGGCAGGCGGCTCCGCAGCGCCGATCAGCACTTTCACCACTCGGGATTACGCCGATCTGCAGATGCTCTTCAACCTCGGCTGGACGGATCCAAGCTTCCTGACCCAAGAACCGCTGGCATCCCTCGTCGCCAAAGGCCGGGACTACACGGTCGACGACATGGAAATCGTCCTCAACGAGCACCTGCGGATCGTCACCGCCACCATCGGGCTGCATGCCGAGATGTGGAATGCGGGCCAGATCGAGGTCATCACCACCCCCCTCGCCCATCCGATCCTGCCGCTGCTTGCCGACACCAACCTGGCGACGGTCGGCGATCCGGCGGCGCTTCTGCCCGACAATCGCTTCCAGGAGATACCCGACGCCGATCAGCACGTGATTCGGGGCCTCGACGAGGCCGAGCGCCTGCTGGGACGGCGTCCCGTCGGCATGTGGCCCGGTGAAGGCGCGGTTGCCCAACTGGTGATGTCCCTGTTCTCGAAGAACGGCGTCAAGTGGGTCGCCACGGGCGAGGACGTGCTGGCACCGACCCTCGGGCTTGGCTCATTCAACCGCGATTCCAACAGCGTCGTGGAGGAAGCCGCAACCCTGTATCGACCCTGGCAAGCCGTGTTCACCCGAAACGAGCCGGTGGCGATGTTCTTCCGCGACAAGCTCATATCCGATCTTGTCGGCTTCGAGTACAGCGGGCAAAGCGGGCAGTCGGCGGCGGACGACTTCATGGCCCGCCTCGAGGCGATTCGGGATCGGCTTGGCGAGCAGGGTGCGCTGGACCCAGATAAACCGCCTGTCGTCTCGATCATCCTCGACGGGGAGAACGCTTGGGAGAACTACGACAACGACGGCATCGACTTCCTGCGGGCGCTTTATCAGAACCTGTCAGAGGCGGATTTCGTGAAGACCACCACGCCTACCGCCTATCTGGAGCGTTATGGCGAGCCGGAGTCGTTGCCGGACGTGGCCCCGGCATCGTGGTTCCAGCCCAACTTCGCCACTTGGATCGGCGAGGCCGAAGAGGCAGCCGCGTGGGATTACCTGTGGGAAGTCCGCAACGACCTCACTCGAGCCGAGCGGTCAGGCGAGCACGACGAGGCCACGCTGGCCGCGGCGTTTGCGGCGATGCTGTTCGCCGAGGGGTCCGACTGGTTCTGGTGGTACGGAGCAGACCAGGACAGCGGCGACGACGGCTACTTCGACCGGGCCTATCGCGATCTTCTCCGCAACGTTTACGTGCAGCTCGGCGACGAGCCGCCAGACTTCCTCGACGTGCCCATCATCCCGGAGCTACCCGTGACTCCGCAGCAAACCGCAACCGACCTTGTCACGATCATCGTCGATGGCGCTTTCGAGGACGGTTGGATCGACACTGGAGCATTCGCCGATCGCGAGTCGAGCCGTGGTCTGGGCTGGGCATACGACAAAGAGAACCTCTACTTGCGCACCAATCTCGTTGACAACTTCGATCAGATTGTTGGGCTCGACCTGCCGACATCGCTCTACATCGGTACGCCGGAGGGAGATGCGGTCGCAACCACGCTCGAAGGGGCACCGCTCGGTTTCGGTGCGACGCTGCGCATCGACATCGACGATACCGGCCGGGCTTGCGTGGGACCGGCCGGCGTCGACGGCGGTTGCGTCAACGAGCTGGCGTCGCGTAAGGGCGATATCGGCGTGGAGTTGGCCATTCCATTGTCGGTACTGGGAGCCCTCGAGCCCGGCGACAACGTGCTTGTCAAGGCGACTACGCCCGACGAACTCTTCCCAGCGACAGGGCCTATCCCGCTTCAGGTGCCTGACATCTCCAACGTCGATGTGGCCCTATCTGTTGTGGATCCCACGGGCGACGATCACGGTCCGGGCACATATGCCTATCCGACCGAAGGTGTCTTCACCGGCGGTAGCTATGACTTGACGCTGTTCGAGGTGGGCACCGAGGAGGACGATGTCGTCTTCACGTTCGAAATTGCGGGCACCATCCAGAATCCGTGGGGCTCGCCACGAGGCTTCTCGATCCAGACCTTCGACGTATACATCGACACCGACCCTGGCGCTGGAACCGGATCACGCTTGCTCATCGACGGCCGCAACGCGGCGCTGGCTGAGGGCAACGGCTGGGAGTACGGCATCACGCTGGAGGGCTGGGACCCGGCCGTGTATCTGTCCGATGCGGCAGGCGTAACCGAGGAAACCAAACCGACGTTCAATGTGGCCGTGTTCGGCGACAAGGGCAAGATCCAGATGCGCCTCGATCGCAGCCTGCTCGGGGACGGCGACATCTCCACCTGGGGCTTCGCCGTTGCAGTGATGAGCCAGGAAGGCTTCCCATCGAGCGGCGTCCGCCGCATCCGTGACGTCGAGCAGAATGCCCAGCAATGGCGACTTGGCGGCGCCCCGTTCGACATCAACCACACCCGCATCATCGACGTCGCCTGGGCCACGCCGGGTGACCAGGAAAGCGCCCTGTCGGACTACACGGCGGTCGTCGAAGCCGGCGAAGACCTCGGTCCCAACGATTTCGGAACGCTGCTCTTGCTCATCCCCGAGTAGCGGCCGCGCACTTTCTCTCCCTCCAGCGAGGCCTCGCCGAGCGTTGGGGGGTGTACCGGCCCACAGGGACGGGGAGGGGGAACAAAGACAGTCCCCACACCGCGCCCGACCTGCCGACGCGCACTCCGCACCCCCTCCGTCTCGTCGCAAGCGACGAGCCACCTCCCCCAACACTCGCTTCGCTCGCGAGGGGAGGAGACAACAAAGGAGAAGACCCGATGCGCCCGACGTGCACCGTCGCCTCAATCTCGCACGGGCGCATCCCGATACACCACTGACAGACAAAGGGATCCCAAGTCATGCAGGTGCGACGACCATCGCCGCTTTGGGCGATCACCGGAGCGGCTGCGGCTATTGCCGCGGCTTCTTTGGTTCTCGCCGGATTCACGCACCATCGCAACGTCAACACGCCGATCGGAGAAGGTCAATTGTTCGTGCGCGATGCGACAACGGCCCTAGCAATGGTTGACCCATCGGACGATCCGTCACTCACGGTGCGCCAGATCCGCAACGACCTGCGCATCGAGGCGGTCAGCTATGTCAGCCCGGACGGAATGATCGTTGCGTCGACTGCGGACGGGCTCGTGGGGGAAGCACTGGCCAACGGCGTCCTCGGCTTTGGGCTCAGCCAAGGTCGTTTCGTTGCGGTCGCTACGCCGATCGCCGAGAACATCGCAATCGATGGCATCGTCGAATGGCGGCCCGGCGACGTTCTCTATCGCGTTCTTCAGCCCACAAACGGCGGTGCGGTCCTGCTCGACTATGACATCAGCGAGCTACTCGCCCGCCGATCCAGCAACGCCGGAGTGACCAATACAACCGTGCGGTTGTACCTCCTGGCGCTTGCGTTCGCGGTTGTTGCGGCCGCTGCGGTGATCGGCCGCAATCGCACGGCTCGCCACAACCGTGAGATCGCTCGCGAGGCCGAGCTCATGAGGCTTCACACTGACGAGCTCGAGCACACCAACGCCGAGCTCGACAGGGCCAGGACTGCAGCGGAACGCGCTCTCGAGCTCGCCGAAGAGAAGAACAGGGTGCGTGCTGAGTTCGTGCTCATGATCAACCACGAACTCCGCACTCCCCTAACCGCAGTCGTCACAGGTGCCGACCTTCTGCGAAGCGATCCAGAAATGCCAGCTGCGTCTCGAGAAGAGATTCTCAACGCAATGGTGCTCGACGGCGGACGCCTCGAAGAAATGATTGACCAAATGCTGGCCGTTGCTCGCATCGAGAACCGCGGCCTCAACGTCGAGATGGCCCCCGTCTCGGGTAACGACGTCTGCCTTGATGTGGTCTCGCGTGACCAGGACATTCTTCACCATGGGCACGCAGTAGAGCTCCCGGTTGCCATTTCTGATCGTGTCACGCTCACCCAGCTGATCCACTCGCTCGTCGACAACGCGCGCAGCCACGGCGCCAGCGAAGTGAGGTTGCAATGCACCAGCGGAGTGCCGTTTGACCCGCAGATCGAGGTGGGCGTTCGCCCGCAGAATGCCTTGACCTTTGTCATTACCGACAACGGCCCGGGCATATCACCTGAGTTCCTGCCCAGGATCTTCGAGAAATACGAAAAGGACAGCTTCAGCTCGGGCACCGGTCTCGGCCTTTACCTGGCGAGGATGATGATCGAAGCCCTGGACGGCTCCATCGCGGTGAGCACATCGCCGCACGGAACCAAGATGGCCGTCACGGTGCAAGCGACCGCTGCTGCCAAGCGGAACAAGGCGGTGGCCCCATGAGAGTCTCACTCGGTGTTGCTGCAATGCTGCTTGTCGCCGCCTGCGGAGGAGCCTCCAGCGAGTCTGCCAAGGTCGATGTGGAGCTGAACGAGTGGGCGATCGGCACGTCGCACGATCAGTTCACACCAGGCTCAGTCGTCCTGGACGTGTCGAATTCTGGAGAGTTCCCGCACACGCTCGTGGTCGAGGACTCAACAGGGTCGGTGATTGCAGCTACCGAAGTCATCCAGTCGGGTGAGTCCGCTCGCCTGGAGATCGACCTCACTGCAACGGACTATCGGTTCACCTGTCGCATCGTCACGTCGCTCGAAGACGGCACCGTCGTGGACCACTTCGAAGAGGGAATGCTGGCGACCGTCGAACCCGCCGGCTGACGCTGGAAGAACCAACGACAGAACACCACCCGCGCCTTCGTGAGACGGGATTAGGGGTCGCTGTCCGCTCGACCGGCGGACCAATGGGCCTCAATAACCGCCAAGTGGTCGTGATCTTTGGAGCGGTCGGCGATGAGTTTGTAGGCAACGACGTGTTCCAGTCGGACGCACGGGAATCCGTCGATGATCTCGGCTTGGTCGATCAGCTCGTCAATGTCGACCTCGCCGGGGGCCCAGGAAGTCCAGACGGTGATTGCGCCGTCGTCGATGCCAATCATTTCGACGTCGTGCTTCTCGAGAAGGAGCCGCTCGCCCACGGCCAGCGCCAACGCCAACACAGGCTCACGGGCGATCAGGTCCAGATCCCAGACGTCTTCGATCCAACCTCGGACCAACAGGGGTCCACTCCCGAAAATCGCGTAGTCCCCAACGGGGAAGTCGAGCTCACGGAGGCGTTGCAGCAGCGGATGCACGGCTACCAGCTGACGTGGAGGTAGCCCTCGGCGAGCATGCCACTCTGCCCGAGCCCTTGCCAGCGCACGACGTTGTTCCCATCGGTGTAGATGAGCATGCGACCCGACGGGTCGTAGCCGCCCCAGAATGAACCGGTCTCGACGTCGAAGGTGGCGACCAGTCCGCCATCGACTCCAAACACCACGCCTTCGGTCTTGATCACCTGCGGTTCCGGCGATTGGTCCATCGTGTTGAGGAAACCGACAAGGTTGCCACTCGCCTGGCTCCCGATGCCGTCGAGCGTCTGGCCTGTCCCCACCCACTCCAGATCAGTACCTGCGAGCTCCGCCGCAGGGTCGCCAAGGGAAACTGCATACAGCGTCGATCCCCCGTCGCCGAACGAGTTGGATACCCAATAGATGCTGTCGCCATCACGGCCGAACGCAATAACCCCTGAGGGCTGGATGACACCCAACACTTCACCCCTGACGACGATGTCGGGCTCCCCACCAACTTCTCCGACCATGACTTCGAAACCCGCCGTCGCCACACGCCCGTCGAACGGCGAAGGCGCCGCAGACCACGCGAACACGAACTCGGAGGCCGGGCGCACCTCCGGGTATAGCTCTCCCGGCCGCACATATGCAATGTATCCCGCCGCCGGCTCGCAACACTCGCTCACGCCGAACCATTGCAGATCGGAGGTCCGGACCACCCGGTCAATAGCTCCGCTGACGATGCCCTCTTCCTCAGCGAGGTCAGGGGTCTGTGCCTGGCCGATCGACCGCAACACCATCCCGGTCGCTGTGTCGACCTCGACTGCTTCCCAGTCCTCGGTCACGGCGACAAAGGTGGCAGGCAGCTGATTGTCCAGACGTGGGATCGCCAGAGGCTCGGGCACAAGGGTGACGGCTGATGTGGTCGTCGAGGAATCGGCAGCTGTCGTCGTGGGCACGATGGTCGTCGACGCCACTGGTCCGGAGGTTGAAGTGGCTACAACTGTTGTCGAGGTAGACACTGTCCCGTCGCCGCAAGCTACGGCCGTAAGCGCAAGGCAAAGCCCGATGGCAGTGAACTTCAATCTCGGACGCATCGTCATCCTCTAGCTGCGGCGATCTTCCTGAACCTGGAACCTTATGAGGACTTCAGTCTTGCCTACCATCGGGGCATGAATGCGGATATCGCCACGCTGGCCGAGGAGTACTGGCAGCATGAGCTGCGCACACAACCGACGACAGCCCTGCTGCTGGGCGACCATCGGTACGGCGACCAGATGGAGGACTTCGGCCGCGGCGCCGAAGACGACGCCATCAAAGCGTACGAGGAGTTCTTGGCTCGGGCCGAGGCACTTGATACCACCCAACTGAGCCGTGAGGAGCGCACCACTAGGGGTGTTCTCGTGGAAGAGGCCCGCGGCAAGGCCGACGAGCTGAAGTCGCGATTGGCGGAGTTCGACGTCAACCCGTCGATGGGCATGCACGTAGTGCTGCCGCAGCTAGTCGGCCAGATCACACTTCCCGGCGCGAACGAAGCCGACAACATCGTCCGCAAGTGGTCCAAAATTGCCGGCATGTTCCAGCAGTCCGTCCACCGCCTCCGCCAGGGCGCAGTGCTGGAACGGACACCGCCGCAAGTCGCCGTTGAGAAGTCGATCGAGCAGATCGACCAGTACTTGGCCGTTCCGGTCGAACGCGATCCCTTCCTTACCGTGGCACCGCCGGCGTCGTTCACTGAAGAGCAGACCGAGGTGTGGCGAGATCGGCTCAAACAGCAGGTCATCGACTCGGTGCGACCCGGCTACCAGCTCTACCGCGATGCGCTCGTCGAAGAGGTCTTGCCAACGGCACGCCCGCAGGAGAAGACGGGTTTGCGCTGGCTGCCCGACGGCGAAGAGGTGTACGACAAGGCAATCCGCCGCCACACGACGATGGCGCTCCCTGCCTTCGATGTTCATCAGACGGGTCTGGAGATCATCGACCAGCTCGCCGATGAGTACCGCTTCCTCGGCGCTCAGGTGCTCGGCACCACAGATCTCGACGAGATCTATGGCCGGCTGCGCAACGATCAGGACCTGCGCTTCAAGACCAGCGAGCAAGTAGTCGCAGCGGCGGAGGGCGCGATGCGGCGGGCCGAGGCTGCGGTTCCGGATTGGTTCGGCAGGCTTCCGCAGGCACCGTGCGTGATGGCAGAGGTCCCTGAAATCGGGGCCGAAGCCGCGCCACTTGCGTTCTATCTGCCACCGGCTCTCGACGGCTCACGCCCCGGCACCTACTTCATCAACTCAACCGAGCCTACGACCCGCACCCGCTACGAGGCGGAGGCGCTGGCTTTCCACGAGTCGACCCCGGGCCACCACCTGCAGCTGGCCATCTCCCAAGAGCTCGACGGTGTGCCCAAATTTCAGAAGAACGCCCTCGTCACCGCTTTTGTCGAGGGCTGGGGCCTGTACACCGAGCGTCTATGCGACGAGATGGGCCTCTACAGCGGCGACCTCGAGCGCATGGGGATGCTGTCATTCGATTCGTGGCGGGCGTGCCGGCTCGTCGTCGACACCGGCATGCACGGCCTCGGCTGGTCACGTCAGGAAGCCATCGACTACATGATGGCCAACTCGCCACAGGCACCGAACAACATCGAGAGCGAAATCGACCGCTACATCGGATGGCCGGGCCAAGCCCTTGCCTACATGATCGGTCGCCGCGAGATCATGCGCCTCCGCTCGATGGCGCAGCAAGAGATGGGCGCCGGCTTCGACATCAAGGGTTTCCACGACGTCGTCCTCGGCTCCGGCAACGTCACGCTCCCGCTACTGGCGGACCTGGTGGCGGAGTGGACGCAGACGGCCGCGTAGGTCAGCAGCGTCTGTTGTGCTTGGCATCGCCCATGGGCGGCCTGTAAGCACAACAGAGACACAATCCCCCAAGGCGATCGGGCGCCTGTGACGACTGATAACCTGCGCCGTGTGTCGCACGCCAGTGTGATCCGGAGAGGTGGCCGAGTGGTCGAAGGCGCTCGCCTGCTAAGCGAGTAGGGGGTTTATAGCCTCCTCGAGGGTTCGAATCCCTCTCTCTCCGCCGAATAGCTCCGCCGTATCTACCCCG
>JAHEJX010000147.1 GCA_024638645.1 Actinomycetes bacterium
TCCAACCCGCCACCGAATTGAGTTTCCTCAAGTTTCCGGCCTGCCTGCGTGTCGTCTGTTTCCTGTGGGTCGGGGCGGCTCGCGGCTTGCGGCTCGCGGGCGCTGGAGTCGGAGACGAGGCCGGCCAGCGAGAGGATCACCAGCGGTAGCAGAATTCGACCGATGGGATGCTTCACAGTTCTCCACGCTGAGGCCGCAGCCGATCGAGTCTGTAGGTCAGAAGCTGAGATCAGTGGCGGTGGCCTTGCCCGCCTCCACTGTCACGTCCACGGTCTTCTCGCCCAGTTCCTCGTGCCAGACCGTCAGCTTGTAACTGCCGGCAGGCACATCGCTCAGTTCGAAACCGCCGTCGCTGTCGGTGACCACCGCGTAGGGGTGCTCGAGCACCCAGACCCAGGCCTGCATGAAGTCGTGTGCATCGCACTCCAGTGACAGCAATCCAGCTTTCCGGAGGATCTTCGACTTGCTGATCTCCAGCCCCTCCTTGGGGAGCGCCAGGTTGATGACGTTCCTCTTCCTGTCTCCGGCGACCAGGAAGAAGTGCGAGTTGTGCAGCAACGGGTCGTCGTTGCGAACCTTCATCATGCCACCTTTGGGGGCAACCATGACGTGAGGCACGAAATGGCACCCCTTGTTGGTGACCACCAACTCGTCCTGCGACTCGAAGTCCTTGCCCTCGGCGATTTCCTTGAGCATTACCACGGCGTTCTTGAGCGCACCATCGCTGCCGATGATGAACTTCTCCGCAGGAACCGAATCGCCGCAGAACGCATTGTCCTTGGTGACGGGCCGGGTCTCGTCCTGCTGGCTACCGGCCTTGATGGTGCCCTTGATGCTGCCGCCGTTGGAGACTGCGACCACGGTATAGGCCGAGGCCTGCGAGGCGCATAAGCAAAAAGCCACGACAGCGGTGAGAATGCGCAGCGAGATGTTGTGATACATAAGTGGTCCTCCTGACTGACGTGACTGCCGATTGCCGACTCGGCGACCTGCCCAGGCAACAGTGTGTGTTTGGTACCACGGTTCAGTAACACGCCAGTAACACCTGACAACTCACACAGCATTCAGGGCCAGTGTCACAACGAACAGGCTTCGGGTTTCCTCGCCCCTGTCCAACACTCATATGATGAGTAGTGCAGGCAATGGCTTTTGGCGATAACATTGAATGGCCCGGAAACGGGAGGTGAAGGACATTGCGCGGCGGCATGGCGAACTCGCAACCAGGAAGCAAGACTGAAGACGGGATGAAGTTGGTGCAGCGAAAGAACAGGACGGGGCAGACGAAGGCGATTCGACGTGCGAGCCGCACGCCCGACGCAGCCCTTGGAAAGGCCGGCATCGGTCTCGCCGTGGCGTTGCTCGCAAGTTGGTTGGGCCTGGGGCACTCGGTATCGTCGGCCTCGACCGAGGCAGCGGCGACGAACACTCCGGACACGAGCGGCATGGTTCTGATTCCAGCGGGGAAATTCTGGTACGGATGCAATGAGAAGTTGGACGGGGACTGCGACCCCGATGAGCAACCCGGGCGATGGATTGATTCTCCTGAATTCTGGATCGATCGGACGGAAGTAACCGTAGAAGCGTTCCACAGTTGCGCATTTGCAAGTGTCTGCTCTACCGCGGGCTTGAGAATGCCTTTCTGGAAGGATGAGGAGCGACCGTCATGGGCATGGGCCTGCAATTGGGGAAAGGAAGGCCGGGAGAAGCACCCGATAAACTGCGTGGACTGGAATCAGGCCAGGAATTACTGCGAGTGGGCTGGAAAGCGTCTTCCGTCAGAGGAGGAGTGGGAGCGGGCCGCTAGAGGCACGGGCGGATGGAAGTACCCATGGGGCAACGCCGGCTATGGGGAGGCCAGTCGTGTGGCGAATATCGCGGACGAGACCCTGGCGCAGGAAAAACCCAGGTGGCCGGCGGCCGAAGGCTATGATGACGGTTTCTACGCCACAGCGCCGGTGGGGAGCTTCCCCGCCGGATCATCACCGGAGGGAGCTCTGGACATGATGGGGAACGTGTGGGAGTGGACATCGAGCTGGTCCGACGCAAACCTCAAATATCGCGTGGCGCGTGGCGGCTCATGGGCCAACGGGCCGCAGCTTGTGCGTGCATCGAATCGCTACCGGTTCAATCCGGCCTACCGGGGCGAGACCTTCGGTTTTCGTTGCGCGTCGCGTTAGTCGGTGACTCAACGTCGTCCCTGACAGGGTCCAACGATACCCGAGGACGGGAGCCAGTCCACGTACTGTGGGTTGACGGGCAGCGCTGGAAGTGCCCCGTCAGTGGTCCCACTATAGCTCTCCAGCTCGCCGAACGAGTCGAAGCTCCGCACGCCCGGCGGTTGCATGCCTCGTGGCCCCACCAGCTGGAAGGTCATCGTCGCTGTTCCCGACGCGGGGGGATCCATCCTGACGTGGTAACCCTGTTCCGGGACTCGCGCTGACGCGCAAGGACCCCGGAGATAGGGCTTTGTGCCGACAAATTCCGACGATGCTTCAAGGCTGACGCGCTGTAACAGCCAGTACGGCGGGTAGACGAGTCCGCCGCCCAGAGGGTCCACGATCGAATCCACCTCCGCACCAAGCCCCCTCTCCTCAATGTGTATCTGAACGTCGCCGACATAGACAGCGTACTCAGGCACGAAGTAAAGCGGTGGTAACCGATAACGCAGCCAGGTCGCGGAAGGGGAACCGGGTCTCGGAACCGACCCCAGGGCAATCGTCTGAAATGCACCGGCCTGATGGTAGTCGACCTCCAGGTAGGCGGGCCCTGGTGGCAGACCCGAAGCGGACGTGTCGAGCACAGCGCTGAAGGAACGTCGGTCCCGAGAAATCGAATCGCGGTCGAGCTTCAGCGGTACACGCACCCTTCCGACCTCATCCTGCCCGCTGATCTGGGGATCCTTGTAGAATCCCGCGTAGATCACCAGCCTCACTGCATCGACCGATTCCACATCGGGAATCGCAAGTCCTGAGACCGATATTCTTGCCCCCGGGCTCGCCCGATATGCAGACCAGGTCTCGTCTACCAGCTGCGACATATAGATCTGCGCGCCGAGGTTCGTCGTGATCTCGAGGTCGGTCCAGGAGGGCATGGGCGGTCCGGGCGGCGGACTCCCCCTCGCTTGCCTACGGCCCACTTGCTTGCGTCTTGCCGAGGCGGCGTGGCGGTAGCCTTGCGCAAGCGACTCGGGCAACGCCCCCGACAGCTGCGCTCCGCTGTACGAGCCTCGAGCATCGAGGGCCTTCCTCTCCGGTAGCAGAAGCACGACGTGGACCTCGTCCTCCTCAGATAAGATGAGCGCGAGCGGAAGCGGTGGTTTCGTCTCTTCGTGATGCGTGGTTTCGGTTGCCAGCGTCAGCGGAGCTGCGCCGCCGGCTGGATAGAGGCGCAGACGCGAACCCTCAGCGGTGACGGTGACTGCATAGAGTCCGGGCTGCGCGAGCACTTGCCTTCCGTCCGGATCCGCAAAGTAAATGCTGCGTTCCAAGCGCAAGATGGTCGGACTCCCTTCGTCGGGTGTTGCGGCCCAGGCCGGGAGAAGGAGGAGCAAGGCCGCAAGAGTTATCCATCGTCGCGTCCTCGAGGCCGAAGCCCGGCCAGCGTTGTCACTGAACCGGTCTATTGCAAGACCTTGCTGCATGCGACCTCCCTCCTTATGAGTTGCACTGACAAGTTGAATTCGCCCAGCATTATATGATTGTAGTATTCTGAATCAGGATCGCGGATTGATGTGTCGATCCTGAAGAATGCCATGGCGGGGATCACGAGTTGGAGGGGAGGATACCCACGATACGAGTGCCATTCCAGGTGTCCGGAAATGCGTTGATTACGCTGTGCGTAGTCGTAACGCTGACACTCCTCGGCCATGCTTTTCCGAGCGAGGGCCGGGAAGTGTCGCGCGCTGCCGATCAGCACGAGGGCCAGGCAGGTACGCCACACTACAAGAGCTACGAGGCTCTCTCACAGGCACTGCCAAAGGACGCGATGGGGAACCCCGACTGGGACGCGGCGGTACGCGATGGCCTGCTCGATCCGCTGCCCGCGATCGACCCGGGGGTGCCGGGCGAGCCTCCGCTGCTCCTCGACGTCTTGTTCGCCCCCAAGGTAGCGGGGCTGCAAGTCGTCTTCTCCCATGAGACTCACACGTATTGGCTGAGCTGTGACAGCTGTCATCCCTCCATCACGGCAATGCAGGCGGGGGCCAATCCCATCACGATGGAGAAGATTTACAACGGTGAGTACTGCGGACGCTGCCATGGGACCGTCGCCTTTGAGGTCGAATCCGCCTGCTCGCGCTGTCACGAGGGCGTTGCGATCAATGCCATCCAGCCGGCCGGGAATGACGCGGGTGAGGTTCTGGGCGACATCGTGATAGACCGACATTCGAGCACGAACTACCAACCTGCGGTCGTATTTCGCCACTGGAAGCACCGTATGCACTTCAGGTGTTCGGCCTGCCATCCACGCGTATTCGAGATGCGGGCCGGGGCCAATGAGATCACCATGGATGCTCTGCTGACTGGCGAGTCTTGCGGACGCTGCCACGACGGTCTGAGGGCCTTCGGCGTTGCCTTCGAAACTTGCTCCGACTGCCACTCACACGGGGGCCCGTAATGCTGACTAAATTCCGATTTATGTCTTCCCGCCACTTGTTCCGCAGGTCTGGCATCCGTTTGCGAACGCTCCTCGCCGTGGTGACGTTCGCCGCCGTGATTATCAGTCCGCGTTTAGCTCTGCCGGAGCTAAGGCCGATTATTCGGGACATGCTCGAGAACCTGGGGGAGATCGACGATATCGGGGCCGCCCTGTCCGTGGACGACTACGGCCGGGTTGCCGAGGCCGCCCGGAGCCTCCAATCGCGGGCGAGCGCGATGAAGGTCGACGGCGAAGCCCCGCCGGGGCTTGATAAACGAGACGCCCCTGCCTGGGATGACTTCCTCACGGCCCAGGAAACGACTGCTCTCGCCGTGCTTACGGCGGCGAATGAGGAGGACGGCGATGCAATCATGCGGGGCGTTGAGGCTATGTTTCGGGATTCCTGTATCGCCTGTCATTCTGTCTTCCGTGAGCCGCAGCAACGACTTTCCGGCTCGGTGCTCTTCATGTCCAGCTTCCTCGCCGCCTGGCGCGACATTAACCGGGGCCTGTCCCTCCGCGATTTCGCCCTCATTGGCCGCCGGGCCCGCGAACTCGAGGCGATGGCGAAGACGCTCTCGTGGGACCAGGTGATCGAGAGCGCATTTTCGATAAAGAGCCCTTCGGATCGCCGGTTCTTCAGGCGGTTCGTCCATCAGGTCGCCGTGACTTCTTCACGCATCGAGGTTGCCGCGCAATCCGAGGACGCTGACAAGGTTGTAGAAGCTACTCGCCAGCTGTGGACCAACGGTTGCATCGCCTGCCATGACCGGTTCCGCCAATGATACCCAGTCCTCTCGCGGCTCCCGGCGAACTTGCGAGTGATGCCGATCAGGGTTCTCCGGAGGCGAAGCTCTTCACATAGTGAACCAACGCCCAACGGTCGCGAGGGGGAAGTGCGGACCAAGCCGGCATTGCGGTCCCCTTGATTCCCAGGCTCAGGGTGCGGTAGAGATCGATGTCGACCGACTGGATGTCGCTCGCATCGATGCGTCGCTTGAACGCCTGGCCGGAGAAGTCTCTGGGCTGTGAATTCAAGTAACGAGCGAAGGGGCCACTCCCGTCCCCGTTTTTCCCGTGGCAGCCCGCACAAAGGCCCTGAAACAGGTTCTCTCCGTACTTGCGAATCTCCGGTGATGGGGGAATCGGTGCTTCTCGAGCCCCGG
>JAHEJX010000148.1 GCA_024638645.1 Actinomycetes bacterium
CAGCCGGAGCCCGTCGGGATTTGACGTCAAGATCGGCTGCGGCGGCCGCAGGAGATCACGAAACCCAGCCTGTGGGGTCACCGCCCTCCGACGTAGACCCCCCATGCGTTGATGCCCCGCCGCGCCGAGTGTGGCATCACCGAAGCATCAACAACGAGTGAAAGCTGATCACGTCGAAAGGCTTCACGCCACAGAGTCGTCTTCTTCACAAGAAATCTGCTCGCGGCGTGTCGCGTTTCGGCCAGAGGGGCCGCCCTCCCTGGTTATCAGATCCCACCAGACCTGACAGGAGCGACCCGCTCAATAACACAGGCCCCGCACCCGAAACCGGGGCGGAGCCTGCATTCAGTGAGCGGATGACCGGGTTCGAACCGGCGACCTCAACCTTGGCAAGAAACCGACACCTGCCCAAGAGGTGCGAAACCGAGCGATGCCGTCATGCCCCGTCCGGCCAGTGGCGCCGATCCCGTGCAGTAGATGGGATGGCGGATGGGATGGCAGCGTGCCCGGCGGGCGCCAACCGATGTCGCTCGACCGTTTCAGTTCTTGGGGTTCGCTCGGGACGGTCACGTCGCGAGGGTTCGAACGATGTCCTTCATCAACAACACGAGATGCAATTCGTCGGTTGGCGATGGTTCGAATTCCGGGATCAGGTGCAGATAGAAGTCCCGGGCCTCACTGGTCTCGGCGTGCACCAGCAGCCCCCGGCACCCGATCTCGATTCCAACCTCGACCACTCTTGCGACCACGTCGTTCACAAGGCCCGCACCGAGTCCCTGGGCCTCGTGGTCAACCGATACGCCCAGCCGAGCCAACAACGCGACCGGCTGCGGGTAGCGCCCGGCGCCCTTCCGCAACCGTGCCGGCGCGTCAGCCACGTTGATGCTTGCCATCGACCACGCGTAGTACGCCACCACCTCGGCGTCCCCTGGCTGGGTCACGACAAGAACTCGGGCAGTCCCAGTCGCGTTGGCCTGCCGGGCATGATGCCGCAACCACTGGCTCTGTTCCGAGGAACGACATACGAAGCCGTCGAGCTGGTCGTCGCGACGTAGGAGCCTCGGGCGGAGATACTGCTGCGTCACCCGTCCACGAACGGCGACGGCCGAACCATCAGCTCGCGAAGCCCAGCGAGATCCCGGGCGTCGCGGCGATTGATCCTCTCCCACGCCTCGCGCGCCTCGGGGTCGAGAAAGAACTCCGAGCGGTCCGCCAGAACCCGGCGAGCAGCTACCGTCAGATTGGCAACAACGAACTCGGTGAGGTCAGTACCTGACGCTGCCACCGCGCGGTCAATGAGCGCACGGTCTTGTGGCGTCGTACGAACCTCGAGCCGTTCACTGCGCGTCCGTTTCGTGCTCGTAGCCATCCTCGCCTCCAAACTGTACGGACATTGTACGGCCACACTGGTAGCTGTGTCAACTCGTCCGCTCCGGGATGACCGCCGTCAGATAGGGCGGACGAAATCATCATTCTGTGGCGCTCGTTGATGGCGTCATGCTCGCACCGGTCCCGGGCTCGCAGCGATCGCCCAACGGCGGCACGGAGATCGCGGTAACGCCTGACCCCCCTGCTCGAGCGGTCGCCGACGGCACACGGAAGGCGTTCGAGGGTTCGCTCAATCGCCCAATCGGAAGTGCCGTACTGCGTGGGTTCGCCGAGTAGGGCTGGATCGGTATGCGTGCCCGGCGACGGGACTTCGGTCGTAGCGTTGCCGGTCAGCGTCCGATTCGTGGTCCGGCCTGCATGAACTGCCAATGGCGGCCTTCGCAGTCCTGTGCGGTGTAGGCGCGGAAGCCATGCTCGGTGATCGGCGTAACCACCGTGGCCCCGGCGGCCTTTGTGTGCTCCAAGTGGGCGTCGAGGTCGTCGACGTAGACGATCGGCGTGTCGGTGCCTACGGATCCGCCGCCGCCCCAGAGCACGATCATGCTGTTGCCGACGCGGAACTCGATCCAGGTGTAATCGGGGTCGCCCTCGATCTCGGGGATGTCCCCCGTGCACTCGAGCTGGAACACTTCTGCCAGCCATCGGGCGGTCGCCGCTGGAGCGGCGGAGCGCAGTGCGAACCCGAAGCGTCCTGGTGGCGGTTGTGCTCCTTGGGTCTCTCGGCGCTCTAGGTGTCGGGGGAACCACTGGGGTGCCATACGCACGGTGGACAGCTGGGAGCTGCCGTCGACGCCGTCGGGCACGATGCCGGTGACTGTTACTCGGGCTCCCGTCGACAGCGCGGTGAAGACCACGTCGATGATGACGTCGTTGCGAGTCGTCCAAGCGAGGCGAGCGCCTGGCTCCCAGATGGTGATGGTGCCCAGAACCCGCTCTTCGTCGCCGTAGTCCTCAACGACTCGCCCTCCGAGGCGGGGTTCTATCCGGCGCTCGACCAGTCGCCATGACTCGTGCGCGTCGATGGGTCCGTTGCCCCACCATTGGTCGTACTCCTCTGTGAAGACCTTGAAGGCTGTTGCGGGATCGGCCGAGACCTCGATCTCGACGCTCATGTTGGTCATCGTTGCCTGTCCTCCACATGACGCTGGAACGACTGAAGTTGGTCGCGCCACTCGGCCTGCAGCTGGTCGAGGTACGCCTGCACCGCAGCGAGCGATTCCGGACGGAGCCTGAATAGCCGCACCCGGGCGTCCTCGGGGATGCGTTCGTCAGTGACGATCGATGCGTCGAGCAACAGTTTGAGGTGCCGGCTGAGCGCCGAGGGCGATGCCCCGACGTCTTCGGCCAGTTCGCCTGCCCGTCGGGGTCCGCTCCCGAGGAGCTGGATCACCTGTCGCCTCGTTGGGTCGGCGAGCGCCTCAAACGGATCCACAAAGCATGAATATTTCATATGATAGTGAAATAGTCAACTTCCGTGCAGCGCAGCACCCATCAGCGCTGGGCCACTGGCGCCAGGACCGTGAGACCGTAGAGGGCCCCAGCCCGCCCGAGTACCGGCATTGAGATCGCGGGCCGACCGACCAGATCCGCACAGAACGCGCGCTCGATAAGCCGCCCAACGACGCTGCACACGCGCCGCATCGCGGCGCGTGTGCAGCGCCCGACATTCGCCACGCCACGACAGCCGTGGGGCCGCCCTCTCCCGAGATCAGATCACCCTGGCATGGTTGTCACACGCAGTCCGAGTTCTCTCACTTGTCGGACACCAGCGGCTGCCGACTTCTGGCGCCTGACCGGCGACCATCAGCCATGCACTGTTCGGAGCCACACCTCTCGCAACCTTGCTCGCCATTGCGGGTCGGAGAGGTCCCGTGGAGGCGCATGGGGGTCGGGCCTCGGATACGGGCCGAGACGCGCCGCGGCCTTGCCGGCGGCGAGGGTCTCTTCGTCGGTGAGCACCATCGGAACCTACCTCGTGGAGCATGGCGAGGAGACCCGCCCGGTCTCGACTCGCCCTGCCCACTCTGGAGGCTTGCCCATAGCCCTCCGTTGACGACACTCCCACACTGAGTTGGTCGGGATCCACGCTTTGGGAACGTTCGCTCACCCAGCCAACGCACATCGATGGGCCAGCCAGCCCACGGAACTAAGGCGGATCACGGCTTTCGCCGATGACCCAACCATCAGTTCGGCCGATGCCTGAAGTGCCCACTCCGAAGACGCGACCCCAAGCCCGGGGGTCGCGTCTTCGCGTCCGGAACCCCTCGCCTTGGCAGCGGTTTGTCCCGCTGGTTCCTGCTCGTTCCGGGATACGTCGAGCGTGCACTCGATCCATCAGCCACACCGGTCGCCCGCTCAGACGCCGTCTCCGATTTCGAAACAGCCCACGACGCACTCGGCACGATCGTTGGCGAGTCTCTCGGCTATGCCTTCACCGCCGCCTGGACGATCCTCGTCATCCTGGCCTTCCCCGCCGCCCCCCGCTGGTGGCGAACATCGGGCAGTCTCACCGCCTTTCTCATCCTGCTCGGGGTGCTGGTCCCACTGGGAGTGCCGGGCACCGACTTCGCGAACTTTGCCGGCTACGTACTGTGGAGCCTGTGGCTGGTCGCCGTTGCCGCACTCCTTGTCGGCGGAGAGCTCGACGCCGGCAACCCGAGCGATCTTGGGCCGCGGCGCCGACCCATCCGCGGCATGACCTCGTCCCGAGAGACGATCAGCACTGGACGGCGCTTCTGGCTGTGTGAGTCGGGCATCGGCTAACGGTCCCGAACGCGTGTTGCCACAGCCTGGTCTTTGCCGGGCTGGGAGGGTGTTGGTGTGAGCCCGAGCCTGCCCGAGGTTTGGGGATCGGCACCGATGCGGGTGCAGGTCCTTGGTCCGTTGCGTGCAATCGGGGCTCTGCGGTCTCTTCGGCGGTGTGGCATGACCTGGCGATACTCCGACAAGAGAGCCATCAAAGTCGGATAAACGCCGACCGTGAGTCTGACCGCACCGGTTCGGCATTTGATGGCTGTACCCCGGATACTCCTGCTCCAGCTGCGTCTAGCGACCCGAAGTCCCCCGACCCCGGCGAAATCCGACGGTGACGAAACCGACGAATACCGCTAGTCCCATAGCGAAGGCGCCTCCCGCCAGGACAGCCTCGGCCCAGCCAGGCCACGGGTCGTCGCCAAACAGCCAGAGCCAGTAGACGCCGGCTCCGAAGGCCATCACGGCCACGGTCATTCCAATGCCGGAAACAAGGCCTAACAGGACGTAGCGCCACATGGGCGCATTATCGCCGAGAACCTCGGGTGCAGGTTCGTGATTCGACGCTTTGGTCGACACCCTCGATCTCGGCGATCCGGAAGGCCCGCTGGCATCGAGAAGCTGCTGGCACCCGACCCGAGTGCACGACACGCTCTGTCCAGCTTCTTCGCCGCGGCCACAACGCCATTCTCCACCGGCGCCGTTGACCAAGAGTCCGATCCGGGATCCTGGATCTCACCCGACAGGAACATGCGTCGCGGTGCCGTCTTTCGGGTGTCAAGTTGCGCAGATGGGACAGGGGATGGGATGACACCAATCTGACCACGCGTCAAGTCACGGCCAAAACTGGCCGTGACCTGCGCATTTGCGAGCGGATGACCGGGTTCGAACCGGCGACCTCAACCTTGGCAAGACACCGACACCTGCCCAAGAGGTGCGAAACCGAGCGATGCCGTCATGCCCCGTCCGGCTGGTGGCGCCGATCCCGTGGAGTAGATGGGATGACGGATGGGATGGGACCCTGCCAACGGACACAACCTGATGCTCGCGATGTCAGCGCTTCAGGTCGCCGTTGACGATGACCTCTGGGAGACGATGATCGCTCTCGGTGCCCAGGCGAATACAGGGCGACACCCAGATTTCAGGGCGCTTTCTGGAGGTTACGCGTCGCCTCAATGGCACGGTTGTGGCGCGACCAGGCTCGAAGGCATGGCCTTCCGCCACCGACCGTGCCACCACGAAATCCAAGATCGTGCGCTCGCGACACCCGCTCAGGAACGCCAACCCCCACCCCGCGACGCAACCGCTCGCATCGGCACTCCCGAGCTCGCGAACGCGATCTTCGAACGCCTTGAGATCTTCCACAACCGGCAACGACGGCACTCATCACTCGACATGCTCACACCCGTCGAGTTCGAGCTCCGTCACGTCAACACCATCGCCCGAGATCAAGCAAGCTGACCGCGCGAAACCCAGGACAGGCCAGAGCCAGCGTGAAACCCGGGGAGGTTCAAGTCAGCGACCATTTGGCGCAGGGATTCTGCTGCTTCGGGAATCGCCATGGTGCTGGCGGTCAGTGGCAGGTCCAGGAACGCGGCCCTGAACGCGTCCACTCCCTCGCGACGGCCCAGCTTCAACGCCGGTGCTACCGGGAAC
>JAHEJX010000058.1 GCA_024638645.1 Actinomycetes bacterium
GTTACGTTCGGCCGGGTACCGTCATCATCAACACCTCGCGAGGCGAAGTAATCGACGAATCAGCGTTGCTCGAGGTGATCGATGACAAGGATCTCCGTATCGGAACGGACGTCTATCTCAACGAGCCGGCCGCCGGCGACAGCCACTTCGTTTCGGAGTTCGCCCAGCACCCGCGGGTCTACGGGACCCATCACATTGGTGCCTCGACCGATCAGTCACAGCAAGCGGTGGCCGACGAGGTGGTGGCGGTGATCGAGGCGTTCGCAGCCGGCGAGGTGCGCAACCAGGTCCTGGCGTGACCGCGCCCCTCATCCGTGCATTTGTCGGGTATGTGCCCACAGAAGATGTCATTGAGGGGGTCGTGGCACCTCCGGTTTCCAGCATCACGGCCGACCGATACGAGCAGCTGGTGGCCGACAATCCAGACAGCATCCTTCACCTGCTCGGGTCCGCCATCGACACCGGCGAGGGTGGAGCCGATCCTTCGCTGTTCGACATGCGAGGCGCCACGCGGCTTGCGGACATGATCGACAAAGGGATTCTGGAGAAACAGCCCGAGGCGCTCTATGTCCTGCGCGTAACTGCCGGCAAGACCACCCACACCGGCCTGGTGTGCGAGGTGAACACCTGTGGCGTAGATGATGGGCGCATCCGCCGTCATGAACACACCCGCTCCGAGACCGAGGAGCTTGTGGTCGACCACTTGAACATCGTCGGCGCCCACACCGACCCAGTGGCGATGACTCATCGAGACCACGCCGGGCTCGACGCCCTCATCGATGAGGTCGTCGAACGCGATCTACCGGCGCGAGACTTCACGACCGACGACGGTTCACGCCAGCAGCTGTGGCGCATCTCCGACGTATTCACCCTCGACCGGGCGCGATCGTTATTGGCCGAGATTCCCGCGATCTACATCACGGATGGTCACCACCGGACGGCAGCTGCAGCACGGCTGCGGGCGAGGCGGAGCGAACGCAACGAGGGGCACACCGGCCACGAGGCTTACAACTATCTACTGACGGTGCTCTTTGCGGAAAGCGAGCTCGAGCTGCACGGCTACAACCGAGCCGTGATGGACCTCGGCGGCATGACTCCGGCTGAGGTGATGGAGAAGATCGATGCCGTGGCCGAAGTCGAGGAGATTGCAGTGGCATGGGCCCAAGAGGCCGAGCCGCGATCGCGCGGGATCGTGTCGATGCTGCTTGGCGAGCACTGGTACCGAATCACGTGGCGGCCGGAGGACGTCCCGGAAGATCCACGCGGGGCGCTCGATGCCGTGCTGCTGCAGGATCTCATCCTGGGCCCGGTTCTCGGAATCGAGGATGCGCGGGCTGATCATCGTCTTCACTACATACCTGGCCCCGCCGGGCTCGCTGAGCTGGAGCACCACGACGCCGCCATCGCCTTCGCCCTCCACGCAGCCTCGGTCGACGATGTCATGGCTGTTGCCGACGCAGGTGAGGTCATGCCACCAAAATCGACCTGGTTTGCGCCCAAGGTGAAGACGGGTCTCGTCGCGCGGCTCATCAACGAGCTCTAGGCACACCCGATTCCTACGCGCATCAAGCTCTAGGCTCGCGGCAGTGGACACGACTGCCCGATCGATCACACGATTGGCCCGTTCCGGGTCGAGCAAAAAGGCCGAGGATCTCCTCGTCACCGAGGCGCCGGTGGAGTTCCGCCTGCACGACGTCCCGCTCGCGGTCCTCATGCGCACCCCAGGCCACGACGACGAGCTCGGCCTCGGCTTCGCAATCACCGAGGGGATCGTGTTCGGCCCGGAGGAGGTGGCCAGTGTCGTGCGGGTAGGCGACGACAACGATGACGACCGCTGGGCTCTGCAATTGGCTGCCGGAGTCGAGGTCGATCCCGAGCAGTTCCGCCGCAATCTCTACACGACTTCATCATGCGGCGTATGTGGCAAGGCCTCGATCGATGCCGTGCGGATTGCCGCACGCCGGCCGCCGCAAGGGCCGCAACTGCAGCCGGCGATCCTGTTCTCGCTCCCCGAAGTCATGGCTGCAGCCCAGGCAGGCTTCGCCGCAACCGGCGGCATCCATGCAGCAGCGATCTTCGATGCCGACGGCGAATTGGTGGCACTGCGCGAAGACATCGGCCGTCACAACGCAGTCGACAAGGTCATTGGGTTCACCGCGCGCAGGCGATGGCCGATCGGCGAAGTGATCCTGGCGGTCAGCGGCCGTGTCAGTTTCGAGATGGTTCAGAAGGCAGCGGTGGCCGGAATCCCGATTGTTGCCGGCGTGTCGGCTGCATCGTCACTTGCGGTCGAGCTCGGCGAAGAGCTCGGAATGACGGTCATCGGCTTTCTGCGGGAGGGAAGTTGCAACGTATACACAGATGCAGATCGCATCGCTCATCTCGATTAGATCGTGCAGTCCAGATAGCATCAGCCGCATGGCTGTAGACCTCGCTGGATTCATCACATATCTAAAGGACCACGCCGTCGAGCACGGATTCCACGTTCACGACGAGCGCCACTTCATCGAGAGCTACTCTCTCCGCCAGGCGTGGGAGGTCGACATGCACCCCGACTTCGCCTGCGACGGCCCGCTCGACCTGAACCTTGCCTTCGATGTCGAGCCGCGGACGTTGCTCGCCCTCGAAGACGCAGCACGCGAATCCGACGATATCGAAGACCCTGAGGGCAAGTTCAACGTCCCGCTGCTCTTCAACTGGTCGCTGCCGCCGCTCGGCTCTCCCCCTGAGTTGGTGATTCTGTCCGCGGAGCTGTCCGGAGTAGCCGGCATCGATCTGCCTATAGAGGTGTCTGCCGTCGATTCGTTCGATGCACTCGCGGACAAGCCTTCTCGCCGGCTCAGTCTCGTGGGCAAGTTTGATGTGCCTCTCATCGACGTGATGTTCGGGCGCGAAAAGCTGTGCGACGTGCTTGATCGGTCGCGTGAAGTCAGCGAAACGATCCTGCGGATGTCGGAAGACTGGAAAGTTCGCGAACCGGAGCCGGAATGATCCGCCCTGCTGCCGGTCCGGAGGATTTTGCCCGGGCCGGTGCATTGATCAGGGAGTACATCGAGTGGCTCCCATTCGATCTCGACTTTCAAGACTTCGAGGCCGAACTCGCCGAACTGCCTGAGCACTATGCCGCGCCGGCTGGGACATTGCTTCTTGCGTACATCGCCGGACTATCAGATCCGGTGGGAATCGTCGGGGTTCGCCGGTTCGGCGGCAGCGTTGCCGAGCTGAAGCGCATGTACGTGCAGCCGGCGGGGCGCGAAAAAGGCCTTGGCCGGCAGCTCGCCGAGACGGCTGTCGAATTTGCCAGAGCAGCCGGCTACGAGGCAATCCGCCTCGACTCCGACCAGGCATCGATGCCGGAGGCAAATGCTCTTTACGAGAAGCTCGGATTTGTCGATATTGAGCAGTACCGACCAAACCACCTCCCGTGTGCCCGTTTTATGGAGAAACGGCTCTAGGCGGGCACGCGCAGCACCTTGGCCCAGTTCTCCGGCGGCATCCGCTCCTACACTCGAGTCGTGAACGATCTCACAGGGCGAGTGGCCGTAATCACGGGGGCTGCGTCTGGCATGGGCAATGCCAGCGCGGTGCTGCTCGCCGACCGCGGGGCCCGAGTTGTTCTCGTCGACGTGAACCCGAGTGTCGATCCTTTCGCCGTCGAGCTCGGCGCCCGCGCTCACGTCGGGTCGGTGGCCGACTCGACTTTCTGCGACGGCGTCATTCGGGCGACTGAAGATGAGTTCGGTGCTGTCGACATACTTGTGAACGCGGCCGGCACCATCGTTCGCGCCGACGGCGCCGACACGTCAGATGAGCAGTGGCGTCGCATCTTCAGTGTCAATGTCGACGGCCTCTTCTATATGTGCCGGGCTGCGGTAAAGGGCATGGCGAAGCGAGGCCGTGGGTCGATCATCAACTTCGGCTCGATCTGGGGTGACGTCGGCGGTCCCGGACACACGGCATACGCCGCCACGAAGGGCGCAGTGCACCAGATCACCAAGTCGCTGGCGCTCGAGCACGCCCGCGACGGTGTCCGAGTGAACGCAGTCCTCCCCGGCGAGATCCGTACGCCGATGCTTTCTTCAGAACGCGAGTCCCCACCGACCGAGGAAGACCTTCAAGCGCTTGCCGATCGGGCTGTGCCGATGGGCCGGTTAGGCGATCCCAAAGAGGTTGCCGAGGTGGTCGCCTTCCTCGCCGGCGACGCTTCGAGCTACATGACGGGCTCACTCGTCACGGTCGATGCTGGATACACGGCACGATGAGTGACTTCACGGACCAGGTCGTGCTGATCACGGGTGGAAACTCCGGCATCGGCCGAGCCGCCGCCATGATGTTTGCGGCCGCCGGCGGCAAAGTGGTCATAGCTGCTCGCAACACGGCGGCTTCGCAGTCCGTCGTGACAGAGATAGGGATGCTCGGCGGCGAAGCCCACGCCATTGCCTGCGACGTCACGAAGTCGGCCGACTGCGACGCGGCTGTGGAGGCCTGCCTGAATCGCTACGGCGGACTCGACGTGCTCTTCAATAATGCGGGGATCATCTTCCGCGAGAAGTCCGCACTGGATACCACCGATGAGCAGTGGGAGCAGACGCTTGCGGTCAACACGACTGGAACGTTCTTGATGTCGCGAGCCGCCGTCGCGGTGATGGTGGCTCGCGGTGGAGGCGCCATCGTCAACAACGCCTCCTACTTCGGCTTGGTCGGCGGCAGGGGAGCAGTCGCCTACTCGGCATCGAAGGGCGCCGTCGTTTTGCTCACCAAGTCAATGGCCCTCGACCACGCTCGCGATGGCGTCCGCATCAATTGCATCTGCGCCGGCAGCGTCGACACTCCGATGCTCAGAGGCGAGATGGATGAGATGGGAGGAGTTGACGCGGTGCGCCACCTCTTCGAGGAGAAGCACCCGATCGGGCGTATTGCGTCACCGGACGAGATTGCGCAGACCGTGTTGTTCCTCGCGTCGGACGAGGCAGGGTTCATCACGGGAGCCGCGATTCCCATCGACGGTGGGATCACCGCTGGCTGAGACGAACGGCTAGAGCTACGGATTCAGCCGACGCTGCCGATCCCCTCATGGATGATTAGCAACCGAGGGCTCGCCCATCTCTTTTTGGCGACCATTGCCTTCGTCCTGGTGGTGGTCTGGGTGTGGCCGGGAGTCGCTGAGCCGGTCTGTGTCGTACCCGGCCAAGATCTCCACCCCGATGGCCACTGCATTCCTGTTGAAGCAGAGTGCTGGGAGTTCCAGACGAAACACCGTGACGGCCACTGCCGCCCCTGTTTTGACAACCCGGAGCACGGACCGCTCTGTCCCATCACCGAGTCTGACAGGCTGTAGGGAGTAGCTAGCCCAGGAACTCGATAAGGGCATCGAGGACCTCGTCGGGCTGCTCCACCATCGCCGCGTGGCCTGCGCTGGCGATCTGGACGATCGACCCGCGGTCGCCAAGCTCCTCCATGAGCACTGGGATGGTCGTACGGTCGACCATTCGGTCCGCTTCGCCGGCGATTACCAAGGTCGGACACTGCACGCAAGCCGCTCGAGCGACGCCCCGGTCGTAGGAATTGCAGGCCCGCAGCCCTACTGCCAGCACATCGTCGCCGGCATTGAGTGACGTATGCAGGACGACACCAGCCATCCACAGTCCAGGGGTGGGATGGCCTCCCTTGGCGGACTGTGGTGCCAGCGACCAGCCAAGGATCATCTCGTGTGCTCGTCTTTCGTTGTCATCGGCTGGCGCCTGCAGGTGATCACCCACAGGTAAGGCTGCTGCCGCGCCAGAGAGAACGAGTTTGGTGACAAGGCTTGGCCGGGTGCCGGCAAGCTCGAGTCCAACGAGGGCCCCCATCGAGTGCCCGACGATCGCCGCTTGCTCGAATCCGGCTTCGGCGATCAGCTCCGCGACCCACTCCGCCATTGCTTCGATCGAGTCCAAGGGCTCACCACCGCTCAACCCGTGGCCGGGGAGGTCGGGAGCGAGGACGGACCACCCGTGGTGAGAGAAGTAACGCTGCTGCATTGCCCAGAGCGTGCGGTCCTGCGAAGACCCATGCAGGAACACGACCAACGGCAGCGCAGTGTCGATCGGCCGCCCTCCCGTGGTGGCGCGAACCGACTCGCCACGAACGGTTAGTCGCATAGCTTCTAAGCCTTCTGCGACGCCCGCAGCGCCTGGCGCAGGTCGACAATCAGGTCGTCGGCCGACTCCAGCCCTACCGAGAGCCGCACTAGGTCTTCACTGACGCCGGCGTCCCCGAGCTGTTCGGCGCTCATTGTGGCGTGGGTCGTCGAGGCGGGATGGATCACCAACGACTTGGCATCGCCGACGTTGGCTAGATGGGAAAACACGCTGAGACGTTCGATGAACTTGCGTCCCGCTTCTCGGCCCCCCTTGATGCCGAAACTGAAGATCGAGCCGCATCCCTTGGGGAGCATTTTCTTGGCGAGCTCATGGTCCGGGTGATCCTCCAGCTCCGGATACTTGACCCAGGCGACCTCGTCTGCCGCCGTCAGGAAGTCGACGATTCGCCGGGCGTTGGCGACATGGCGCTCCATGCGCAGCGGCAGTGTCTCCAGGCCTTGCAAGAGGTAGAAGGCGTTCTGCGGCGATAGCGCAGCGCCAAAGTCACGCAGGCCTTCGACGCGGGCTCTGGTGAGGAATGCCATCGTGCCGAACTCCTCCGCGAACGCCAACCCGTGATAGCTCGGGTACGGCTCGAGCATTGTCGGGTGTCTGCCCGATCCTTCCCAATCAAACCTTCCGGAGTCGACGACGACTCCCCCGAGCGCCACGCCGTGACCACCGATGAACTTGGTCGCGGAGTGAAACACAATGTCGGCGCCCCACTCCAGTGGGCGAAACAGGTACGGGGAGGCGAAGGTGTTGTCGATCAGCAGGGGGATGCCGTTTTGATGGGCGATCTCAGAAACCCGAGGGATGTCCATTATCTCGAGGCCGGGGTTTCCGAGCGTCTCACCATGGATCAACTTCGTATTGGGTCGGATCGCCGCTGCAATCTCGTCCGGATCTCGGGGAGAGACGAGCGTTGTCTCGATGCCGAAGCGGGGGAGGGTCTGCGTGAGCAGGTTGTTGGTGCCGCCATACACGTTCTTGGAGAGCACGATGTGGTCACCTGCGGACGCCAGAGTGGACAGCACCAACCACAGGGCCGCCTGGCCACTCGCGGTCGCAATTCCGCCCACTCCGCCCTCGAGCGCCGCAACGCGCTCCTCGAATACAGCAACAGTCGGATTGGACAGCCTGCTGTAGATGTGTCCCTGCCGCTCCAGGTTGAACAGCCCCGCAGCGTGCTCGACGTCACGGAACAAGTAAGACGTCGTCTGGTAGATCGGAACCGCGCGGGCGCCGAAGTCGCTGTCCGGATCGTGCCCGCCGTGCAGGCTCAGGGTCTCGAAGTCATACATCGGCGTCGAGGTTACCCCGGGCGGGTGCGGCTGGAAGCATCGCGACCCATCCGCTGGTATGACCCGCGAAATCGTCCTCGAGGATGATGGTCCAGGGGAACCCGTGCGATACGATCGCTCGGTGGCTCGAGCAGATGCAGGAAGAAGCCCCGTGTGGGTGTTCGACGGCGCCATCGCCGTTCTTCTGGCGAGTGTCTCATTCATTGCCTTGGCGAACATCCCGGCTTCGGACCAGGAGCTCTTCACAAGGACGCCCGACTTCTGGGCTTACGCCCTAGCGCTGGCACAGACCCTGCCGCTTGCCTTCCGTCGAATTCGTCCGGTGACGGTGCTGGCGATTGTGGTCGCGGCATTCTTCTTCGACCGGGCGCTCGACTATCCGTCATCGGTCGCTTCGGTGGGAGTTCCTTTTGCGTTTCACAGCCTCGGCAGCCAACTCCCGCGGCGCCGATCACTCCAGATCGGCATCCCGTTTGCAGCCTTCCTCGTGGCCTTCACCGCAATGGGCGTCTACTACGCCGATTCCGTCGATTGGGGAACTGTCGTCGTTGTACTCATTTTCACCTCGGCTCCGCTCCTGCTCGGACGCGAAGTCAATGAGCGACGCCGCTACCTCACGGAGCTGGAGGAACGGGCCGACCGGCTCGAGCGGGAACGAGAGGAGAAAGCAAGAGAGGCGGTTCGTGCTGAGCGCGCTCGGATAGCCAGGGAACTCCACGACGTCGTCGCCCATGAGATGACGGTCATGACCGTGCAGGCCGCCGGAGCCCGCCGGGTTCTCGACACCGATCCCGCCCAGGCTGCTGAAGCGCTCACCGCGATTGAATCTGCCGGGCACGATGCCCTCACCGAGATGCGCCGCTTGCTCGGCCTGTTGCGCCAAGACAAATCCAGTGGAGAGCTGGGGCCCCAACCCGGCCTCGCCCGAGTCGATGGACTGATCGAGCAGATGGAAGAGGCGGGCCTGGCGGTCGACTTCGTAACTGAAGGAGAAGCCGGAACAGTGTCCGCTGGTGTCGATCTCAACGCTTATCGGATCATCCAAGAGTCGCTGACCAACTCCCTCAAGCATGGGGGCCCCAGGGCAAGGGCGTCTGTGCTTGTCCGCTACGAGCCAGACAGGTTGACTGTTGAAGTCGCCGACGACGGTCGGGGTGCGGCCGGGGGCCTGTCTGCCAACGGCGGATCGGGCCACGGCTTGCTGGGTATGCATGAGCGTGTGTCGATGCTCGGGGGCACTCTGGCCGCCGGCCCACGACCCGGGGGCGGGTTCATCGTCACGGCTGAGATCCCGAGGTTGCGCTCGTGAATCCAATTCGAGTGGTTCTCGTCGACGACCAAGAGCTCGTTCGAACCGGTTTTCGCATGATCCTCAATGCCGAGGCGGATATCGAGGTGGTTGGGGAAGCCGCAGACGGCGAAGCCGCGTTGGCTGTAGTTGCCGAAGCTGAGGCGGATGTCGTTTTGATGGATGTTCGGATGCCCCGGATGGACGGTATCGAATCGACTCGGTTCATCGGTGGCATGGACAACCCACCGCGGATCCTGATCTTGACTACTTTCGATATCGACGACTACGTGTACGAGGCCTTGCGAGCCGGGGCCAGCGGATTCCTGCTCAAAGACACTCCGGCCGACGACCTCGTGGCCGGGGTCAGGGTGGTTGCCTCCGGCGAAGCGCTGCTGGCCCCATCGGTTACGCGCCGTTTGATTGCGGAGTTCGCCAGTCGGCCCGGCGGACGGGCAAACAGCGTGTCCCTTCAAGAGCTGACAGATCGCGAGAGCGAGGTGCTCGTTGAAATAGCCAGTGGCAAGTCAAATGCGGAGATCGCCGCTGAGTTGTTTGTGAGCGAGACAACCGTCAAGACGCATGTGTCCCACATTCTCACAAAGCTGGACCTGCGCGATCGAGTCCAGGCGGTCGTCGTCGCGTACGAGTCGGGCCTGGTGAAGCCCGGCGCCTCCTCCTGAGCCTCCTTCTGGAGGACTAGCCACAAGATCCTTCCTGCGGCCGACGACGTTGGCTTCGCCGCGACGTACCTTTGCAGTATTGGTACGGAAGGCATCGAGAGGATAAGCAACCATGACCATATCAGCCCCGGCTCCTGTCAGCCTAGGTGCAGCTCGCATGGAACAGGGGGTCAAGACCTACGGCACCGGCGACGCTGAAGTGCGCGCTCTTGACGGCATAGATGTGTCCTTCGGGAGCGGCCAATTCACCGCCATCATGGGCCCATCCGGCAGCGGCAAGTCCACCCTGCTGCATTGCACGGCCGGCCTCGATGAGCTGACGAGCGGCCGGGTATTCATCGGCGATACCGAGCTGAACACCCTCAACGACCGAGACTTGACGCTGTTGCGCCGCAAGAAGGTCGGGTTCGTGTTCCAATCGTTCAATTTGATTCCGACGCTCACGGCGCGAGAGAACATTCTGCTGCCACTCCTCATCGCTGGAGAGCACCACGACACCACCTGGTTCGACCAGGTTGTCGACATCCTCGGACTTGGCGACCGCCTGAGCCACCGCCCTGCCGAGCTGTCTGGAGGCCAGCAGCAGCGCGTAGCCGCAGCACGGGCGCTGGTTTCGCGCCCTGAGATCATCTTTGCCGACGAGCCGAGCGGCAACCTCGACTCCAACTCGGCCGCGGAACTCCTCGACTTCCTGAGGCGGGCTGTGCGTGAATTCGGGCAGACCATTGTCATGGTGACCCACGATCCAGTGGCGGCTTCGTATGCGAACCGCATCGTCTTTCTCGAGGATGGCCGCACCAGCGGCGAAATGCTCGATCCAACGACAGACTCGGTAATCGACCGCATGCGGAATCTCGGGGGTCAGTCCAAATGATTCGCACCGCACTCAAGACCGTCTTCGCGCACAAGCTGCGCCTCACGCTGACAGCCATGTCGGTGGTGCTCGGCGTTGGCTTCATTGCGGGGACATTCATCTTCACCGATACGATCGACAGGACGTTCAACGACCTGTTTGAGGACGTCTTCGCTGGTCAGGATGTGATTGTCCAGGCCGAATCCGAGTTCGATGTTGGGTTCAGCGGGCCGCCTCCGATCGAGGATCAGGTGCTCGACATCGTGCGGGCCGTACCGGGCGTTGAGGCAGCAGAGGGAAGCGTGGGCGGATTTGCCGTCATCTACGACAAGGACGGTGCGGCCATCGTGCCGACTGGACCGCCAACCATTGGCGGATCTCTGTCTGAAGACCTTCGCTTGGCAGGCAACGCAGCGATCCGAGACGGCGAGGCGGCCGACGCTCCCGGCGAGGTATCTATTGACGCGGCTACGGCCGACAACAACGACCTCGTCGTTGGCGATGTGGTGCAGGTCCAAACGTCGATGGGCGTCGACGAATACGAGATCGTCGGGATCTTTCGCTTTGGCGATTCGGACAACCTGGCCGGAGCCACTTTCGCTGGATTTGACCTCGCCACAGCGCAGGAACTCTTCGGCCTAGAAGGTAAATTCAGCACGATCTCAGTCGTGGCCGAAGATGGCATCAGCGCCGACATCCTGCGCAACAGCATCGCGGCTGCCCTCCCCGACGGCATCGAAGCGATCACAGCAGCCGACGAGGCGGCGGCGCAATCCGAGGCCCTGTCCGAGAGTCTCGGGTTCCTGCAGACCGCCCTCCTCGTGTTTGCCCTGGTTGCCGTTTTCGTCGCGACATTCATCATTCAGAACACATTCCGCATCATCGTCCGGCAGCGGCAACGCGAGCTCGCCTTGATGCGAGCCGTCGGGGCCACCGGTAGCCAGGTGGTTTGGATGGTCGTTATCGAAGCGTTGGTCGTCGGCTTAGTGGCTTCGATACTGGGAATCCTGTTCGGATTCCTCGTCGCCGGCGGACTCACGAGTGTCATGTCGGCTCTCGGGTTCGATCTGCCTTCGACCACGGCTCCTTTGGCGAGCCGCACCATCATCGTGGCTGCGACAGTCGGCGTGGTTGTGACCGTGCTCTCGGCAATGCTGCCCGCCATCCGGGCGTCGAAGATCCCGCCGGTCGCAGCGTTGCAGGACACCGAAGTCACGCTCCGCATGTCAGACAGGAAGCGGACGATTGCCGGCATTGCAGTGCTCGCAATCGGCGTCCTGCTGATCGGTGGCGGCCTGTTCATAGATGGATTCCAGCTTGGGCCTATCAATGGGCTGATTGCCGTCGGCATCGGTGCTCTGTTCGTGTTCCTCGGAGTCAGCATGCTGAGCTCGCTCGTCGTCAAGCCTGTAGCTCGATTCCTCGGGTGGCCGCTGCCTAAGTTCGATCAGCTCACCGGAACGCTCGCGATCGAAAACTCGGTGCGCAAACCGCGACGCACAGCGACCACAGCATCAGCACTGATGATCGGCCTTGCGCTGGTGGCGTTCTTCTTCGTGCTCGGCGACTCCATCAAGGCCTCAGCCGGTGCCGCGATCGAAGAGGGTCTGCGCGCCGACTATGTCGTCAGTGTCGACGGCTTCAGCGGAGGATTCAGCCCCGCCCTTGGAGAGGACCTCGCGGACGAGCCCGAGATCGCGGCGGTGACACCGCTTCGCTTCGGGTTCTGGGATCGCAACGGCGCGGACGAGTTCGTCATGGGTGTCAACACCGACACGATCGACCAAACCATCTTCCTGGACGTGCAGTCGGGCAGCATCGCTGCGCTTGGTGAAGGCGGCGTCTTCGTCTTCGACGAAACCGCCTCCGAGGAAGGCTGGGTCGTCGGTGACACAATCCCGATGGGGTTCGCGACAACCGGCTTGCAGCAGGTGGAAGTCGTGGGCACGTACGCGGAATCGAACGTTGTCCAGGCGAACTTCCTCGTCGGCCAAGACTTCTACGCCGAGAATTTCGAGGGCTTCGGAACCGATGTCGACTTCGTGGTGGCAATCAAGGCCGCCGACGGAGTGAGCCCCGAGGCGAGTCGCGCCGTGGTCGACGCGGCCGCAGCCGACTACGGCAACGTGACTGTGCGCGACCAGGTGGAGTATCGCCAGTCGCAGGAGGATCAGATCAACACTTTGCTGGTGATGTTCAATGCGCTGCTGGTGCTCGCTGTGATCATCGCGATCTTCGGTATCACCAACACGCTGGCGCTCTCGGTGTTCGAGCGGACTCGCGAGATCGGACTGCTCCGCGCAGTCGGCATGAGCCGCCGCCAGGTGCGCCGGATGGTGCGCTGGGAGGCGATCATCGTTGCCATCATTGGTTCACTGTTAGGCATCGTGGTCGGCATGTTCTTTGGCTTCGCCGTCACGACGGCGCTGGCCAGCCAGGGCATCGACGTACTCTCCGTGCCTGTTGCCCAGATCATTGGCTTGGTGATCTTCGGCGCAATTGCCGGCCTGTTCGCGGCGATCCTGCCGGCGCGGCGGGCGTCAAAGCTGAACATCCTGGAGTCGATCGCCTACGAGTAGAAACGCTGGCATCGTGCCCGGTCCCGCGAATCGGGGACCGGGCACGAGCGCGTCACGCAGTGTCTGTGCCGTCGACCCGACCGACGACGGCAAATGCCCGAACTGGGAACGATCCCATGCCGCGGACCTTCGGTGGCACCGCGAAGAACCGAGCACCTGTGGATGGAAGCGCATCGAGGTTCGTCAGATGTTCCACGATCGGGATCCCTGCCTTGAGAAGCGATGTGTGAATCGGCCGCTCACCGCTGGCGGTGCTGTCGATGTTCAGTGAGTCGATACCGACGAGTGCCACACCTCGCTCGATGAGCTCGGCGGCCGCATCCGTACCGAGGTGCGGACTGCCCTGCCCGTATTGGGCGGTGCCCCAGTGTCTGCTCCACCCGGTGTGAAACAGCACGGCGTGGCCCGTCAGGTTGCGGCCGGGAACCTCGTCGGCGCCGATAGTTTGCGAGCTCGTCGACACGACAATCGTCGCGAGATCGGCAATCTCGTCCAGCTTCAGGCCTGCCAGATCCAATCCGCCACGGAATCGGTGGGCGGGGGTATCGATGTAGGTCCCGGTGTTGGCCACCATGTCGATGCGGTCGATCTGGAACTCGTAGCCATCTGCGTAGTGCGACCGACTGTCATCAAACGACATCTCAGGCCGAATCGATGGCGGCATCAACCCTGGGTAGGTAACAAGGCCGTCGAGAATCTCATGGCTCAGGTCTATGTAACGCACGCCTGCCTCCTCAACGATGCTGAAGGTGAATGTAGAGGCTGCGTCGCCGGTGGAGCGACGGTAAGCGTCGACGTCTAACCACGAAGGCGCGAAACGCCATGCGGGGTTTCGCGCCTTCGCCAGTTGCTCACTGTGTATATGACCCCACAATGCAGTCTGTGACCGGTTCCCTGTCGATCTGCCGGTTTCTCGGTTCCGCCCATTAGCCGGTCGCTGCAATTCTGTGACAGTCTTGGGCAGCGGAGCTTGGTATGTCACGCCCTCGGCTGAGCGGCCACATACGGAGTATGGGAGTGTCAGCGCAGCGGATGAGCGACGGCGACAGGAAGGTCTCGTTTCGCCGGGTCTACGAACAGCATTATTCGCGTATCCGGTCGTATTGCCTCCGTCGAATGAGTCATGCCGACGTCGGCGACGCTACTGCCGACATTTTCGCAGTCGCGTGGCGGCGCTTCGATGAGATGCCGACAGGCGATGCGACGCTGCCGTGGTTGTACGGCGTGGCATACAGGGTGGTTTCGGATCACAGGCGCGGGCAGGGTCGACGAAGCCGACTCAGCGCCCGACTACGTGGTCTCAATCCAACGCCGACCGACGCCCCTGATTCTCAACTCGTGCAGCGTCAGGACTACGAGCTGGTGCTGGCCTCGTTGGACCGGCTGCGTCCCATCGATCAGGAAGTCCTTCGCCTCGCGGTCTGGGAGGAATTGAGCCACGGCGAGATCGCGGCTGCGTTCAACATCAAGGTCGAGACCGTTCGCCAGAGATTCCATCGCGCCAAGCGCGCTCTGCTCAAAGAGTTCGAGAGCGCAGGCGGGACCGTCCCAAATCCACCAGTTGCTCAGGAAGGAGGTGAGCTGTGAACCGTGAAGATCTATTGCTCGCGCTGATGTCCGAGGCCAACCCGGCCCCGCATCCGGATGCCTACGCAATTGCTCTGGAGACCCGTGCTCGCCTCGAAACCATCGAGCAATGGAGCAACAGCATGCAAGACACCAAGCTGAGCAGCGTCGAAAGAATCGTGGCCCCACGTCGAACACGAGGTTGGATCGTGGCCCTGGGCACGGCGGTCGTGGTGCTGGTGGTTGGGATCGCCAGTTTCACCTTCCTAGGCAACGAGGCCGACGTAGCCGATGTGGAGCCGACCATCACTTTCACCGGTGCTCAATGCAACTACGAGGGCACCACCGAGTTCGCTTTGGGCGATGACCGCGCCTTCCGCTACGTCAATGAGAGCGACGCCCTAGGTAGCGTCGCCATATTCCGAGTCCCGGACGGAACCGTTATCGAAGACATCGATCCTGATGACATCCAATCGGTCTTCGACGGTGCGACTGGTCCGCGTTCCTTCCTCAGTTTCGGCGCCGAGAGGGTCGAGCCGGGAGCCGAAGAGTCGATCGTCGCCAATCCGTCCGGGAGCGTGCCGGATGAGGCCGGCGAGTGGTTGGTGCTCTGTTACGTGCTCGAACGCGATGGCGTACCGACAACTCCAGCCGGCGATCGCCCGGGTGCCATATTCCACGTCATCGGCAGCTGAGGCGGCTTCGCCGCTACTGTGAATCTCCAATTCCCTCACTGCGACGCGGTGAGGGAATCGGAGATTGCGGCCCGAGAAAGGAGTGCCGGGACGATGCAATCCACCGCCAAAAGCCCAGACGACTACATCGCCGAACTGCCCGAGAACCGTTTCGAGGCCATCACCGAATTGCGCCAGACGATCCTCGACAACCTCCCCGACGGATACGAGGAATCGATGAACTTCGGGATGATCACGTACGAGGTGCCGCTCGAGACGTACTCGGACACATACAACGGCAAGCCTCTGATGTATGCAGGCCTTGCCAGCCAGAAGAACCACTTCGCGGTCTACCTGAGCGGCATCTACCAAGACGACGGCCGCAGGGACGCGTTTCTCGAGGCGTACAGGGAAACGGGCAAGCGGCTCGACGTCGGCCAGTCATGCGTCCGCTTCAAGAAACTCGAAGATGTCCCTTTCCAAGTCATTGCAGAAGCCATCGCCTCAGTCCCGGTAGACGAGTTCGTCGAAGTCGCCAAAGCCGCCAGAAAACGCTGAACCCCCAACAGGTACTTCATACCCAATACTTGGTACAGCGTCGGCATAGCCGGCGCTCCTCAGACCTTCTTGTAGAGCCTCACGCACAACGGCACGAAGATTGCAAGAAGGACCAGCACCCACGCAACGGATTGCCACAGGTCCGGGTTCAACTCACCACCGAGAATCAGCGCCCGAGTGGCGTCGACCGCGACTGTGATCGGGTTCCACTCTGCAAACGTTTTGAGCCAAGACGGGAATCCCTCAACCGGGACGAAGGCTGAGCTGGCGAATGTCAGCGGGAACACCCAAACGAAGCTTGCCGCCTGAGTGCTCTCGACGTCGCGGATGGCGAGTCCGATTGCGGCCGAGATCCAGGAGAAGGCGAACCCGAATGACACCGAAAGCAGCAGCGCCGCGATCGCGTTGATGAATCCGGCTTGGAAGCGGAATCCAATGATGTAGCCGACAATCGTCATGAGCGTGACCACAAACAGGTTGCGGCCGGCGTCAGACACCGTCCGCCCAACCAAGACCGCAGCCCGGC
Source organism: Actinomycetes bacterium (assembly GCA_024638645.1). Lineage (GTDB taxonomy): Bacteria > Actinomycetota > Acidimicrobiia > Spongiisociales > UBA5794 > JAHEJX01. The sequence continues at coordinate 16,154 of JAHEJX010000058.1, forward strand.
TCATCGGCAGCGACCGGAATCGGTCGATGAGGCCCTTGCCCATGTCTTCGGCCAGGCTCACGCCTGTCTGCGTCGATCCAAAGATGCTGGTTTGAACAAAGATGCCCGCCATCAAGAAGTTCGTATATGACACGCCCGGAATAGAGATTGCGCCACCGAAAACGTATACGAAAAGCAGCACGAACATGATCGGCTGGACGGTCGAGAAGACAAGCAGGGTCGGGACGCGCACGTACTTGAGGAGGTTGCGCTTGGTGAGAACCAGCGAGTCTGAAACGAAGTGACCGCGAGGGTTGCGTTTGTCGAGCTCGACGGGCGCGGCTTCTGTTGTCATGAGTGCCCCCTTCCTGGACCGGTGGCAGCCGGAACGTCCTCAGGCTCCGCCTCGTCCCCAATCGTTTGCCCTGTGAGCGTGAGGAACACGTCGTCGAGCGTGGGGCGGCGGATGGCGAGGTCACGCAGCTTGATACCTGCGGCGTCGAGCCGGCGAACGGCCTGCGTGATCACTCCAACCGGCGACTCGACGGACAGGGCGACGTGGCCGTTGGCCTTGTCGATTCGGGGCTCTTCGCGGCCGATACCGGCTACGGCCGCTGCTGCCGCCTCAGTCTCGTGGCGATCCGCCACCTGGAAATCGAGTACGTCGCCGCCGACCATCGACTTCAACTCGTCCGATGTGCCCTCCGCGATCACTTTGCCGTGGTCGATGACGCCGATCTGATCTGCCAGGGCGTCTGCCTCTTCGAGGTACTGGGTTGTGAGCAGCAGCGTCGTGCCCTCGTCGACGAGGTCCTCAATGAACTCCCACAGACCGATGCGGCTGCGCGGATCGAGCCCGGTCGTTGGCTCGTCGAGAAATAGGACCTTGGGGGCGCCGACGAGGCTGGCTGCCAAGTCGAGCCGTCGTCGCATGCCACCCGAGTAGGTCTTCACCGGCCGATCCGCGGCAAAGGTGAGGTCGAAGCGTTCCAGAATCGCGCCGCCGCGCTGCCGTGCATCTCTGGGGCGCAGGCCGTAGAGCCGGCCCACCATCTCAATGTTCTCCATGCCGGTGAGGATCTCGTCGACCGCTGCTGACTGACCGGCGAGGCCGATGACTGAACGCAGCGCAGGCGCATCCGCCACAACGTCGTAGCCGGCAACGGTGGCTGTCCCGGTATCCGGCACAAGGAGCGTTGCGAGCACGCGAACGGCCGTGGTCTTTCCAGCGCCGTTCGGACCGAGCAGCCCGTACACGGTGCCCTCTTCGATGTTCAGGTCAACGCCGCGCAGAGCGCGGACCTCGCCGAACGACTTTGTGATGCCGGAGACTTCGATGATTGGCATGATCCTCCCCAGGGAGCGGCAGGCTAGCGGCGAGTGTTTCCTGCGGAACCGTCGGACTTCTGGCTATGTGCCCTGGTTGATCCGGCTCGCTCGTAGGCTGGCCGCAATGAAGCGCGCTCTTCCCATCATCGCAGTGTTGGCTCTCGTGGCTACTGCTTGTTCATCAGAACCAGATGCAGGCCCCATCAGCTCGACCACAGAGGCCCCCCCAACCACCGGGGCTGCTCCTTCGACTTCTATCGCGCCTGCCCCGACAACGCGCCCACCCACGGCGTTGCCGCCCAACGATGGCTTGGCGCGCAATCAGCTTGGATACTTGTTCCCCGACGCTCCTGCGCTGAGCGTGACGGGCGACCTGGAAAGCGAGGCGCAAGCCAACCTGGACTTGCTGTGGGACAGCCTCACCACCACGGAGATCGACATCGAGGCAATGGCACGTCTCCGCGATAGCGGCGACCCTCGACTCGCCTGGCTCATGGCTGATCTGATGCGCTTCATATCGGGTGGGCCGGTACTCGATACTCTGATTTCAACCGTGACGTCCCTCACGCCGATCGACTTCAACGCGGACCCGGTGGCGCTGCGCAGCCCTTGGCAGTCGCTGACCGACCACCTGATTGCTTGGGACATCCCAGCCCACCCCGGCTACCGGGAGTACAAGGGCAGGCTGTTCACCATCATCGAGCCGGGCTGGCAGGAGTTCTTCGCAGATGCTGAAGCCGATATCGATTGGCGTTTGACTTCCTGGGGTGGCGTCCGCATCGACGCGAGGCCTCTCGGGGATCAGTTGCCGTGCCCGGCAGGGTGTATCCCGGCGCTCGACGATCCGTCAGTCACGGATGTCGCCGGGGGTGACTGGTACCCAGACGAGCGCATAGTGTTCGGCGTGGTCGTCAACGGCGAGGCTCGCGCTTACCCCAAGAACCAGATGGAGATCCACGAGATGGTCAATGACACTCTCGGGGGGCGCCGGTTGGGCATCCCTTATTGCACTCTGTGCGGATCGGCGCAGGCCTACTTCACTGATTCGGTGCCTGCCGGGGTCGACGTTCCCGTGCTGCGCACATCCGGCTTGCTGACGCGGTCCAACAAAGTGATGTACGACCTCAACACCTTCAGCATCTTCGATACCTTCACTGGGGTCGCAGTGAGTGGCCCACTGCGAGAGCAGGGGATCGTTCTCGAACAGACGACTGTGATCACGTCGACCTGGGCCGATTGGAAAGCATCCCACCCCGACACGACAATCGTCGCCAGCGATGGTGGCATTGGGCGTTCGTACGCCCTCGACCCACTTAGGGGTCGCGACGATGGTGGCCCCATCTTTCCGATTGGCGATGTCGACCCGAGGCTGGCGGTGCAGGCACCCGTGATTGGTGTGATTGGCCCGGACGGCCGGGCCATAGCGTTTGCGGTCGACGTCCTCGAGCAGACCCTGGTCTTCGGAGAGAGCCTGGAGTACAGCGGAATCGTGATCACGCCGAACGGTGGCGGTTTTGAGGCCTCGCTGGCCGATGGCACGTCGGTTGCTGCTCACCAGGCGTTTTGGTTCGCTTGGTCGCAGTTCCACCCTGACACGCTCCTCTGGAACGGCTGACCTAGCTGTCGCGTATGTGCGGCCGCCACCGGTCTCATGTAGAAACACGGGATGGGAACTGGGGCTCGAGGCGATTTCCCGACGTTTGTCGAGAACGTCGGGGCGCGCCTGCGTCAAGCGCTCATCACGGCGTACGGCCCTGAGGTCGGTGCCGAAGCAACCGCGGAGGCGCTGGCCTATGCGTGGGAGCACTGGGAGCGGATCAAAGTGATGGACAACCCGGCCGGCTATCTGTACCGCGTTGGCCAGACCAAGTCGCGTTGGTACCGACGCCGTCCTATGCGGCTGCCTGAAGTTCCCGAATCCTCGGCACCGTGGGTGGAGCCCGGACTCCCGAAAATCCTCGAGGGGCTGTCGCGACAGCAGCGCCTGTCAGTCGTCTTGTGCCATGGGTACGGATGGACCAGGGCCGAGGTGGCTGAGCTACTTGCGGTGAATGCGGCAACGGTGCAGCGCCACGTCGACCGTGGCATGGCCAAGTTGCGCAGCGGCCTCGGCGTCGACGAGGACTCCGATGCGTGACGTCGGCGAACAACTCGTCGCTTACGCGGAGATCCTCGACCAGGCCGCACCGCCTGTGGACGAGCTGTCTGCCTTTTCGCCAACAGCACCTCCTCGAGCGCGCCGGGTTCCCCCGCAGGCCATTTGGGCGGTCGTTGCCGGTGCCGTGGCCGTGTTTGTCGTTGTCGGAGGTATTGCCGCTTTGTCGAGGCGGCCGACAACTACGACGATTCCTCCAATCGACATGGCCACAGCAATAACAGCCGTTCCCCTGCCCGAAGTGTCGATCGATCTGCTGAATCCGCAGGCGGTCACCCCAACCACGTTCGAGTGGAAGCACACCTTCGCCGGGCCCGGCGGGCTCGCAGTCATCGACGGCACGTTCCACATGCTGCCAGCGGCATACGGCGCCGGCGTGGCGACGGTGGGTTACGCCACATCCACCGACGGGGTTATTTGGGTCAAGGGTTCAGATCGCCCAGTGCTTGATCTTGCGTCTGCCCCGTGGGCGCCACTGGAGTTCGACCATGCCCTTCCACGATCGCTCGTAGTGGACGCCGATGGCGTGTGGCATCTGTACTTCGAGATTGCATGGGTCGATGACTTCTTTGAAGAGCCATTCTTCGCACGGATTGGACATGTCAGCACCCGCGACCCCGGCGGGCTCTGGGTCTTTGATGGCGACCCGGTACTGCGTCCGAACCCGGATGTCTCCTGGATGGCGAAGCGCGTTGCATCGCCGTCGATCGTCTACGAAGGCGGCGAATTCGTCATGCTGTTCGTTGGCTACGGCGCCGAAGGGGGAGTCGTGGGGCGCGCAATGTCGAGCGACGGCAGCAACTGGACTGTCGACCCAGAGCCGGTGTTGTGGCCGACAGCGGACTGGGAGCGTGGTGAAATTGCTCGTGTCGACTTGGTCCGATTCGATGGTGGCTATGCCATGGTCTTCGCCGGAGATAGCACCAGTCGCCGCGGCCTTGCCGTCTCGCCGGACAGCCTCGCCTGGTTTACGCATCCCGCAAACCCGTTTCTGACGACGAGCGATCTGCCACGAGCGTCAATGTTCGACTCTGAATTCGTGGCGAACGATGCGGGGCTGTTGGGCTTCGTAGAGAACGGGGGAGTTCGCACCGAGCGAGAGGTTGTGGTGCTCCAGGTTGAGGTCGACCTTGTGCAGCTCCTAGAGGCGCTGGCGGTATAAGCCGGCGCGAAAGCCGCTAACCGAGGAGCCGGAATTCGATCCGGCGGTTCTGGGCCCTGCCGGCAGACGTGCCGTTGTCCGCGATAGGCCGTGACTCGCCGAAGCCGGCCGTCTCGAGGCGCAAGTCCTCGATGCCTTGACTGACGAGATAGTCGCGCACTGCCACGGCGCGTGCCTCGCTGAGGGTCTGGTTGCCTGCCTCGCTGCCCGACGAATCCGTGTGGCCCTCGATAGCAACGCGGACGTCCTGATTGGCGGTGAGGAAGTCGACGGCACCTTGCAGCACTGCGATCCCCTCCGGCGTGATCGTTGCCGAGCCGGTCTCAAATGTGATCGGTTCGAGTGCCAGAGCTTCGTTGATCGTCGGGAGAGTGAAGTCCGGCGGCAGCAAGACGCCTGCAACGATGTGGATGATGCCGTCGGCCGCCTCGATGTCCGGTTCCGTGATGGCGGCGCCGCCGACCGTGATGGTCTCGCCGGCTACGGCAACGGGCAGCTCGGCGCCGTTCGCGGTAACGAGTACCTGTCCGTCGAATAGATCGCCTGATGTGACTCGGCCGCTCACCACGTGATAGCCGAGGAGCTCGACGAGCTTGGGCTGAGTCTCCACCAAGACGGCGACCGACCCAGGCGGCAAAGCGGAGAATGCATCGTCTGTGGGGGCGAAGATTGTGAATCCTTCTTCGCCCGCCGCCAATAGGGAGCTGTCTCCCGCAGCGTTGAGGGCTGCGACGAGCGTTGCGAGGTCCGCTCGCTCCGCGATGATCTGGCTGACCAGCGCGTCCGGCGATGGCGGTTCCGAAGTGGGCGGCAGCACCTCGATCGGCAAGCCAGTGCCGAGGAAGGTATCGACGACGTGGACGACACCGTTTGTTGCTTGCAGATCAGGCTCCAACACCTGGGCTTCGCCTACGAAGAATGTGCCGTTGGCCTGGCTGACCGGCAGCTCGGCGGGTGTCGCCACCGGGACGATGCCGAAAGCGGCGAGTTCTGCCATGCTCAACTGGCCAATAGTCACGTGTGCCCGCAGCGAAGGGATCGCCCGCTCGCTGCTGGAGAGCAGCGCGTCGCGTGTCTCCTGATCCAACACCGCAAACGCAGCATCGGTCGGTGCGAAGAAGGTGAACTGGTCGGTCATGAGCGACTGTTCGATTCCTGCTACTGCGATCATCGAACGGAAGAATGTCAGGTCGCCACGCTCGTCGATGAGATCGAGAAGCGTTGGGCCGCCGGGCGGCGGGGGAGACGTGGCATCAACCTGATCTACGGTTGTCGTCGGCGAAGCGATGGCCGGCTCGCCGCCGGGGTCGTTGCACAGGCTGATGGCAATTGTGAAGAGCGCAACGATGACGGCACCCCACCAGAGAGACAGGCCCCAGCCCGAGTCGTCATCGTGGCCGGCGGAATCGTCGCTCAGCCAGTCTCGCAGTCGATCGAGCATGTCGGAGGTGGGTCCTTCGGGTTGCGGTGGCCCGCAAGATAGCAAGTGTGCAGGAGGGCCTAGCGGCCCTCCTGCACACCCCCCTTGGATTGGACGCCCTCCCCCCGAAGGCAGCATGGGGGCGTCTCGCTAGATAGGAGCACCCACCCCCTGCTCAGATACAGGAAACCTGGAAGTCTTCCAGTTCCAGGTATTGGCTACCAGCTTGGCCAGAAGATCACGAACGGGCTGGCGCCCCGGATCCGCCTCCACGTGTCCCGCGGCGATTCGCCCTTGCGCATCTCGCGGATGATTTCGGCCGCCACGAAAGGCGCCGCGAACGACGTGCCAGACCAGTACGCGAGCCCGTCCGCGAACGTGGAGCTCGTCACGACGGCTCCTGCGGCATCGGTGTATCCGAACGAAAGGCCCTTCGGATACACGCTGACGATCTTCTCCCCGGGTGCCCAGGCGGTGACCCATGTGCCGTAGTTCGTGAAATCAGCAGCGGCGGCATGGATTCCGACACCGGCCGCCGGGGCGCC
>JAHEJX010000149.1 GCA_024638645.1 Actinomycetes bacterium
GTGATGTGATGAGGGAGCGGGCCTCCGCTCCCCGTTGACGGTCCCGATACTTCGGGTTGTCAATGTCCGCCTCGAGAAGGGAGGCCCGTTGTGTCACGTTACGTGGGTATTGACTTGCATCGTCGCCGGTCGGTGGTGGTGATCTTGGATTTGGATGGCACCAAGGTGTCGTCGCGGAGGATCGATAACTCGCCGAGGGAGCTAGCAGCTGTTGTTGGGGAGGCCGGTTCGGAGCCTGAAGTCGTGTTAGAAGCGACGTGGGGCTGGTATTGGGCGGCTGATGTCATTGAGGAGACCGGTGGCCGAGTCCATTTGGCGCATCCGTTGGGGGTGAAGGGCTTCGAGAACCGTCGGGTCAAGAACGACGATCGGGACGCCACCTTGTTGGCCGACTTGTTGCGGATGGGGAGTCTGCCCGAGTCGTGGATCGCTCCTCGGTCACTGCGTGAGTTGCGGGAGCTGGTGCGGTATCGCCACAAGTTGTCTCAGCTTCGTACCGGGCTCAAGTCTCACGTGCATTCGGTGTTGGGTAAGGAAGGCGTTGTCCCGTCGTTGACGACGCTGTGGGGTCCGGGTGGGGCCCGGTTCCTCGACGAGCGCCACTGGGGGAGGCCTATGGGTATCGGATCGAATCGCTACGGGACTTGATCGGTCACCACGACCGGGAGATCACCGAACTCGATCAGCGTGTCCATGTCCGGTTGCGGGATGACGTCGGCTATCGGGCTGTTCAGCAGCTGTCGGGGGTGGGTCGAGTGTTCGCCGGGGTGTTCGTGGCTGAGATCGGTGACATCACCCGCTTCCCCAACTCGAAACGATTGTGCTCCTGGGTGGGACTCACCCCCCGCCATCGCGAGTCCGACGACAAGGTGTTCCGCGGGTCGATCACCAAACAGGGCTCGGCGCTGGTGCGATGGGCGGCAGTCGAGGCGGTGGCCCGGTGGCGAGGCGGCGCCCCGATCCGCGACAGTTACCAGCGGATCGCCGACCGCCGTGGCACCAACATCGCCCGAGTGGCCGCCGCCCGCAAACTCCTCACTCTGGTCTATTACGGGATGCGTGACGGTGAGATCCGCTGCCTCCGGGAGGCGGCATGAGGTTCGGACACGGCAACCGCTGCGAGCTCGATATCAGGCATGACCCCACCGGTGGTGCGGGTCGACGCATGTGAATGAGCCCAGCTGTTGCTGTGGCCGTAACGCTCCATGCCCACCACACTTGTGCGTGGCGAATGAATGCCCAGGCACCGAACCGCCTCGCCCCCCATCGGGGCTGGAGCCGGCGACAACCGTGTCCCTACTAACCAAGGAGCACCAACACCTCCTGACATGACAACCCGAACCTGAGTATCGGCATTCGCCGCTGATCAGTCGCGTCCCCCCCAGCAACAACGCCAAAACCAACCCCTTGACACGGCCCACTCCCTCATGAATGCCTGATTGATGATGGGGGTGGTGCTGTCGATTCGCCCTTTCGAATCACGTATTGAGGAGAACGCGATCCGCGCTCCACACGGTGACCGATGGCTCTACGCCAGCCGCCTGGAATGCCGCTTTCGCACCCGGCGTCTCGACCGACTTGACGTATTCCTCCAGATCGCCCATCGAGCGCCACAGAGTGACGACCCGCCAGTCATTCGAGTCCGACTTACGGACGAGCATCGTGCCCAGGATGAATTCGGGGAGCTCGTCCACCGACTTCGCGGGAAAGGCTTCGAGCAGGTCTGGGACCCGAGCGGGGTCCACCTCCCCCTCCACCATCGTCACCACGATCTCCGTCATCACAGGTCCTTTCCTAATCCGACCACCAACCCTAGGTAGCCTTCGGCACCCGAGGTCGGCTGTCTCCATTGTCTGACTTGCGGACTACATGGGGCGACATATGTGCGGTCAGCCACAGTACTCAATCCCGCGTCGTAGTCGATTTGGGTCGGAATTCTCTGTGACGGTTTGTGTGGGTTTGAGACCTTATTGGGTGAGGAGCGCGAATGGTTGTCGATGCTTCGATCGCTCAGGGGTCGTTCACCAGGTTTGTGGAGGAAGTTGAGCCTCGGCTCCGAGTTGCATTGGTGGCCCGTTTTGGTCCCGAGGACGGCCGAGACGCAACGGCTGATGCTCTGGCGTATGGCTGGGAACACTGGGACCGGGTCCGAGTGATGGACAACCCAGCCGGGTACCTGTATCGAGTTGGTCAACACGCCGGTATGCATCGTTGGCGGCGTCCGGCGTTGCCGCCTGCTCCTCATCGATCAGAACCGTTGGTGGAGCCTGCTTTGCCCAAGGTCTTGGCCCGGTTGTCGCATCGGCAACGCACCGCCGTGCTCTTGGTGCATGGGTTTGGCTGGACCCACGAGGAGGTCGCTGACCTGCTGGGTGTGTCGGCATCGACGGTGCGCAATCACTTACGGCGTGGGATGAGCAAGCTCCGCGCCGGACTGGGAGGTGCGGTGTGAACTCCACGCTCGAACGTCAGATCGCCAAATACGCTGACCATCTTGAGGGTCTCACCGTACCTGTGTCTGAGTCCGAGATTGTCTCTCGGACATTGCGGGCGGCACCTCGGATCCGCAACGGTCTCATCGCGGCCGCTTCCGCTGCTGTCGTAATCATGGTCGTTGGTGCAGTCGCAATTCTCACCCAATTCGGTAGCCAGGAAGGCCCCCTCACTACCCCCACACCTACCAGCCCTCCCACGACCGCCCCGATAGAGACTTCGACCACGCTCCTAGCCGGAGCTAGGGACGTCTTCTCATGGAGTGAACACGACCTAAGCGAGTGGATCACCGAACAAGAGATGACGGCGGTGCTCAAAGATGTGGTGAGTCGATACGCAGAAACGGATCTCGAGGGTGAGGCGAAGTTCGACCACGAAGGTGCCGACATGGGTGGCGACGAGGGGCAGTGGGAGATGGGGGATTGGACGGTCCACTACCACAACGGGAGCCATGACGGGCGTTATGTCGGACCCCCATCTGACACCGATTCGAAGCTTCCTCAAGGCGTGACCTTCGAGCGAGAGTGGGGGTTTGGTTGGGGGCATTACATCTTCTCAGGTCCTTTGTCCGACGAGATGATCTCGGTAGGGCTACGGCCGCCGGGGACGTCCTTCGGTTATCCGCGGGGATCGGAAATCGATGCCCACGACATCGTGCTTTTCCCCCTCGCTACGTGGATGCTGCAAGAGATGGGGTGGATTGATTCATTGGAGGCCGCCCGAACTACTCCCACCAGCGAACCCGAATCGGTTCCTGTCGCGGGAACGGAACAGATCCTGTACGGAGCCGGCGATATCAGCTGTCCGGAGCATTGGGCACACAATCAATCCTTGCCGGTCGGGACGGTCGTATTCGAGGCGGGTGAAGGGATGTTCACGGTCGGGGTTGAACTGACCGCCGCCGCGGCTGACTCCGACTACGGGGTGGAAGTCTGGGAGCCAGAGACCTGTCGGTATGGCGGTCCCCTTCTATTTGAAGCGCCAGCGCCGAGGGTTCTGACTACAGATGAGACAGGCGCCGGTCGGATCGAGTTCATAGTCGACAACGTCAATCCCGGTCGTTACCAATTGAACGTCAACGTCGTACACAACGATTGGGAAGACACCTTTCCAAACGCTGACGACACCCGACTCTGGGAGATCGGAGGAGCCGGTTTCTCGCTCGTCGAAGTCCTCGACGTACCCGAAGAGCCTGGGAGTGACGGTTCGGAATGGAGTGGACCATGGCTATTCAGGACCATCCCGTACCAACCAGTACTACGCAGTTGGGTTGCAGATTGGGTTGCACAGGATGCGCAACGACTTGACTTGAGTCCAGCTCCATAGCAGGAGGCAATCATCCTGACGCGGTTTCCGAGTCGGTGCGGCGGTCGTTCCGCGTGTGAAACACGTGGTGATGGACGGCCGAATCACCAAGGTCCGCTTCAGTGGCGAGTAATTGGAGGCGGATCTCGTTCTCAACGACTACGCCCGGTCGTCCAACCCAGGCGGCTATGCAACTGCACGCTCTGCAGGTGACGGCGGATCGAACGGCAGTTCGTCGGTCGTGTACACGGCGGCATGTAGGGAGTTCGTCGTCGATCACGCGGCCGATGCAGCTACGGACCTCCTCGCCGAGATAGCAGCTGCCGAGTCTGGTGCGGCTTCGCAATTGGATGGAGTACGTGTACGCGTTCCCACAGACAATCGAAGTCACCGGCTGTGAGCAGAACGGCATACAGGTGCTTTGCCAAGTCGAGTTCGCAGACCCGGTCATCGCCGCCCTCGGCATTGAAGGGAGCTCAACGGCCCATGAGGGTGACGCGGGGGGCTCAGCTACGTCGCGCTGGCCGCCCAGTACGCCGAATCGACGGCATGTGCGGTACCCGAGGATGGCTCGGCCAAGGGCGAGCTCGGGCTCGCCTACAGCGCAGCGTGCGGCACCTTTGTCTCACTCCACCTTATTCCGAAATCTGGACGTGAGAGTCGATCCCACGAGCACCTGCTGGGGCTATTGCTGCGGTTTGAAGAACGCGGAGCTAGATGGTCAGCAAGCGGAGCCGACGCCGAACAGGAAATAGGTGTCAGTTCTGCGAACTTGGAGGCTGATATTGGCTGCCTTGGCCAGTTGGACCAGTTCTTCTGGTTCATAGAAGTTCTTCACAATGCGGAACACTCGGCCGTCTTTGAGCTTCCGCAACAACACCTCGCTCTCCTGGTCGGAGACCGGTTGATCCACGTCGGCCCTCTCCTCAACCCGTAATCCGTCGAGGAAGAACATTGGGGCTCCATCTTGGAGTGCCTTCCGGCAGGTGTGAAAGAAAGCACCCAATCGATCGCGGGGGACGTGGCTGATCCAGAAGCAGAAGACCATCCCGTCCCAACGTCGGTCCGGCTGCCACTCGAACAGGTTCACCACTCGGTAGTCGACCAGCGAGGCCATGTCGTGGAGACGGGCCTTATTCAGGGCGATCATTTCCGGCGAACCGTCAAGGGCCGTCACCCGCGTCGCCCGAGCGGCGAGCAGTTCAGTCCAGTATCCGGTCCCCGCGGCGAGCTCGACCACGCTGCCATGCAGAGGCAGCTCGTCAAAGACGGCGCGAACGACCGCTATCTCCGACCACCACGAGGAGTTCAGCTCTGCGCCGCGGTCGTACCGCCCCCGCCGCTCCCACCACTCGTCGTACTCCGCCGCACGCTCACGGTAATAGGCAAGTTGCTCATCGAGCAGCGGCGGTTCGGCCATGCCCGCATCATGGCAAGAATCACTCGCTGCAGCTACCCAACGGCCACCTCCGTGCCGAATTCACCCAACGATCTGCATTCCGCACCACGGCAATGTGCGGGTTGGCTGACCGCCTCGCGTGTACAGCGGCCACAGGAACGGGCCAACCAGAACGAAACGCTGTTTCTCCGATATGGACCGGGTCTGTTTGAATGCGGTTGTGGGTAGGAACGCAACGGGATGGAGCCTGGCTAGCCGGCATTATCGAGCGGCGTCGGAGGTGGATTCAGCACGCCCGGAGAGACTCGAACTCCCAACCTTCTGATCCGTAGTGAGTGCCAGGGCCCCGGGGATCTGACCGACGCGTCATTCGTAAGACAACCAAATTCGGTGTCAGCCGGTTCGTTGGTCAGGCCCGATCCCCAGAGACCACCCGACCGTAGCCACCCACCCGCCGGCACC
>JAHEJX010000059.1 GCA_024638645.1 Actinomycetes bacterium
AGCCGCCGATGCTGCGTCCGTGGCTCCCGCGGCGACGCCGGTTGACGAACCGCCGAGCGAGGAGCCGGCCGAGGAGCCGGCCGAGCAGCCGGAAGTCGTAATCGAAATGGCTCCCCAACCCGCCGCACAGGAGCCTGCAGCCGCCGCGCCGACTCCTGCCGCTATGGCCGGGGCCGCCGCGGTCCCCGCAGCCGGCGTCTTGGATGGCCCCCGTCGCGCGATCCTCTCGCCGGTAGTGCGTCGCCTGGCGACTGAACATGGCGTCGACCTCACCCATGTTCCCGGTACAGGCGAGGGTGGGCGCATCACTCGCAAAGACGTGATGAACTACATCGAAGGCGGCGGTCCCAAGGTGACGTTTGAGCCTTCAGAACCAACCGTCGAGGTTGTTGCGGAGCCAGAGCCCACGCCGGCCCCCGAAGTCGCTGCCCAGGCCGCCCCAGCAGCTGAGCCGCCCGCAGAATCAGAGCCTGTTGCAGCAACCGCTGCCGAGCCTGCCCGGGCGGCAGAGCCTGAGCCAGAGCCAAAACCCGAGCCAAAGCCCGAGCCGGCACCAGTCGCTGCGGCGCCCGCGGCTACCCCGGCGCCCGCCGCCGCACCACAACCGGTCTCGACGACGCCTCAGCCTCAGGCAGCGGCTGCGCAGCCAGCCCCCGAGAGGACGGTGCCGGAGGGCGACGAGGTGGTTCAGTTGACCCGCCTGCGCACCCGCATTGCAGAGAACATGACCAACGCCAAGCGCACCGCCGCTCATGTCTGGGCCTCTGTCGAGGTCGATTACGAGCGGGTGGAAAGGGTGCGCCAGGCCCACAAAGAGGGCTTCAAATCCCGCGAGGGCTTCTCGCTCACATATCTGCCGTTCATTTCGCGGGCCGTCATCGATGCTCTCGAGGAATACCCCGTCGTCAACAGCTCGTTCCGCCTCGACGAGGGAACGCAGACATTCCACTCCGCGGTGAACCTGGGCATCGCCGTTGACATGAACCAGAAGGGCCTGGTCGTCGTCAGCGTGAAGGACGCAGACAGCCTGCGGCTCACCGGCTTGGCCCGCTCAATCCGCGAAAAGGCACTGCGGGCGCGCGAGGGCAATCTCGAACCGGACGACATCTCAGGCTCGACATTTTCGATCACCAACCCTGGCCCATACGGTTCGTATATGACGGCACCGATCATCAACGTGCCAAACGTGGCCATCCTGTCGACAGACACGGTGAAGAAGCGGCCGGTGGTCGTCACCGACGAATTCGGCCACGACAGCATCGCAATCCGCCATATCGGATTCCTCGGCCTCACCTGGGACCACCGGGCCTTTGACGGCTCCACTGCTGTGCTGTTCCTGACCCGGATCAAGGAGAGCATCGAGAACTGGGATTGGGAGCAAGAGCTGGCGTGACTGTGACCCTCCCGGCAGCCGAGCGGCAGCGGGTGCGGTGGCTTGGTCGGGTTGAATACGACGAAGCGTGGGACCTCCAGAAGGCGATTTGGGAGGGCCGAGTCGACGGTCGAACCCGTGACGACTATCTGCTGCTCCTCGAACATGACCACGTCTACACAGTCGGCCGCAACGGCGACGGCTCCAACCTCCTGCTGGCTCCAGAGGCACTGGAGCCGCTTGGAGCGATTCTCCGTGATGTCGATCGTGGTGGCGACATCACCTATCACGGTCCCGGCCAGCTTGTTGGCTATCCGATCCAGGCGGTTCGTCAACTGCCGCGGGGCTACGACATGGTCGGCCATGTGCGGCGCATCGAGCAGATGCTGATCGCCACGCTTGCCGAACTCGGCGTCGAAACGTGGGCAGAGGACGGCTACACGGGTGTCTGGACGGAGAAGGGCAAGGTCGCAGCTATCGGAGTGCGCGTCGCCCGCGGTGTTTCGATGCACGGCTTTGCCCTCAACGTCGATCCCGATTTGGAGTACTTCACCCGGATCGTTCCGTGTGGTATTGGCGACCGTCCTGTGACATCGCTCGTCGAGCTGTTGGGTCGAGACGTCAGCCTCGAGGAGGTCGTCGAGACGTTGCTGCCTCATGCCAACCGAGTTCTCGGCGAGGCACCGGCCGAGGTGCAGCTCGGCGCCTTCGCCCGCGGCGCCGGTAGGGGATTCGATGTCGACGAGATGATTGCCGCCGGAGTCTTCTCGCCTCGGTCTCGTGGCGAGGTTCCCGTGGTCATCCGGGGTCTGCTGGCCGGAGAACCGGAGCGTCCCGAATGGATGAAGGTCAAAGCCCACCTCAACACCGACGGTTACAAGGATCTGAAGCACCTGATGCGGGACCAGAACCTCAATACGGTGTGTGAGGAGGCCGGCTGCCCCAACATCTATGAATGTTGGAGCCAGGGCACTGCCACCCTCATGTTGCTCGGAGACAAGTGCACTCGAGCGTGTGCGTTCTGCGACGTCACCACGGGCCGCCCCGGCGAGGTCGACTTGGACGAGCCGCAGCGGGCGGCTGCCGCCGTCGTCGCGATGGGTTTGAACCACGCAGTGCTCACGTCCGTCAATCGGGACGATCTGCCCGACGGCGGAGCTGCGATCTTCGCCGAGACGATCCGACGTATTCGAGACGATCTGCCGGAGTGCGATGTCGAGGTGCTGATCCCGGATTTCAAGGGAGACACCGATGCGCTCGACATTGTCATGGAGGCCAAACCTTCGGTGCTCAACCACAACACCGAGACGGTGCTCCGTTTGCAGCGGGACATCCGCACCGCCGCCAACTATGGGCGCTCGCTGGCCTTGCTCGCCCGGGCCAAGTGGGCCAATCCGAGCGGAACAGTAAAGAGCGGCCTCATCGTGGGTATGGGCGAGACCGAGGAGGAGATCCGGGGCGCACTCGCCGACCTGCGAGCTGTCGGCGTCGACATCGTCACCATCGGCCAGTATCTGCGACCGACGGCACGTCATCGCAAGATCGACCGCTACGTTCATCCCGACGAGTTCGCTCGCTACGCCGCCGAGGGCGAACGGCTGGGTTTGCCACACGTCGAGTCGGGCCCGCTGGTGCGATCCTCCTATCACGCCCGTGATTCGCTGGCTTCGGCTCAGTGACAGCCATTCACTTTCCTGACGCCGACTACGCCGGGAGAATCGCACGGGTCCGCGCTGCGATGGCAGATCAAGGCGTCGACGCGCTTCTGGTGTCGGTCGGCAACGACCTCCCTTACCTGACGGGCTACGGCGCGATGCCGTCCGAGCGGCTGACGATGGGGGTCATCACTGCGAACGACTCGGTGATCGTCATTCCCGAGTTGGAGGCGCCCCGCGTTGTAGATCGTGGAGCGTCTTCGGTGCATCCATGGGGCGAAACGGAGGATCCGATTGCAATCGTTGCCAAGTTGGCTGGACGAGCGCGACGCGTGGCCGTCGGTGCTCAGACATGGTCCGTGTTCCTCGTCCGGCTTCAGCAGCAACTCGGCGGCGCGCAGTTTGTAGACGCCACCGCGGTGACCCGTCCGCTGCGCATCATCAAGGATGAGTCGGAGATCGATTTGCTACGCCGGGCTGGTAGCGCAGTCGACGCAGTCGTCGAGCGTCTTCGCACGATCAAGTTCAGTGGCCGGACGGAAGCCCAGCTGGCACGCGATGTCATGGAGATGACAGTCGAGGAGGGCCACGAAGTCGCGACATTCCATATTGTGGCGTCCGGCCCGAACGCCGCTTCTCCGCATCACGAGCCGGGAGACCGCGTCATCGGCGACGGCGATTGTGTGGTGGTCGACTTTGGCGGGCGCCTCGGCGCCTACTGCTCAGACACGACCCGCACGTTCCACGTTGGTGAGCCGACCGCGGAGTATTCGGAGGCGTTCGCCGCCCTCGAAGCTTCGCAATCGGCCGGTCGGGCCGCCGTCGGGCCAGGCGTGGTGGCTCAAGACGTCGACAGGGCCGCTCGCCAAGTACTGGTCGACTCGGGCCATGCGGAGTGGTTCATTCACCGTCTCGGCCACGGCATCGGTCTCGACGGCCATGAGGACCCGTACTTGGTTGAAGGCAATACGGAAGTCCTCCAACCGGGCATGGCGTTTTCCGTCGAACCCGGCATCTACATGCCGGGCCAGTGGGGGATGCGCATCGAAGACATCCTGGTTTGCACACAGGACGGGCGGGAGTGCCTCAACAACTCGCCACGTTCCCTGGTCATTGTCGAGTAGGAGTCTGCCGATTTCGTGACCATCCCGATCCGCCGCAGTCGCCTCGGCATAGCCCTGCTGTTTCCCGTCATCGCCGTCAGGGTGGGAGGCATCTTCGTGACCAACTCATCCGGTCAGCGGTTCGTGGGATTCGATGTCCCCGACGTCGCCATATCGATCGTCGGATGGCTCTTTTTGGCCGGCGGCCTGGTTGGCATCCTGGCGCTCATTCCACAGCTCATCGACCCCAAGATTGGCGTTCAATGGGATGAAGAGTCGGTCACGATCAGAGCCGGCATCGGGCTGCGGCGACGGGCCGACTGGGACAACATCCGCGGTGTTGCAGCATCTCGAGGCATAGTCCAGGCGGTTCGGATCGAGGTTGAAGAGGGCCCTCATTTGGTTGTGCCTGTCTGGCTGCTCGATCTCCCCGAAGGCTGGACCGCGCAAACCCTCGCCGATCGGCTGAGTCGCTGAGCATCCACGGAGACGTCTGCAGCGTGAGCTGCTCGAAAGCGCCCGCCAGGCCCGGATCATCGTTCGGTTCGACCGTGACGGTTGGTATGTCGATATGGTTCAAACCCACGCGATCAACTCGCAGCGTGTTCGCTGGCTTCTCACCGGCGGCCCGGCGATTGTCGCCGGCGGGCGGCGACCTCGAGATCAGTCGGTTTGATCCTCTAGAAAGGTCTTGTACGCGTTCAAGAATGCGCTCCCCGTCTTGGAGCTTCCGAACCTGCTGTAGAAGAACCCAAGGAGTCCCGAGGCGTCGACGTCGCTCATCACCAGCCGATGGGCAACACGGTTGTCACTTGCTGCGAACTCTTCGAAGAAGTGCGACTTTGTCGTGACTTTGGAGCCGGCTTCGTAGATCTCGTCGTACTCCAGCACTGCACGACCGTCTTCGATGTGCTTCGAGATGTTGGCGCGAGTCATCAAACCCTCGTTCGTTCGAATAGTCACTGAGCCGTTCGCTGCGTCGACCAACTCGACAGTGGTCAGACCTGGCATCAGGGCAACGACTCCGACAAACAGCTGGGCAACGTCATCGAAAGCCTGATGAACGCGGGCAATGTCGCAGTTGATCTCGCCGCTTCCTTCAAACCATGTAGTCATTGGGCCGTCCTCGCTGGGCCGCAGTCACAATCCTTGACCCTAGCCACGGCCAGCGGGCCGAAACCGTTCAGTCCCAGCTCAAAGCGATTCGCCGCTCTTGTAGTGGAAACGAGCTCGCTTCGGCCTCGACGGCCTCGCACTCCCGTTTTGACAGGCTTCGCCACGTCGAGATGGTGACGTTTCCCTTGTTGCGTCGCCATGTCCCAACCACCTCGCCGTCGATGAGAACGGCCCCCGGCCACACCCGGGAGGTCCATAGCTCGCTGCGGCGCTCTTCGTCGGCGATCAACAGCTCACGATCGGCTCCTTGCAGGAGATAGAAGGTGTCTCCGCTTGGGAGCAGCCGCACGGCCGCAGTGGGTTCGGGCTCGGCCGTCAGCGCCGGATGGTCTTCGGTGAGGATCAGCCGAATACCCATAGGTGTGACGACGGATGTAAGTTCCGCCCGGAGGTCCGCAAACGTCGCCTGCGCCTGCTTGGCGGTCACTCCGGCCCACTGGGAGAAAGACTCGGCGTTCGCCGGCCCGAAGACATGTAGATAGCGGCGCACCAGTTCCCGCCGGGCCTCCTGCTCGCTCATGCGGGGAGAATTCACTACTCGGATGATCGGCTTCCCCGAGCCCTCCCAGCGGAGAACGACTCGACCAGTGAGTGTTGCGTAGCGGAGCGAATTGGGAGATACACCCATGGCCTTCGCTGCTTCGCGGTATGTCATCTGGCGGTCGCCAAGGAAGTCGGCGAGGCGTGTCACCGTATCCTCCGCCACCTGGCGCCGGTTGCCGGAGGCCGGCATTCGTCCGAGTGTGAACACCGCCATGTCGCGTCGAGCGACGACATAGGCGCTGAAGCGCGGGCCCCAAACCTGGACGAGCGAGGGGTCTTCCCAAGTCGTGGGCTCGACCGAGTTGACTCTGGCGTGTAGAGAGAGCAGAGCGGCACGAGGCATGCTGTCCGCCAGGCCGGCCCATGCCGCCCGCCGCAATGAATCGGGTCCGCTCGGTAGCCGATCGTCGAGGTGTGACCCGCGCCGACGGAAGCTGAGGATCTGTCGGCGTGTGGCGCGCAGGGTGGCCTCAGCCAAGGTTGGTTTCCGCTGTGATGGCATTGCGGTGACGTTACAGAGGGCGTGGACCGCGCAGTTCCCCGGACTCCGGCACCCACTAGCCTTGCCCCCGATCCTGGCTGAGTAACGAGGAGAACAATGTCCACCGAGCAACTGGCGGTCGACGCTGTCCGCATGCTTTCGATCGATGCCGTACAGCAGGCGAACTCAGGGCATCCCGGGATGCCGATGGGAATGGCCGATCTCGCCGTCGTGCTGTGGACGCAGTTCCTCAATGTCGATCCGGACGATCCTGAGTGGGATGACAGGGACCGCTTCGTCCTCTCCAACGGGCACGGCTCGATGCTGCTCTACGCAATGCAGCACCTCAGCGGATTCCCGCTGTCGATGGACGACATCCGCAACTTCCGGCAGTGGGGATACCCGACGGCAGGCCACCCCGAGGTAGAGCCCCATCTGGGTATCGAAGTGACGACCGGGCCGCTCGGTCAGGGCTTCGGGATGGGGGTGGGCCTCGCCATGGCCGAGGAACATCTGCGGGCCAACCTGGGCGGCGATCTGGCTGACCATTTCACATACGGCTTCGTGTCCGACGGTGATCTGATGGAAGGAGTCGCAGCCGAAGCTGCCTCCTTGGCCGGCCATCTCGAGCTCGGCCGTCTGGTTTACATCTACGACGACAACAACATCTCGCTGGTCGGCCCCACCGAGTGGACCTTTTCCGAGGACGTTCCCAAGCGCTTTGCAGCCTACGGCTGGCACACCATCACCGTCGACGGACATGACCGGCCCGCGATTGCAGAGGCGATCGGTGCGGCTCGGGCCGAGGAAGGTAAGCCGACGCTGATCTCCGCCAAGACTCATATCGGCTACGGCAGTTCGGTGCAGGACACTGCCGCCGCCCACGGCTCGCCGCTCGGCGAAGAGGAGATCGACAAGGTCCGTGCTCATTTCGGCTGGACGCACCCACCGTTCGAGGTGCCGGAGGCTGTATACGGCTTCATGCGGGACGCCATGGATCGGGGCCGCCAGAAGCATGGGGCGTGGCAGGAGCGCTACGACGCAGCCGATATCACGGAGTATTCCTCATACTTCGAGCCTGTTGCACCCGCGGTGCCGACACCGGTCTATGAAGCCGGGTCGAAGGTTGCCACTCGTAAGATCGGCGGGGCAGCGCTCAACTCAGTCGCTGCGATTCGGCCGGATCTCGTCGGCGGCGCCGCTGATTTGGCGAGCTCGACAAACACGATCATCAATGGATCTGACGACTTTTCAGCCGGCGATCGCGCCGGAAGGAACATTCGGTTCGGGGTTCGTGAACATGCCATGGGCGCCATCGTCAACGGCATGACCATCCACGGCGGTCTGCGCGCCTTTGGGGCGACATTCTTCCAATTCTCCGACTACATGCGGGGTGCCGTCCGGCTCGGGGCCCTCATGGGAACCCCGAGTATCTGGGTCTACACCCACGACTCTGTGTTCCTCGGCGAGGACGGCCCGACTCACCAGCCGATCGGTCACATGGCGGCCATGCGGGCAATCCCGAACCTGTACGTGGTTCGGCCCGGCAACCCTGCTGAGGTCGCCGGGGCCTGGGAGCTGGCAATGGCTCGCACCGAAGGGCCGACTGCGTTAGTTCTGACTCGCCAAGGCCTTCCCATTCCTGAAAACAACGATCCGGCGCCGGTGGCCAAGGGTGCGTATGTAGCCGCCGCCGGCGACGCGGCGACTCTGATCGCCACCGGATCTGAGCTGCCCTTGGCGCTGGCCGCTCGAGAGCAATTGGCGAAGCAAGGCATATCGCTGCGAGTCGTGTCGATGCCTTGCCGCGAAGCCTTCGAGGCCCAGGACGGCGACTACCGGGCTGAGGTTCTCGGCGCCATGCCGCGAGCTTCTGTGGAGGCCGCCGTCACCTTCGGCTGGGGAGACCTGACCGGCTCGGGAGGGCTCAACATTGGAATCGACCATTTCGGTGCTTCGGCACCCGCCGCCGTGCTCGCTGAGAAATACGGATTCACACCAGAGGCAGTCGCCGATCGTATCGCCGCCTGGCTCGCTTAGTTCCCGGTGGAGGCAACCCCAACAGTTCTTCTAGCCATGTGGGCCTCCGGGCTGGCGGCCGGTGGTGCCGTCGTCTCCTGGTGGGACGTGGTGGGCAGGGGCTATGTGTGGCTCACATCTTCAGTGATTGCCCTAGTTGGTCTCGCGCTGGCACTCGTAGAACCAAGTGCCGCGGCTTGGATGGGTACCGCCCTGGGAGCGATGGCCGTCTTTGCGACCTCGAGACGCGAAGCCGTGACCTCGCTGCTTGTTGTATCGGCTGCGCTTCTCATGGCCGCCGGACTCGTCGACTCACCTCTGGTTCCGCTGATCACCGGCGTCGTGTTCCTCGGATTCGTGACGACCGAGATGATGCTCGGCCATTGGTTTCTCGTGGATCCGACCTTGCCGCGCTGGTCTCTCACCCGGCTGGCGGTCATCGGTGGGATCGGCTTGATAGCCGATGTCGCCTATCTGGTGCTTTCCGGCGCGGGCGGTGGCGGGGCCGATGATCCTGTCCTCGGCATGGCGTACATCGCGCTGACGGTGATGACCGCGCTTCTCATGGTCGGCGTCTACTTCTCTCTTCGCGAGCCCAGCTACACCGGCGTGATGGCCGCAACCGGCCTGAGTTACCTCGCCGTGCTGACTGCCTTTGGCGTCGCAGTCCTGGGCAGGATGCTCGCCACGTGACGGTCCTGATTAGTGCGTGCCCGTTGCTTAATACTGCGCAGCCAGGCTGCGCCCCTAACCTGCACTGCCTATGAAGATCTACACCCAGAAGGGCGACGACGGTACGACGGGCCTATTCATGGGTGGGCGAGTGTCCAAAGCGTCACTCGGTCCCGAATCTTATGGCACAGTCGACGAGGCCGTTTCGGCGTTCGGCGTTGCCCGGGCTGAGGCCGCGGGCCCGATGGCTGAGGCGATCATGGAGGCGCAGCGCTCGATGTTCGTCTGCGCCGCGGAGCTTGCCACGGACCCATCGCGCCGCGACACGCTGCAAGACGGCATAAGCCGCGTGCATCAAGACATGATCGACAAGCTCGAAGCCGCTATCGATGAGATTGTCGACCGCAGAGGGATGCCGGAGACGTTCGTCGTTCCCGGTGGAAGCGAATTGGCGGCGGCGCTCGATGTGGCTCGAACGGTGGTGCGACGGGCAGAGCGACGCGCTGTCGAATACGCCGCGGCCGGCGGATTGGATGGATCCTTGGTGGTGCCCTATCTCAACCGGATGGCCGACTACGTGTACATGCTCGCTCGTGATGCGGAGTCCGAGTGGGCGCCGAGTAGGGAGGACTAGTGGATCTGGATATTCGGTTTGGGGACCCCGTCGAAGATGCGATTGGCGACGTCCTAGTGGTGCCGATGTTCGAGGGCGGCGCATGGGGGCCGGGAGGCGAATGGGTTGCCGAGAAGCTGCCATTGCTGGAGGAGTACCTCGAGATGTCTGGCTTTGTCGGTGCATCGGGAGTGAAGACTGTCCCCGCCGGCGGCGAGCTTCCCTACACAGCAGTAGTGGTTGTGGGTCTGGGTGAAGAAGTCAGCGCAGAGACACTTCGCAGCGCGGCTGGTCGCGCCGTCAAGGCTTGCCGGGAGTTCGAATCCGCCGTCACCACGCTGCACCTCGTCGACATCGACGGCGCAGCCGAAGCGGTGGCGTTCGGAGCGCTCGCCGGAATGTACAAGTTCGAGGCCTTCAAGTCGGAGGCTACGCCCGCCAACTTGGAGTCCTTCGTCTTCGCCGGAGAAGGTGGCGGCGGGCAGGATGCGATCGGCCGCGGCATTGCACTGGCTAAAGGTGTCTTCCTGGCGCGCGATCTCGTCAACTATCCGGCACATGCCAAGCCGCCCGAGATGCTGGCGACGCGGGCCGCCGAGGTGGCCGCCGACCACGGTCTGGACATCAAGGTCTACGACGAGCACGAGATCATCGCGGAAGGATTTGGTGGTCTCGCCGCAGTCGCCTCCGGGGCAGCGAACCCGGCGCGGTTGGTCGTGCTGGAATACAACCCGAGCGGTGCCTCAAAACACCTGACACTTGTCGGCAAGGGGATCGTCTTCGACAGCGGTGGCCTCTCCATCAAGCCGGCTTCAGGCATGGAGGACATGAAGACCGACATGGCAGGGGCTGCAACAGTGATGGGCGCGATTCAGGCGATTGCAGACCTCGGTGTCAACGTCAGTGTGCGCGCGATCATGCCTTTCACGGAGAATGTCATCTCGGGCAATGCCATGCGTCCCGGCGACGTGTTCACTGCCCGCAATGGCAAGACTGTCGAGGTGCTCAACACCGACGCGGAGGGTCGGTTGATCCTGGCGGACGGACTGTC
This sequence comes from Actinomycetes bacterium, assembly GCA_024638645.1. Lineage (GTDB taxonomy): Bacteria > Actinomycetota > Acidimicrobiia > Spongiisociales > UBA5794 > JAHEJX01. Next base: position 10,686 of record JAHEJX010000059.1, read on the forward strand.
GCTGGCAGCCGAGGGTCAGACCGATCTGATCGTCGACGTCGCCACGCTCACCGGCGCCGCCAAGGTGGCGCTTGGCCTCGAGGTGGCGGCGGTCTTCGGCACAGACGATTCTCGCGAGCTAGTGCGAGATGCAGCAGAATCAGCCGGTGAGACGCTGTGGCCGATGCCTCTCCACGAGTCCTACCGGGCTGCGCTCGATTCCAATGTTGCCGACCTGAAGAACATCGGGGATCGCTGGGGTGGCGCGATTACGGCGGCCCTGTTCCTGAGGGAGTTTGCCGGGGAAGGGGAGTGGGTGCACCTCGATATTGCGGGACCGGCCCGGGCGGCCAAGAGCAGCGCGTACACCCCCAAAGGCGCCAGCGGCTTCGGTGTTCGCACGCTCGTGGCCGTCGCTGAAGCGCTCGCGGCGAGGTAGCGGCGATGGCTACCGTGCGAGCGTGAAAGTCATTGGAGTTCTCACGGCCGGCGGCGATTCGCCCGGTTTGAACGCGGCGATTCGGGCGGTGGGCAAGTCGGCGATTCGTCAGCACGGCATGCGTGTCATCGGGTTCAAAGACGGCTTTCGCGGCCTTGCCCAGAACCGCACGGTCGAGCTCGACGAGGCTGCGCTATCCGGCATCCTGACGATCGGAGGCACGATCCTCGGCACCTCTCGCGACAAGCCGAACAAGATGGCCATCGGGGACCAAGTTTGGGACGCCACTCCCGTCATCATGGAGAACTGCAAGTTGCTGCATCTCGATGCGCTGGTATGCCTTGGCGGCGGGGGCACTCAGAAGAACGCTCTTCACCTCCAGCAGGCGGGCCTCAATGTTGTGACGCTGCCGAAGACAATCGACAACGACGTTGCCGAAACAGACGTCACGTTTGGCTTCGACACGGCGCTCGGCATCGCGACCGAGGCGATCGATCGGCTCCACTCCACAGCCCACAGTCACCACCGGATAATCGTGGTCGAGGTGATGGGTCACAACGCAGGCTGGCTTGCCCTCGGTGCCGGCCTGGCCGGTGGCGCCGACGTGATCCTATTACCCGAGATCCCCTACAGCGCAGACGACGTTGCCGAGGCCGTATCGCAGAGGCGGCGGGGAGGCGCGGCGTTCTCGATCGTCGTCGTTTCCGAGGGTGCGTACTCCCGGTATCACCTGGAACGTTACAACGAGCTCAAGGCCGCCAAGAAGGAGACCGAGGATCCCGACAAGCTCGCCGAGATTGAAGCGGGTCTCCAACAAGCCCTCCGGCTGCGGCGGAGCCGGACCAATCGTCTCGCCGAGCAGCTCGAGATCGCCACCCACCTCGAAGCGAGGGTGACCGTCCTGGGTCACGTCCAGCGTGGCGGCATCCCCTCGCCCGCCGATCGACTCCTCGCCACGCGCCTCGGCGCGGCCGTGGCCGACATGGTTGCGGACGATCAGTACGGTGTGATGGTCGCAACTCAAAGCGGACAAGTTGTGCCCGTCCCGCTGGACGAGGTTGCGGGAAGACGCAAGACCGTCCCTCTCGACCATCCCTGGATCAACACCTGCCGCAATCTCGGCATCAGCCTCGGGATCGATTGAACCGACTTGCCTGGGTTGTGATGTCGGTCGCTGAGACAAGAGATGCCGCACCGGTGACTAGTCACTAGCCCGCCGTCCCTAAAGACGTCTCCTCCCTTTCCGATACTCAGAGTGTTCGCTCACAACACTCTTAGTAGGGGAATTCCTTGCGGGTTTCGAGAAGGTCTTTCGGCGTAGCCGCGGTAGCGATGCTGATTGTGGTCGGCCTGGCGCCGGGTGCATTCGCGGCGTCCGAAGATTCTCTGTTGGCGAAACTCAACGCTGAGCGAACTTCTCGCGGCTTGAGTGGCCTCTCCTCACACTGGGACCTCGTCGACGATGCAGAAGCCCACTCCAACCGGATGATGGAAGCCGATGACCTGCATCACAATCCGAACCTGGGCAACGTCACCACGGGCTGGGTCTCTCTTGGAGAAAACGTTGGGGTGGGACCAAGCGTGAATTCGCTTCATTCGTCTTTCATGAACTCATCTGGTCATCGGTCGAACATCCTGGGTGATTTCACACACGTCGGCATAGGGGCGGTGCGGGAGTCCGAGAACAAACTGTGGGTCACGGTCGTCTTCATGAAGGCCAGTGGTGGGGCCACGACGACTACTACGACGTCTGCTCCGACTACCAGCGTCACCCCAGCTCCGCCGACGACCGGAGTCACTACCACGACCAGTTCTCCCGCGGTCACGTCCACGACTGCCGGGCCTCGATCGGTTACGACGACGACGATCGTGACGACTGTCCCCACTGCATCGTTCGCAGAAGTATCGGTGAAGCCGGTGATGTGGCTCTACCAGCCGCGCCCCGACTAAACGCGGCGCGGCCGGCAGGACTGGTCGTAGTCCACGAGCGTTGGGGCAGGCCTGCCCTCCCCGCACGCCAAACATCCAGGATCGCGCGAAGTTCGCAAGGTCATCATGGAGTGGTCGAGCGCGTCGTATGTGAGCAACCTTCCGACGAGTGGGTCGCCGTATCCGACGAGGAGCTTGATCGCTTCAGTCGCCTGGATTGAACCGATGATTCCCGGCAAGACTCCGAGAACCCCAGCCTCGGCGCAATTGGGTGCCAGCTCCGGTGGCGGTGGCTCTGGGAAGAGGCACCGGTAGCAAGGCCCGTTGCCCGGTTCGAAGACGCTTGCCTGGCCCTCGAAGCGAAAGATCGAGCCGTGCACCACCGGCTTTCCGGTGAGGATCGAGGCGTCGTTCAGCAGGTAACGAGTCGGGAAGTTGTCGGTAGCGTCGATGATGAGGTCGTAGGCCTCGACGATCTGCAATGCGTTGGCGGCCACCAAGCGTGTCTCGTGGACTCGGATGTCGCACTCGGGATTGATGCGGTCGATAGTTGCGGCCGCCGACATGGCTTTGGGCTGCCCGATTCGATCGACGTTGTGGACAATCTGGCGCTGCAGGTTCGATAGCTCGACAACGTCTGCGTCGACCAGGCCGATCTTGCCGACTCCGGCAGCCGCAAGATACAGAGCCACAGGTGATCCCAGGCCGCCGGCGCCGACGATCAGTACCGAAGATTCAATGAGCCGGAGCTGACCGGCCTCGCCAAAGCCTTCGAGAATCAGATGGCGGGCGTACCGATTGCGCTGCGAGGCGCTGAGGCCGCTGTTGCTGCCGTACTCCTCGTGGTGATGCCACAGGTTGTAACCACCGGCGAGCGATGCCACGTCTGAATAGCCCATCTGCTGAAGCGCTTGTGCTCCCATGGCCGACCTGGCGCCGACCCCGCAGTAGAGCAGCACGGAACTCGCAGCCGCTGCGTGGTCGGCAATCGTCGACGTCAGCTGACCAAGCGGTACTAGGACGGCTCCCGGGATGGCGCCGGCGGCGTGTTCGTGCGGCTCTCGCACGTCGACGATCACGTCATAGTGATCGGGGTCCGCAGCAAAGTCCTCAACGGTCACCTCAGTGATCTGAGCCTTGGCCTTGGCGACCGCCTCTGCGTACTCCACCGTGCGACGTTACCCGCCCGCTTGCGCCTGCAATGCGGATATGAGCTGTGGCAGGAGGTCGCCTGCCTTGCCTTCAAGGCGGGCGGTGGCGAGCTCATCGGCATCGGTCGGGCCCATATTGAGGATCACGAGCGGGTGGCGGCGATCGGCGACGGACAGTAAGTATTCGGCGGCAGGGAACACGCTGATCGTGGAGCCGACTGCAATCGCCGCATCGGCACTCGTCGAGAACTGGTATGCCAAGTACGTTGCCGCCGGGGGCAGGTTCTCACCGAACATGATGACCGTCGACTTCAGTATCGAGCCGCAATCGCATCTCGGGTCGAGCTCGCCGGCCTGCCAGCGCTCCCTGACCTCGGCGACTTTGCTTGGGTGGCCTTGGTCGACGCACATGATTCCTCGCGGGTTGCCGTGCACCTCGGCGAGCGCAGACTCGGGAAGCCCACCATCGACGTGTAGACCGTCGATGTTCTGCGTGATGCATCCGATCATGCGGCCGGTGCTCCATAGCTGGGCAACTGCGCGGTGGGCAGCGTTTGGCCGGTGGGTCGGCCGTTGCGCGCCGAACCAGCGTTCCCAACGCTGCCGGCGGAAGTCTGGGTTCTGCACGTAGTGGCGCAGCGTGAAGTTCTTGGGATCGACCTTCTTCCACACGCCGTTCGGGCCCCGGAAGTCGGGGATTCCGGATTCGGTTGAGATTCCGGCGCCCGTGAACACGAGGATTCTCTCTCGCCCGGCGAGAGCCGCGGCAGCCTCAGCAATGGTGTGCATTGACATGAATCGTAGAGGGCGAAGCGTTGTACGAATCCGCCGCGGCGCCGCCGGCGGTTATCGTCACCGTTCGATGTTGACCGAGCTCAGAATCCGTTTCCAAACTCAATTCGGCCAGTCCCTGCAGGTACTGACCAACGACGCTGCCTTCGACCTGAAGTGGGTCGGCGAAGGATGGTGGGGCGGCGCGGTTGATCTTGCGGCGGGTGCGCAGTATCACTATCGAGTCGTTGCCGGCTCAGAGGTAGTCCACGAGGAGCAGCCTCCATGGCGGACTATGCCGGATGCCGGTGCTCTTGTGGTTGACAACTGGCGGTGGGCGAGTGGGCGGGCCTATGCGTCGGCTCTCTTCACGAAAGCGCTGGCCAATCGGCACCCAGACGCCGCTGACCCAGGCCAAGGCAACACGAGGTTCGTTCTCAACGAGCCCGCCATCCCCCCTGGTGCGACGCCGGCGATCGTCGGCTCCGGCGAGACCCTAGGGGAGTGGGATGCGGCGGCTGCGATTCCGTTGGTGTCGACCGGGTATCCCGGCTGGGCGGTTGCGATCGACATCGAGCCGGAGGAGGTCGAGTACAAATACGTGCTGCTCGATGCCGCCGGAGTTTTGCTGCGGTGGGAGGGCGGCGACAACAGGCTTCTGCCGGCGGCGCCGAGCCGGGTTGTCAACGACGATCGCGTAGATATTGCACCTTTTCGTGCCGCGGGTGTGGCGGTTCCCGTTTTTGCGTTGCGCACCAACAACGACATCGGTTGTGGGCAGTTCAGCGACCTCAAGCCCTTCGCCGATTGGGCAAAGTCGGTTGGTTTGGCCGTCGTGCAGTTGCTGCCGGTGAACGACACGGTGCTCGATCATGACTGGGACGACTCGTATCCGTACAACCCGATCTCGGTGCATGCCCTGCACCCGCTCTATGTAGACATAGAAGCTATTGCAGGCCATGGAATCCCAGAGGAAGTCGCTGCCGCTCGAGCGGCCTACGCCGGTTCCCGAGAAATCGACTATCCGGCAGTGATGGCGAGCAAGTGGAACCTGCTGCGGTCCGTCTATCGAATTCTCAGCTCGAGCCTCGACGGCGATCAAGATTTTGAGGAGTTCGTGGACAGCGAGTGGACATGGCTCGGGCCTTACTCGGCGTGGTGTCTGCTGCGGGATCGTTTTGGCGTCGGTGATCCGGCCGCTTGGCCAGGCTACGAGCGATTCTCAGACGATCTCGTCGACGCCCTCGCCGATCACGACTCGCCCGACTACGACGAGATGCGCTTCTACTGGTTCGTCCAGTACCACCTATATCGCCAGCTCGAAGACGCGGCCGATTACGCACGATCGATCGGCATCGCTTTCAAGGGGGACCTCCCGATCGGAGTAGCGCCCGAAAGCGTCGAGGTGTGGACGCATCCCGATCTCTTTCACATAGGCACGCAGACCGGTGCACCACCGGACGCTTTTGCCCGCGAGGGCCAGAACTGGGGTTTTCCCACCTACGACTGGGAGCGAATGGCCGAGGACGGCTTCCAATGGTGGCTCGACCGTTTCCGCGCGTTCGCGTCATACGTCGACGTCTACCGGATCGACCACGTCCTCGGTTTCTTCCGCATTTGGGAGATCCCGGCTGACGGCTACGACGGGCTGATCGGTTACTTCCGGCCGTCGATGCCGTGGAGCGAGGATGATCTCCTCGAGGTGCTCGGGGAGGTGGAGCTGTCCGAGCTCATGGAGCCGGGGCCGATTCCTGACTTGGCGGGCCGATTCGGGCCGCAAGCTCGCAGTCTCGCGCCTTTCTTTGACGGCGATGGCAAATTGAAGCCTCGCTATGGCCAGCAGGAGATCCGGCGGTTCTTTGCAGAAGAAGGATCTGGCTGGGACCCATCACTGCGTCGACTTCTGCTCGACGTCGCCGCCGATGTCATGATCGTCGCCGTCGATGAAGGATATGCCCCGGCCATTGCGTGGCGGGACTCCAGCCATTTCGTAGCCCTGGAAGACGACGTCGCTGCCGATTTCGACGAGATGGCGCTCGACTTCTTCTACCGCCGTCACGAAGAGCAGTGGGAGGCGCAAGGGCGCCGCACCCTCCCTGCCGTCGTTGAGTCGACCGAGATGCTCGCCTGCGGCGAGGATCTGGGAATGGTGCCCGACATAGTGCCCCGCTTGATGGACGAGATGGGTCTGCTGAGCCTCGAAATCGAGAGAATGCCGAAGCGTCTCGGCGAGTGGATCGCCAATCCGGCCGCCGCGCCGTATATGTCGGTTGTCAGCCCCGGCACCCACGACACGGCCACCCTGCGGCAGTGGTGGGAGGCAGATCCTGACTTCACCCTCCGCTACTGGAAGGAGGCGCTTGGCCAACTCGGCGAGCCTCCCCAAGTCGCTACCGCCGAAGTGGTCGAGGCAATACTGCGCAGGCAGCTCGGCTCGCCCGCCATGCTCGCCATCGTACCGATTGCAGACCTCATGGGCGCAGACGCCAAGCTACGCCGCCCGGACGTTCACGCAGAACGTATCAACGACCCGTCCAACCGTCACAACAGGTGGCGGTACAGGATGCACCTCTCCCTGGGTGACTTGGCAGCGGCGACCGAATTCAACGCTGCGGTCTCGGCGATGGTGACCGAGTCCGGCCGCTACTAGCTCTGAACGCCGGCAGAGGCCCCCAGCCTTTCCAAGATCCGCGTCATCCTCAGCCGTGAGGCGAAGCGGCCAACTGGGAATCGTGCTGCGGCGCCGGCTACGCGGCTGAAGGCGGGTCCATCTCGTCGAGCCAACGATTCTCGTCGTGCATTCGTCGGACAGCCGGGTGGAGGGTCCGCAATAGGGGGCCGCTGACCGGAGGGATCGTGGTGCGCACCTCCACCCGCCCGTCTATTTCGCGGGCCAAACCTGCCTGACACAGACGGCTGAGTCCTAGCGGGCGGCGGAGGGAGCGGCCCCGAGCTGCTGCGGTGGCGAGTCGGAGCAGGTCGGCGACCGCTCCCGGGCCTAGGGCCGCAGTCCAGAAAGTGCGCACGTAGCGGCTGGCGGCGGGGTAGCCGGGCTCACTGGAGTCCCAGACGTGGGGAGCGACTATCGCCCGCGGCCACACCGTTCTTCTCAACCTGGAACGTGTTTCGAGGACACCTCCGACAGCGCCCGGCTGTGGCGCGGAGTCCGGCGGGATGGGAGGACGTACATCTCGACGGATACCGGGCGCTGTCGAATCTTGACTCTTCATGACTATAGTTAATAGCAACTAGCTATAAGTGCTTGCAAGAGATGTGTGGCAGACCGCGAAAAAATGTGGGGATGTCGATCGCCGACTACGCGGGATCGGAGTTGTTTCTACGCGTTGGCGAGCCAAGTCACCGCACAGTGACTGGGCCAGCTAGGGCTTGTGCTCGACAGCTTCGCCGGTCTGCACGTCCCACAGCGCTTTGTAGATCCCTCCGTGGATCGCAACCAGCTCCTCGTGGGTGCCAACTTCGGCGACACGGCCCTTGTCGAGCACATAGATGCGGTCTGCGTGGCGGATCGTCGACAGGCGGTGGGCGATGATGATTGTCGTGCGGTCGTGGGAGATCCGTTCCATCGACCTCTGAATGGCTGCCTCGGTCTCGTTGTCGACGGCCGAAGTCGCCTCGTCGAGAACCAGAGCAGGGGGGTCGACGAGGACAGCTCTCGCAATCGATACTCGCTGGCGCTGCCCGCCCGAGAGTTTCTGGCCCCGCTCGCCGACGATCGTTTCGTATCCGTTCGGCAGTTCCATGATGAAGTCGTGCGCCTCAGCCACTTCGGCGGCCCGGCGAATATCCTCACCGCTGGCGTTTGGCCTGCCATATGCGATGTTCTCGGCGACGGTGCCGTGGAACAAAAAGACGTCTTGGCTGACGAGCCCAAACGCATTGCGTAGGTCGCGGAGCCGCAACTTCCTCACATCGACGTCGTCGAGAGTGATCGATCCCTCACCGACGTCGTAGAAACGAAACATGAGTTTGACGATCGTTGTCTTGCCGGATCCGGTTGCTCCGACGAGTGCCGTCGTCTTCCCTGCGGCCATCTCCAATGTGACGTCCCTCAGGACCGGGAAACCGGGTTCATAAGCGAATCCGACATTGTGGAATGCAACGGCTCCGTCGATCATCCCGATTTCCTCGTGACCGTCGACGATCTGTGGCTCGGTGTCGATGACGTCGAGGATCCGGTTGGTCGATGCCATTGCCCTCTGGTAGAGATCGAACGTCCGCCCCAGCGTCGTCAAGGGCCATAGGAGCCGTTGCGTCATGAACACGAGCACGCTGTACGCGCCGACGGCCAGTCCGCCGTCGAGTGTCAGGAACCCACCGAGCAGGAGGGTGGCGGTGAACCCGACCAGGATGGCGATGCGGATCAGCGGCGAGAACGCCGACGAGAGCCGGATCGCACCTCGGTTGGCCGACCGATAGATCTCGGACTCGTCGCGGATCCGTTCGACCTCTGCGGACTCGGCGTTGAACGACTTGATCGTGGCAATGCCACCCAGGTTGTTGGCGAGTTGGCTGTTGACCGCCCCTGCTTGGTCGCGAACGTCTGCGTAGTGCGGCTCGAGCTTCTTCTGGAACTTCATCGAGCCCCAGATGATGAGGGGGATCGGCAAGAACGAGAGCCAGGCAATGCTGGGAGCGATGACGAAGAAGATTGCGCCGATGAGCACAACGGTCGTAGTCACCTGAATCAGATCGTTGGCCCCATGGTCCATGAATCTCTCGAGCTGGTTCACGTCGTCGTTGAGAACGGCGATGAGATCTCCCGACTCGTTCGCTTCGAAGTACGACATCTCGAGGCGTTGCAGATGGGAGTAGGCATCGACCCGAAGCTCATGCTGAATCGACTGTGCCAGGTTGCGCCACTCGATGCCGAGCAGGTACTCGAAGAGCGATTCGAGGGCCCATATGACGAAGGTCACGATGGCGAGGAAAACCAACTGACTGCGGGGAGTGGTTACGCCGAATTGTGAAAGGAACGATTCGTCCTGACGGACGACGATGTCGACGGCGGCACCGATGAGTAGCGGGGGAGCAATGTCGACCGCTTTGTTGAGGAAGGACCAGGCCGTAGCCACGACTATGCGGCGCCGGTGACGCGTTGCGTATCGCCACAGGCGCTTCATCGGTGGGGGCTTCTGATTCACGACAGGAGGCTAGGCGACCCAGGACTAGCTTGGTGCGACCCCGACGATGAATACGATCTCGCGGTTCGGTGTGACAACAGAGCCCGCCCTCGGTCGAGTGGAGAGGACCCTTCCGATCTCGGAGGGGTTGCTGGTGGCCCTTTCGATTATCCGGAAGGTCACGCTGAGGCCGGTTCTCGAGTTGAAGGCGTTGATGCGGTTCTCGATGTTCGACGTTTTGATGCCGACCCAGTCGGGCATCTCGGCCGGCTCTCCGCTCGAGTACCGCACCGTGACCGACCCACCTTGTCTGACTTCGGTGCCTGCGCTCGGGCTCTGTCCCAAGAAGGTGCCCAGCTCCTGCTGCGAGGCGACCTGGATGATCACCGGATTGAGGCCGGCGGCGAGAATTGCGGTCCGGGCGGCAGATTGGCTGAGACCGCGTACGTCCGGAACCTCAGTGATTGGGGTTTGGTAGTAAGCGTTTGTACCTTCCGGATCAGGCGGGAAGTCTTCGACCGGCAGGTCTTGAGTCACGAAGAGCATGAATTGTTTCCAGATCGGCGCTGCCAACGTTCCGCCGAATGCCCTGGAATGTGATTGCTCGCGCTGGTTGAGGTCGTCCCACACAGAGAAGTTGACCATTTCCACCTGAGCGTCCGCATGACCCACCCATACGGCAGCTGTGTACTGGGGGATGAAGCCCATGAACCAGACGTCGCGGAAGTTCTGGGCCGTCCCCGTCTTGCCTGCCTGAGGGCGACCGATGTTCGCCCGGGTTGCCGTGCCTTGACTCACCACCTTCTCCATGGTGCGAACCACTGCGGCGGTGAGGGCTTCGTCGAGCACCCTGTTGCGCTCGACCTCGTGCTGGTACACGACATTGCCGTCTTTATCCTCGATCTTCTCGATCAAATACGACTCGACCCGCTCACCGAAGTTGGCGATCGTGGAATACGCAGACGCCATCTCGAGCGGACTCACGGATTGGGTGCCGAGGGCGATCGAAGGGACTGCATTGAGCGGCGATTCGATGCCCATTCGGTGCGCCGTATCGACGATGTTCTCCGGGCCAACCTGCAGTGAAACCTGGGCATAAACAGTGTTGGTTGAGAAGTATGTGGCCTGTTCGAGGGTTCGTAGCCCGGATCCGCCCCCACCTGCGTTGCGGACAGTCCAGATGTTGCCTTCGGGAGAACAGGGCACTCCGCAGTCGAGCTTCTGCGGGCTCGTCATATCGAAATAGCTGGCGAGTGTGATCTGCAGCCCGGTCGTCGAGCCCCGCTCCAGAGCGGTCACGAGCGCGAAGGGCTTGAAGCTCGAGCCGGCTTGGCGTCGTCCCTTGGTGGCGAGGTCGTATGGCCGCTGCCCCGCTTCGAGATCGTCGCCAAAGTCGAGACCGCTCGACATCACTCTCACGGCGCCGGTCTTGTTGTCGACCATGGCTATTGCGCCGGTGGGGCCGCTCAAGTCTTGAAACCAGGCTCGCAGGATGCGGTTGGCTTCAGTTTGCATCTCGTGATTGACCGTGACCGTAACGCGCAACCCGCCACCGCCTTCGCATTCCGTCTCGTCTGCGGGACAGCCGAACAGCGCACGTTTGCGCTGGGTGTATGTGTCGCCGAGGTTGTACTTGGGGCTGCCGAGGATCTCCTCGCGGGCAGCAATGATGACGGCGGGGGAGAGTTGGTCGAACTCCTCGTGTTCAACGGTCTGCAGCGGCCAGCTCAATGCATACTCGGCTTCCTCCTGCGTGATGAAGCCGTTGACCTGCATCTGCGAGATCGTGTTGTTGCGGGCGCGCAGCACGGTTTCCGGTCGGCGGCGCAAGTCGTACAGGGAAGGGTTGCGGATGGGCGCCACCATTGCGGCGGCTTCCCACACCGTGACGTCCTCGAGGTCCTTTCCAAAATACTCCTGCGCCGCCGCCTTGATGCCGTATGCGTTCTGTCCAAAGAAGACCGAGTTCAGATAGAACTCGAGAATCTGGTCCTTTGTATATCGCTCTTCGAGCTCGGCGGCGACGACCGCTTCGCAGATCTTGCGTTCGAGGGTTTGTTCCGCCGACAGGAACGTCTGTTTGACCACCTGCTGGGTAATGGTCGAGCCACCCTGGAGGTTGCCCCCCCGGTAGATCTCCAGGGCGGCTCGCATGATGGCGGAGTAGTCGATGCCGGAGTGTTCATAGAACTCGGCGTCCTCCGCCGCCAGCAGGGCGTTGATCACGGTGTCGGGGACCTCGTCGAGGCTGACCGGCTGGCTGTTGCGCTCGCTCAGCTTTCCAAGCAATACGCCGTCGGATGTATACAACTCAGACAGGCTGCCCACCGCAGGAAACTCGAGCACAAATTGGTCGGGGTCACAGAGCCAGCGTTCTTCGAGGTCGCCCACTGTTCCGAAAGCGGCATCTG
>JAHEJX010000150.1 GCA_024638645.1 Actinomycetes bacterium
GGGCGAACTGAGTCAACACATGAGGACCCACTCATGAAACCTCCCCATTTCAAGTTCGCTTGCTGCCTGCTGCTGACGTTTAACCTCAGCACGCTCACCGCAACCACGTACTGCTGCTCCATCGCCAGGAAGGCAGCCGCACGAGGGTCCGTTTCGGCGGGCGCCGGGAACCAGAACATGCTCGTCAGCACTCCTACCACCGTCAGGAGTACCCCCGCCAGGCTCTTCTTGTACGCGAAATAGCAGAACGGAAGCACGAAGAGCGGCCGGATGTACCAGCTCAACGGGTTGTGGTGCCGGGCCCAAGCCCAGGCCCAGAAATCAGCAAGCCACTCCATAGGTACTCCACTCCCGTCATTCAGCCGGCGGCCCCGTTGATCCATCACGGGTGTTCTGCTCCACCCCACCAGGCGCACCAGAGCGCACCCGGACCACAGACGTTACTCGCTCCCTTCCCTCCCAACGCTTCAGCACTTTGATGGCGAAGCGATAGTGGCTGGCCGTATTCGCTCCTGCGTAGGTGACCAAGCCGTTCCTTCCGGTCCATCCGAAATGCCCCGGTTCAAGCAATTCGGTTTCGGAAAGTCCACGCAAGACCGAGTGGACCTCTCCGAAGGAGGTCTCGAAGTCGTCCAGCACTGAAGAGTAGGAGCGGCCTCGGTTCTCCGACCAGATCGCCTGATTCAAGCGGGGCGTCTCATTCCACTTGTAGCCCGGAGCCGGCAGCTCAGGATCGCGACCGACCCTTCCCCCCTCGAACCAACCGAGGAACAGCCTGTGCCAGGCGGCGAGGTGCGCAACGAGATCGCTCACGGTCCAACCATCCCCCCAAACGCCCGGCTCCGTGCGCCGGGCCTCGGAGAACGTTTCGAGCAGGGCCATGAGCGCCTCGCGTTCATCCTTGATGTCACGCATCAGCTCGGTCTTCGACTCGTACTTCACGACATCTAGTCCTCGACTTCGGCCCCGCCTTTCATGCGACGGCCGCCTCGAGGTCCTGGACACTGACTCCGCGCCATTCGTCGAAGACACGCGGGTCCCGACTGGCGACCTCAGGCGGCACATTGTTCGCCAGCACTCGCCACTCGTCCGGACTCAGGCGCTCGATGAACCGTGCGAACTCCTCCGCCTCCGGAGCGGCGACCAGGTAGCGCCGGTACATCCCAGCCACCGACTGGAGCATGGCGTGGTACGGCTGAAGATTCGTCGTAGTCGAGAGCGCCTCACTGTCGACCCACCCCACGCCGACGGTGGAAATCGGGCGAGGTACGTCCGGGTTGCTCAGGATGGTCCTGAGCAGCAACTCGATGTCGAACGCGAACCGACGTTCGCTCATCCCCTGCACCAACTCATGAACCACCCGCGCGTCGAAGGCCTTGAAACCACATTGGGTGTCTGTAATGCCCCGCAAGGGCTCGAGGAGAGCTTTCCACAAGTAGATGAACAATTTGCCGCGCTCGTTCCGGGCGCCACGCTTCTTCACCACTGAGCGTCGGTGCCGCCGAGAACCGATCGCGACGGGCCCTGCCCGCCGCACTGCGTCGACCAGGAGCCCGGTCTGCCCCAAGTGAGTCGATAGGTCTGCGTCGGTGAAGACCACCACGTGGCCCGGGCCTCTGTCAACTGCCGCGGCCTCCCACATTCCGAGCTCTATCGACCCACCCTTCCGACTCTGGTCGACACTCTTCAGACCGGCCACCGCAGGATGGCCGGCTCTGATGGCGTCGGCCAGGAACAACACCCGGACGTTGCCCTCGAGTCCATGCTGCGCCGCCAGCTCTTCCACAACTGCGCCGCTCCGCTTGGGGCACCCGTCGTCCACGACCACAAGTTCGAACCCGGCGTTGGGCATCCCTGAAAGAAGCCACTCGATTTGTGCCACTTTCCGGTTGAGGAAGTCTTCTCCGTGCGGGTGCTCGTCGGGATGTAAGATCCGTTCGGTCTCCTCATAGACCGCAAAGACGACCGACACGAACAGGGGGTCGCTGCTCTCGAGAAGGAGTTTGCGGGAGAGGGCGAGCTTCACTGCCAATCGCATCCCCACCGAGGACGGCACGAGAGGATCGGCCAAATCGGACCCGATGCGATCCAACTCCGCTGAACCGGCAGCCCGATCGACCAGTGTGTCCGCCAGGAGAATGGTGTCTCGAAGGTCACCTTCGTCCACCAAAGAGAAGCCGTCACCCGGGAGCGGAGGGAAGTAACGACGGAGCGACTCCGCCGACATCGGCGTCGCGGAGAATGCTTCTAGTCGTGTGCGATAGCTCATCTCTTTCGATCTCCAACAGGTACGACCCACTCCCCCCCGCCCGACCTATCCTCCGTAGAAGCTCGCAATGAGTCCGCCCACGAGTTCGAAGCCGAGTTCGAATCCGACGACGATTTGACTGAAGAACCGGTAGTTCAGAAAGCCGAGCAGCGGCAAGGCAAACAAGAACAACCAATATCGAGCGCGCATCTCGCCGCGGCTGACGGATCGCATTTCCCTGTTGCCCAGAGTGTCTAACTCGACCCACTCGTGGCTTACGATCTCGTCATCGGCCTCCACGACGAGACCTGTGTCTTCGTCAACGCGCGGGGGCTTGTCCCTCGGCGCAAATCGATCGGCCATCAGGTTCGCTACGAACGATGCGAGCCAGAGGTTCGCCGTGACATACAGTCCCACCATCGCCAGAGCGGCCAAGCCCCGCGCAAGTTGCTCCGACATGACTTCACTCTCTACGGCGGGACAAGTTGCACGGCCAACATGAGTGGCACACGGCCCACCGTCCAGTCACGGAGCTCGTCGAGAGTACCCGACTCAATCCCGGCGCCAGAGCAGCACGCTCTGCGTCGCAACACCGTCTTTCAGGATGGGCGGGGTGCTCGAGCGAAGTGTCCCTTCTCCGAACTCGAACATCCGCAACTGGTCGGTTCCCACCCAATTGGGAATCGACGCGACCTCCAGAAGGACTCGAGACTCCAGGTGCCCACAAAGTCCGACGCGCTACTCATCCGCACTCCGGCTCAACGCGCGGTAGTAGTCCACTACGGAATCGCGCCTGAACAGGTACCACAGCGCGACAGCGACGAGCAACACGAAGCCCCCGGCGGCCGCGGCCACGTCGCCCAGGCTCACGCCGAGCGTTCGGTGCATCGCAAACAGCATGATGCTGTCTCCAACCACGAATTCGCACAGGAGAGCCAAGAGAAGCAGGCGGGACCGCGCGCGATGTTTCCACAAATAGAAGGCAGCGGCGCCGGCTGTGATGCACGCCGAGATGTACACGACGACCAACGGGAGTGCGAGGCGCAGGAAGGCGGCCTTGGACATGGACACGTCCTCGACCAGGAAAGGACCCTCGGCCATCAGCAGCTGCTGGAGAGCCCAAACGCCGACCAGAGTACCCCCGCTTCCGAAGACTCCTCCCAACACCATCGTCACTTGTAGGAGAAACGGCCTGGGGTTTTCGCTCATGGCCAAAGTGGAGAACTCCCGACTGGGGGGGACGAGACGTCCCAGTTCATGAAGGTCGTTCGGCCTTGTCTCCGCCAGGGGCGCCGACGCCGGCGGGAACTGCACAATTCGATACGGCTGCAAGCGTCTCCTGCGCCTGGGGGAAGTACCGACTTCTCCACCGGAGAGCGACGGTCACCAGCCCGATGAGGACCGGCACTTCGACCAGCGGACCGATGACCGCCGCAAAGGCGGCGCCGTGCCCGATCCCGAACGTGGCCACAGCCACCGCGATGGCGAGCTCGAAGTTGTTCGACGCCGCCGTGAACGACAGGCTCACCGTCTTCGGATAGTCGGCGCCCACCCGTCGGCTCATGAAGAACGACAAAGCGAACATCGCGACGAAGTAGATGAGCAGCGGCACGGCGATCCTCAGCACCCCGGTCGGCTGCTGCACGATCGCCCGTCCCTGGATGGAGAACATCACCACGATAGTGAAGAGCAGGGCCATCAACGTCAGGGGCGAGATTCGTGGAATGAAGTGCTGGTGGTACCACGTCTTGCCCCGCGCCCGCACGAGGACGCCGCGCGTGGCCATGCCGGCAAGAAACGGGATCCCCAGGTAGATGAAGACGCTCTGGGCGATCTCGCCCATGGTGATGTCGACAACGATGCCTTCCATCCCCAGAAGGTCCGGAAGCAGTGTGATGAAGAACCATGCGTAGACACTGTAGAAAAGAACCTGGAAGATGGAATTGAAGGCCACCAGACCAGCCGCGTACTCCGGGTCTCCCTCCGCCAGGTCGTTCCAGACGATGACCATGGCGATGCATCGGGCCAAGCCGATGAGGATGAGCCCGACCATGTACTCCGGGTAGTCCCGCAGGAAGAGGACCGCCAGGGCGAACATCAGGATGGGACCGATGACCCAGTTCTGTACCAGGGAGAGCACCAGGATGCGGCCATCTCGAAAGACGTCGCCGAGCTCCTCGTAACGGACCTTCGCGAGAGGTGGGTACATCATGAGGATCAGGCCGATGGCGATAGGCACCGACGTCGTGCCGATCTGCGTGCTCTCGTTGAGCCTTTGCACGGCCGCGGGCACGGCGTAGCCCAGCCCAACGCCGCCGGCCATCGCGAGGAAGATCCAGAGAGTCAGGTAGCGGTCGAGAAAGGACAGCTTTCCGGACGTAGTGCTCATTGGTGGTCCGCTGAGATCGTGCTCAATGCGTACTCCCGGTGTGGCCCAGACGTCGATGCGACCCAAAGTGACCAGGCTAGCCAACTTCCTGCAATTGCTGCGCTCCCGCTCCCGCAGGTCGAGACTACGCTAGTACGCGCCGGGCGTCGCCAAAGCGACCCCGACCGCCAGGATGACCCCAAAAACCACTGTCGCGGCTACCTGAAGCGTTCGGCTTCTGGCCGCGACGACGACAGCCGCTGCGCCAACGGTTCCCAACTGAAGTATGTGCAGCAAATCGACCGGCGATGTGCCGAACAGAAGTACGTTCCCGACGATTCCGACGATGGAGTATGAAGCGAGCGCGACGATCCCCCACCGACCATCGGCTCGGAAGTACTCCCTGAGGTCGCTCGGGTAGGCGGCCGAAGCAGGCGGGAGTATCAAGCCACCCGCGAGGAAGAGGATGACTGCCAAAACAAGCAACATCCCGAACGTCCCCACGCTCCATACTGGAAGTGCGGACAACTCGAAGATGGCCCACCAGTATTGGAACTGGTAGACAAGCACGTAGCCCGCCCAAACGAAAGGAAGCCAGTCCATTCTCGACTCGTGCCGTGCCCGAAACGCCGCCAGGAGCGACGTGAGTACAAGGGTCACTGCCAAGCCCAGGACGAAAGAGAGGGCAACGGAGAGGAATTCGAATGCCGTCAAGAGTCCCCGCCCGCATCGAGAACCAGTTCGACTCGCGTGACACCCCGATGGATGGTTGAAGTCATTGCCAGGGGGCTACGCCGGAAGACGTCCAACATGTTCTGGTTGTCCGCTAGCACGTCGGCCACAAAAGTAGTCACACCAAGACTCAAGGCGATCCGGGTCAGGTGTTCGAGGAGAAGGGTTCCCACTCCCAGGCCCCGGTGATTCTGGTCAACGGTGAAGGCGACCTCCGCTGCGGTTGGTTCAGGCCGGGTTCGGATGAACCGACCCACTCCCAGCGCCTCCTCCTGTTCCTCCC
>JAHEJX010000151.1 GCA_024638645.1 Actinomycetes bacterium
CCAAGCCGTACCAGGGCCCAGCCTCGAAGCACCTCGGCCGGAAGTACGGGACGTTCACCGACATGCACGGTGTCGAGGACGGTGTCGAGCCTTAAGGCAACAACGCGTGACCCGTTCGGAGCGAACACGAGGAGCGAAGATGAGCGACGCTGAGGTTCCGGTCGGTGTCGGTCGTAAGTGGGGCAAGGCACAGCGAAAGACCGTCTCGCGTCGGAGCCATGGGGATTGGTCCCCGGCGTCGGACCGGCCGGATCCGGTCGACGTGATAACGGCGCAGAACGCGTCGCGAGTGCAGATGTTGGTCCCTATCCGGCACTGGCGGATGTCGCAATCGCCGTTCTCGTTCTACCGGGGTGGGGCGGCGGTGATGGCGGGTGACCTCGCTGGAACCCCAGTGACCGGCATCAACGCCCAGATCTGCGGGGATGCCCATGTGTCGAACTTCGGGGTGTACGGGTCGCCGGAGCGTGAGCTCGTCTTCGACCTGAACGACTTCGACGAGACGTTGCCGGGACCGTGGGAGTGGGACGTGAAACGGCTGACGGCAAGTTTCGCCATCGCCGCGCGGCACAACGGCCTCGAGAGTAAGGAGCAGATCGCTCTGGCGCAGGAGTCGGCGGCGGCCTATCGCCGGGCGATTCGGCGCTTTGCCGAGCTGAAGTATCTCGATGCCTGGTACGCGCACCTCAGTGTCGAGCGCCCCTACGCCGCGTTCGAGGATCAGCTCACCAAGAAGGACCGCAAAGCCCGGGCCAAGTTCGCCCGCAAGGCCCGCTTCAAGGACAGCGTCCATGCCCACAATAAGCTGACCGAGGAGGCTGATGGAGTCCACCGCATCGCCTCCCAGGCCCCGTTGATCATCCCGCTGCGAGACCTGGTCTACGAGGACGACACCGATGCCGTCGCTGCGGCGCTGCGCGCCGATTTCGAGGGTTACCTGGATTCGGTGCCCGACCATCTTGCCGTCTTGTTGCGGCGCTTCCGTTTTCGCGACCTGGCACTCAAAGTAGTGGGCGTGGGCAGTGTCGGGACGCGCTGCTTCATCGTGCTGCTCGAGGGACACGACGCCACCGATCCGTTCTTCTTGCAGATCAAGGAAGCGACCCGCTCCGTCCTCGAGGACCACCTCCCGGACAGCACCTACGAGGAGCACGGGGAGCGGGTCGTGGTCGGGCAGCGGCTGATGCAGGCCGCCACCGACAGCTTCCTCGGATTCAACACCGCGACTCGGTCCGGGACCCACTACTACTGGCGCCAATTCAAGGACATGAAGGGCTCCCTTGACGTCGAGTCCGCCTCGCCGGCTGCGCTGCGTCGCTACGCCCAGGCGTGCGGCTTCACCCTGGCCCGAGCCCACGCCCGATCCGCCGACTCCGGCGCCATCGCCGGGTACCTCGGGAAGGGCTCGGCGTTCGACGAGGCCATTGGCGAGTTCGCCGTTGCGTATGCCAACCAGAACGAAGTGGACTATGCCGCCTTCACGGCAGCGATCGCCTCAGGAAGGATCGAAGCCCACGAATGAGCGGGCGGAGCCGACCGCGGTCGCTCATGCCGACACCCTGATCGCTGCCGCGCAGAACATCATCAACCTAATCACCGACTAATGCCGATGCCGCAAATCGAAGCTGGAGGCAGGTGGGTGACAGTTCCGCGACGCGGTTTCGGTAGGCGGGTGACAACTGATTTCGTTTTCGATCGGGCAATTCCATAGGATCGGCCCACTTGCGTCGAACGAGGAGTTGAAGTGAGCGATACAAGAGACCAGCGTCGGGTTGTGCTGCCGATCCCCGACCGTGTCCGCCCTGCGACGGCAATGACAGACGCCAATGACCCGGATCAGGTCTTCCCGAAGATCGAGCCGGTTCGCCCGCCCGAAGGTGCACCGAACGTCCTGGTTGTGCTGCTCGACGATGTTGGTTTTGGCGCTTCTGCCACGTTTGGCGGGCTGATCAACACTCCTACGGCCGATCGCCTCGCCAATGGAGGCTTGCGCTACACCCGGTTCCACACGACGGCATTGTGTGCTCCGACTCGTGCGGCCCTGCTAAGTGGTCGCAACCATCACACGGTGAACATGGGAGCCATTACCGAGTTGGCGACGAGTGCTCCAGGTCAGACTTCGATACGACCCCAGGATTGCGCCCCGCTTGCCGAAACGCTTCGACTGAACGGCTACTCGACCGCCCAGTTCGGGAAGTGTCACGAAGTTCCGGTGTGGGAGTCCTCACCGATGGGACCCCACGATCGCTGGCCGACCGGCTCCGGTTTCGAGCACTTCTACGGCTTCATTGGCGGCGAGACCAACCAATACAACCCGGCGCTTTACCTCGACACGGTCCCCGTCGAACCCGAGAAGACACCAGAAGAGGGTTACCACTTCACCGAGGACATGACGGACAAGTCGATCGACTGGGTCCGTCAACAGAAGGCCCTGATGCCTGACAAGCCGTTCTTCGTCTACTGGGCACCGGGCGCAACCCATGCCCCCCACCATGTGCCACCAGAGTGGGCGGCCAAATACAAGGGGAAGTTCGACGACGGATGGGATGCTGTGCGTGAGCGGATCTTCGCCCGTCAAAAAGAGCTAGGAGTCGTTGGCCCCAATGCCCAGCTCACAGCGCGTCCCGACGAGATACCGGCGTGGGACGACATGGACGAAGACCTCAGGCCGGTGCTTACCCGTCAGATGGAGGTATACGCCGGGTTCCTGGAGCACACCGACCACGAGCTGGGTCGTTTGGTCGATGCCCTGGATGCCCTGGATGTGCTCGATGACACTTTGATCTTCTATGTGATCGGTGACAATGGTGCCTCCGCCGAGGGGCAGCTCCATGGGACCTTCAACGAGCTTCTCGCCCTGAACGGTGTCCCGCATCTGGAAACCACTGAGTTCATGCGTGAGCGAATCGACCTGTTCGGGACTCCCGAGGCGTTCAACCACTATGCCGTCGGTTGGGCCCATGCGATGTGCACTCCGTATCAGTGGACGAAACAGATCGCCTCTCATTGGGGTGGCACGCGGAATGGGACAATCGTTCACTGGCCCAAAGGGATCGAGTCGCAGAACGAGCTCAGACACCAGTTCGGCCACGTCATCGACATCGCGCCGACGGTCCTCCGAGCTGCAGGCATCCCGGAGCCGGTGAAGGTGAACGGTTTCGATCAGCACCCATACGAGGGCTTCGAGCTGAACGACTCCTTCGACAAGGGGGACGCAGACGAGATCCACCAGACGCAGTACTTCGAGATGTTCGTAAATCGGGGCATCTATCACAAAGGTTGGACGGCGGTGACTCGTCACAGCATCCCGTGGATTCTGGCCGAGAGCCCTCCAATCGAAGACGATGTGTGGGAGCTGTACGAGCCGGGTGACTGGACACAGGCAAACGACGTCGCAGCCGACAATCCGAAGCAGCTGAAGCGCCTCCAGGACTTGTTCCTGTCAGAGGCGGCCCGCCACAACGCACTGCCTCTTGACGACCGTCGTTCCGAGCGTTTCGATCCGGATCGGGCCGGACGCCCTCAACTGATCACAGGGAGAAGCCAGATACTGTTTGGCTCCATGGGTCGTCTCAGCGAGAACAGCGTTGTGAACATCAAGAACAAGTCACACGCCGTGACTGCCGAGATCGTGGTACCCGACGGTGGTGCGAGAGGCACGATCGTGGCTCAGGGCGGCCGCTACGGAGGCTGGACTACCTACCTGACAACGGACGGGCGTCCCGCGTACTGCTACAACCTCTTCGGGCTCGAACTGTTCAAAGTGGTAGGAGATGAACCGGTTCCGGCTGGTGAGCACCAGATTCGGTTGGAATTCGACTACGACGGTGGTGGCCCAGGCCAGGGCGGCACAGCGACCCTCTATGTCGATGGCGGTCAGGTTGCAAGCGGGCGAGTAACCAACACAGTCCCCGGTGTGTTCTCGGCAGATGAGACGACCGACGTAGGGACCGACACCGCCACCGGCGTCACCAACGACCTCGACCGGGCCAACGTCGAGTTCACCGGGGGGGTCAATTGGGTTCAGATCGATCTAGGCGATGCCGCCCAAGACTTCGATCACATGATCACACCCGAAGAACGCTATCGGATAGCCATGGCCCGCCAATAGGCGCACATAGCGGGGCTCTAGGCTCACAAGGAACCGCGCTCGACGGTGGGAAGTGCCAGGTGACCAGGGGACCGGGTCCATGATGGGTCGGCTTACCGTCGTCGTCGCCGTGGTGCTCGTCGCTGGGTGTTGCGGCGACGACGAATGAGATTCGCAGAGAGGAAGGACTGACATGGCAAAACCAGAGTTCAACACGATCGTGACTGTTCCGGAACCGTACGCTGTCGAACTCGTTGAGCGGCCCTATCCGTCCGTGAAACCGGGCTCACTTCTCGTCAAGACGGAAATCGCGGCCGTCTGCGTTGATGATCGCATGTACACCGACCACATCCATGAATGGTTCGACTCACCACTGTACGGGATGGGTCACGAGGGCGTGGGCACAGTGCTCGAGGCGCCCGAATCACACACGTTCAAGCCAGGTGATCGGGTTCTGATCTCCCATGGGGCTTATTGCGGCCGCTGCTTCGCCTGTCAGAACAGCTTGTCTCAGGCGCATTGTGCGAGCCTCTCCGATGGGGTCCGCGCCGGGGCGAGCACGGCGGAAATCGAGTTCTTCGTCGATGGTCTGGCACCCGTTGAACGCAAGAACGAATCCGAGTCGGGCTGGGCTGCTTTTGGGCAGTACCGGTTGGCTGACGAGGGAATATGCACCTTGCTGCCTGACGGTTTGGATTTCCGCTACGCAATCGCGGGCGAGTGTTCTGTGGGGATGGCCCACTGCGCCCAGGAATTCATGGAGGTCAAGGCAGGAGATCGTGTCCTGCTTGTCGGCAGCGGTCAGCGGCAATTCTCACTGTCGCACGTCATCGTGGGACTCTTTCGAGGGGCCACGGTGATTTCGGCAGTGGATGATGATTTCCAGATGGAAACGGTTCGCAAGATCGGCGAGGCCAGAGGGGGCACGCCGGATCTGCACATCATCGATATGCGCGACCCGTCCTGGACCGACAAAGTGTTCGAGCTGACTGACGGTATTGGACCGGACAAGATTGCGGATTTCACGAGCCGGGAAGATGTCCTGAATACCGAAATTGACCTGGTGCGCCATGACGGAGTGCTCTACATCCAGGAGAATCTCCGCAACCCCGACCGCGTCCTCAAAGTCGATCCCTATGCCTCGATCGCCGAGAAGAACCTCAGGATCATGGGCACTATCGACTCGCGTCGAAAGGACCGACCCGGGATCGTTCGAATGCTGCGCAACCCGGAAGTTCAACGGATGTGGGATGTGGTGGCAACGCACGAGTTTGCGATGTCTGAGGTGGAGGAAGCCCTCAAGATTTCAGCCACTCAGCAGTGCGGCAAGATACTGGTATTCCCCCACCGCGTTTAAGCCTGGATCCGCGAAGTCGACCGGCTGACCCCCCGATAACGTTCGATGGTGACTGGCAATGGGTGCTCGCCAGCCGCCACGAAATGAGTGATCTCCCGTTTCCTCCTCCGGAGGGGGAGGTGGCCCGCAGGGCCGGAGGGGGCGCCCCCGCATGACGAGAAAACGCCCCCCTCCCGGCT
>JAHEJX010000060.1 GCA_024638645.1 Actinomycetes bacterium
ATCCGGTAACAGAACCACACACTGAGCCTGAGCCATCACAACCAGCAATGGACGACGCGGCACCGGATCCAGTGACCCCGGCCGCACCCGCGGCAGCTCAGCCGGGGACGGTCGAACCCACGATTGCAGAACCTGAGGTGTCTTTCGAGCCGACATCCGGCGCCGACGATGAGATTGCCGGCTCGCCGCCGGCTGCGGCTCCGGCGGACGCCGCACCGCCACCGCCGCCACCTGACCCGCTCGTCGATCACGGGGACATCGTCACCGCCCGCGCAACGGCGGAGGCGCCGCCGGCTCCCCCTGCCCACGGCCGCGAGCCTGCCACCGAGATCACCGAGCCGGAGCCCGACCCGTTCCGCGGCGCCACCGAAGAAGCGGTAGTCGTTGCCGTAGAAGAGGAGGTCGTCGCCGCCGCCGTCGAAGACTCACGAGAACCCGCAGTGACCATCCCTCATCGCGATGAAGCTCCGCACATTCGTTCCTCGATCCCCCGCCCGCTCGGTGCAGACAGTCCGGCGGCAACCGAAGTCCCCCGGCCCATCGACGTTCAGAGGGAAGAAGGAGAATCTCCTGCTGCGCGCGACGAGCCGCCGCGCCGAGTTGCAGTTCCAGGACCGACGCCCGGCCCGACCGCGGATGATGCCGACGAGCTGCCACCACTCGATGGTCGCTTCCACAACCCGGGCCTCCTCGGTCAAGGCGTCCAATTGCTGCTGTTGGTTTCGGCAGCGCTATCAGTCGCGATGATGGTCTCGCTGATCGTGCTCAACAACAGACTCGACACGTACGCGACCACCGGCGAATCACTGTCACGGATCATGTCGGCAGAGTCGATGGTCAACGCGTGGATGCGGCCTCTGCTCATCGGCGCAATCGTCGTCACATACGCGTTGCTCGCAACGTGGGCCAGGCGTGTGCTCGAAAACCTGCACGCCTTCAACAATGGGATGGAAGAGACTCCGTTGTGGATGTGGATGATGCCGTTCGTCAACATGTGGGTTCTCTTCCGCCACCTCGACCTGGGATGGAAGGGCTCCGACTACGTGGCCAGGGGTAGCCGTACCTGGCAACGAGGAGTGCCGGACGTCTGGACCGTTCTCTTCGTGTTGTTACCCACGCTCGGTTTCGTGCTCGTTCTCTACGCATGGGTGAGCGGAGCGGACACGTTTGAACGGGCGATCGATTCCAACGCCTTCAGCATCATCGGCTACAGCGCCATCAGCGGCGGCCTACTGGCCGGGGTGCGGTCGATCACAAACATCATCGATCGGCAAAGAACAAGGGTCGAAGGGATTAGGTAGTGCCTGGGGCGGCCCCGATAGTCGCCGTTTTCGGGTCGTCGCAGTCCAGCCCCGGCGACGCCGCGTACCGCGAAGCGCTCTCGTGCGGCCGACTCCTGGCAACGGCGGGTTTCAGAGTCGCCACAGGCGGATATGGCGGTGCCATGGAAGCCGTCTCCAAGGGGGCAGCCGTAGCTGGGGGCCAGGTTGTCGCCGTCACAGCTCCGCCCCTATTTCCCATGCGGAGCGGCCCAAACCCGTACGCCCACATCGAGGACCCCAGACCCACTCTGACGACAAGACTCACCGGCCTGCTCGACGCCTCGGTCGCCACCATCTCGCTACCCGGCAGCATCGGCACTTTCACTGAGCTGATGGTGGCTTGGAACCGGGCATTTCTAGAGGAGTTGGGAGGGCAGGCCCCCCACCCGGTCATAGTGGTAGGTGAACGGTGGGCCGCACTGGTGTCTCACATCAGCGCAGAGTTGGGAAGCGGGCATCTCGTTACGAGCGTCGCGTCGGCAGCACAGGCCGTGGACCATCTGGTGCGCCACCGCAACGAATGAGGGGCGAGCCGCAGCCCGCCCCTCGTGTCGATTGCGAGTTGGCCTCAGTTGCTGATGGTCACCTTCAGCACCGGGCCGTCCCAATTGTGGGCTGCGAGCAGATCAGCGGTCCCGGCAATCCCATCGTGCGGCGCAATGACGCCGTCGGTATCGCCGGCGTTGCTGTTGCCGTCCGGATCACCACCGATAGTGACCGGCCCGAGCAGGCTGCATGGGTCGACAATGTCGCTGCTGAGCTCGGAGTTGGCTTCAGTCCCTGCGTCGTATCCGAACACGTAGTACGTGACTGTTTCGCCTCTCGGCAGCGCGAGTCGGTTGGCCGCTGCCAGGCCGTCATTGGTACAGATCAACATCGACGCCAATGAGAATTGGTCGCTGTTGCGGCCGTGGATGTAGAACTCGGCCGTGTCTGTGAAATCACCGACAACTACGCCATGTGGTGTCAACGGTGCGCCGACATCCACCACGTCTGTGACCTTGTGCAGGCCAGAAAGCAGCGCAACCGCACCACTCTGGTCCCCGTTCTCTGCAATGGCCTCGATGGCATCCGACGCCGGGGCACCGACGCTATAGAGCGCCACTTTCGGGTTGTGGGTTGCCACAACCGCTGGCGACAGAGGCTGGGTTGGGGCGAGGTTCTCCAACGTGACCTTGTATTGATTCACGTTCGGAGCGTTCTCGACGAGCCGGATTTCCACCATCGCAACCGGAGCTTCCCAATTGTGGGCGGCCAACAGATCACCGACGCTTCCAGACACACCGTCGTGATGGCGGACGACGCCGTCGGTTTCGATGCCGTCGTTGTTGTTGCCGTCGGGATCGCCGTCGAGTACCACCGGCCCTAGTGCACTGCACGGGTCGACGATATCTTCGCTCAACTCAGTGTTCTGTTCCGTACCCGCGTCATATGCCCCCAGGTAGTGAGTGACCGAGCCGGCACTCGCCTTGGGGAGCTTTATCGAGTTGAGACCAACGAAGCCGTCATTGGTGCAAATCAACATGCCGGCAAGCGACAGTCTGTCACGTCGATGAGCGTCGATTTCGAAAGTTATCGAGTCGCTGAAGTCACCCACCGACACGCCGGAGGGGGTGAGCGGTGCGCCGAGGTCGACTACATCGGTCACCTTGTCCGCACCTGTCAAGGCTGCGACTGCAACCCCTTGGTTGCCGTCTTCGGCTATCGCTTCGATCGCATCCGATGCCGGCGTGCCCGGCTTGAACAGCTTCACAGCTCGCCGGTGCGTCACTGCAACCGGCGGTGAGATCGGCTGTGTTGCGGCCAGGTTCGTGATCGTCACCTCGTACGTCGCAATGTTGTTGCCTGCGGAGCCGGCGCTCGCCGCCGTCACCAACAGCCCCACCGCCAGCGCCGCGGCCGAGGCGAGGGCAATTACCCGTCTAACCATGTGGATCCCCTTTCAGATCTGTGGTCCCAAACAGGAAACCTCATGGATCTGACCAGGGGCTTACGTGGCGATTAACAAAGCCGGAACTATGGACGCGTGGAGGGGAGGGCCCGCGGGCCCTCCCCTCGCACAATCAGTACAGCTAGGAGCGCGGGCTCAGATAGCGGTTCCACCATTGCTTGGCTGTGTCGATGCCACCAATGCCGAACGCCACCGCAAAAGCGATACCGATGGCGGCCGCAACGATCTTGACGATGTCCTCAGCAAACTGAATCTCGAGCAAGTCCAACGCAGCGAGAACACCGAACAGAAGCACGAGAATCCGTACTGCGGAAGGCAGCCAGGCCACTCCCCGCTCATCGGCGTAGGGCCGGACCAGGTCGGCAACGAAACTGCCAACGGCAGCCGCGATGATGACCAGCACGATTGCAACGAGGATCAGAGGCAGTACAGCGAGCAATCGTTCGAGCAGGTCGACCACAGGGTCGACTTCCAGAATGTTCGCGATGATCAGCCACAACAGAACCATCAACACGGCACTGAGGATGACGCCTACCAGACCAGCTGCGGTGCGTCCCGACGGCTGCAGAGCGTTGCTGATCCCGGCCTTCTCGAAGACGGTCTTGGCTGCGTCCGTTTCGAGAAGCCGAACCATCCATTTTCTGATCAGGTTGATAATCCATCGTCCAACGATGAGAACCAAGAGCGCAATTGCGATCTTGACTGCCCAATCGGCGACCGAGCCGCCGATATCGTTGAAATTCTCCTGCAATCGATCAAAGAAACTCATGTGGGATCTCCCTTCGTTGCCCACTATGCATGATTCGACCCTCGGGCCGCTCCAACAGTTCTGTGTTTATTTTCGCGTTCTCGACGACAAGATGCCAGGTTTACGAAGTCCTACAATCAGCCACCATCTCCCAGCAGCAAGGATCACGACAAGATGACGACTGAAGGCTTCTATCTGGGCGGCGAAATCGACGCCAAGACCGGAGACCGCACCGATGCCCTGACCGACTACGACCCCGGAGATTTGACCACACATGGCGTAATTGTCGGCATGACTGGTTCCGGCAAGACGGGCCTCGGCGTCATCTTCCTGGAGGAAGCGCTTCTCAAAGGGATTCCGACACTGGTGATCGATCCCAAGGGTGACATGACCAACCTGTTGCTCACCTTCCCCGACTTGTTGCCGGACGATTTCGAGCCATGGGTCGACGACGGCGAAGCCCGCAAGGAAGGCAAGACCCGAGCAGAGCTCGCTACCGAAAAGGCCGAACTCTGGAAAAAGGGACTCGGCTGGTGGGATCAGGACGGTTCCCGCATCGCCAAGCTCAAGGAGGCGGCCGGCTTCACCGTTTACACGCCTGGGTCGAGCGCGGGCGTCGGCCTGAACATCGTCGGATCACTTGCGGCGCCCAACCTCAGCTGGGAAGACGATGCCGAGACCCTGCGCGATGAGATCGAAGGATTTGTTTCCGGCTTGCTCGGCCTCATAGGTGAGGACGTTGACCCGATCTCGTCACGAGAGCACATCCTGCTTTCCAACCTGATGGAGCATTCGTGGCGCCAAGGGGTCAACCTCGACCTGGCGACGCTGCTTGGCCAGGTCCAGCGCCCGCCGATCCGCAAACTCGGCGTATTCGAAGTCGATTCGTTCTTTCCCGAGAAGGACCGTATGGCGCTGGCCATGAAGCTCAACGGACTCGTCGCATCTCCTTCGTTTGCTTCGTGGATGGAAGGCAAACCTCTCGATATCGGCTCCATGCTGTGGGACGCCGAAGGTAAGCCACAAGCCTCCGTGCTCTACCTGGCTCACCTCAGCGAGGAGGAGCGCCAGTTCATTGTCACACTGGTTCTGTCCAAGGTGGTCACCTGGATGCGCACCCAACCCGGCACGGGCGATCTGCGGGCCATGGTCTATATGGACGAGGTGTTTGGGTTTGTCCCGCCGACCGCCAACCCACCGTCCAAGAAGCCGATCTTGACCATGCTGAAGCAGGCTCGAGCTTTCGGCGTCGGCATGCTGTTGTCAACCCAGAACCCGGTGGACCTGGACTACAAAGCGATGTCCAACGCCGGCACTTGGTGCATCGGCCGCCTCCAAACCGAACGGGATAAGTCGAGAATCCTCGAGGCACTCGAGTCTGCCAGCGGCGGCACCGATATGAAGGCCACAGACGCGATGATCTCCGGCCTCGATTCGCGCCAGTTCTTGCTGCACAACACGCACGCAGACGAGCCAGGCTTGTTCACTACTCGCTGGGCGCTCTCGTATTTGGCCGGCCCGCTAACGCGCGGGCAAATCGAGCAGCTCATGGATGGAGTGGAACCTCCGGCGCCTACTCCCACCAGCCAGACCGCTGCGCCAGCTTCGCAAGCCGCGCCGGCCGGGGAGGTTTCGCCTGGGCCCGCGGCCGCTGCCGACAGCCGGCTCGCCGACAATGCCACTCCTGTCATGCCCTCGGTGGCAGAAGGCGTTGCGGTTCATCACGTGGCCAAGTCGGCACCGTGGATCGAACAGGTCGGCGGGAATCCTCAGTCGAACCACTACAAGCCGGCAATAGCAGCACGGATTCAGCTCGTGTTCGACGAAACCTCCGCCAAGCTCAACCACCGCGAGGAGTGGGAGGCAATCTTCACCCCGCTTGACGAGCTCTTCGATGCAGACAGCGCGCACGCCGTGGACTACGACGATCGCGATCTGGTTTCCGATGCCGACTCGGGTGCGACTTACGAACTCACCGAGGCGCCGATCAACACCAAGACGTACTTCTCCCGTGCCACCACCGCAATCAAGGACCATCTGTACCGTGAACGCAAGGTGACGGTATATCGAAATGCCAAGCTGAAGCTCTATTCGCGGGTCGGTGAGACAGAAGACGAGTTTCTACAGCGCACAGACTTGGCTGCCCAGGATATGGCAGACGCCGAGACGGCCAAGCTGCGGGACAAATACGAGGACAAGCTCCGCAAGACGCAGGACAAACTGGAAGCTGCAGAGCGTCGCGCTGAGGAAATCCGAGTGGACATCGACGGGTCCCGTCAGTCGGAGATGATCGACAGGGCCGGTGCCCTCATCAATATCCTCACCGGGCGCGGCAGCACCCGTTCCGTGACCGGCTCATCACGATCGCGGGCGGCGAGGCGCTCCAAGGAGCAGCGACTGGAGACTGCCGAGGGCAAGATCGGTGACATCTCGGACGAGATGCTCGAGCTCGATCGCGATATGCGCGAAGAGCTGGAAGAGATCAACGACAAGTGGGAAGAGATCGGTGGAGACATCGAAACCATCGAGGTCGGGCTCGAGAAGTCAGACATCCTGGTAGAAGATATTGCCCTGGTGTGGCTTCCGGCGTGATCGCAACCCAACGGGCACAGGGGTAACGTGGCAGGCATGAACCAGGGTATGGGGCCAGGTTCCGACTTCGGGGAGCGCCCAGAACGCGCTGCGATCGTCGGGATTCAGGAAACGGCCGAGAACGGCCAGGCAAGTGTCATCATCACGCTGACGTACCACGACGAGGAATTCAGCGGCACCGCTTCGGGAAGCGCTGCGGTGAGCGCCCGTCCCCGCATTGTCGGCGAGGCAACCCTACGCGCCGTCGAAAGCGTAACGGGCGGCCGCCTTCAGCTGAGCCTCGACGCCATCGCAACGACCGATCTCGGTGAGAGCCGGGTCGCCATGGCACAAGTGGGGTTGATGGGCTCGAGCGAGCCGCTCGTCGGGAGCGCCCTCGTCCAGACGAGCGACAGCGCAACGGCGACCGTCAAAGCCGTGCTGGATGCCATCAATCGCCGCATGGCGCAGATTCTCGGATAGGTAGACCGGATACCGGATACCGGATACGGACGCATCAGCTTTCGCGGGACACATCCAGCAATGCCCACAGCAGGTCCTTGACGGTCACGATGCCAAGCAGTTCCCCGCCGTCCATGACGGGCAGATGGTGGTAGCCGGCCTCGAGTAGCCAGGTTGCAGCTTCCTGCACCATCACGTCGCTGCTCATGGTGTCGGGTGCCTCGCTCATCCAGTCGGCGACCGTGGCGATCTCGGGGTCTGCGTCTTCGGCCACGGCCTTGACCATGTCGTGCTCGGTGAAGATCCCAACGAGCTCGCGACGGGATACGACGCCCAGGTACCCAACACCAGACCCGATCATATGCTCGGCTGCATCAAGCAGCGAAGCCTCCGGCCCGATGACTTCGGCCGATCCACCAACTAACCCATGAAGTCGCAAAGGAGGCACCTCCGGTCGCGTCAGTGTGAGACTACCGGCGTATACGAGGTGCGTGCAGTGACTCTCGGCAGTCCGCAATCGGTATGGCGAAGACACCGAGTTCAGGCCCGGGCGGCCCGAACCCACTACCGAGTACTGACTACCGAATACCGGCGAGGCTGAACCTCGCCTAGATCAAGTCCTGCTCGCGGATCCCGAAGCTCGGGTGGCGGAGGCGGCACAGCGCAAGCTTCTCGAGTTGCCGGATGCGCTCCCGCGTCAGATTGAACTCATCGCCGATCTCTTCGAGAGTGCGGGGCACTCCGTCGTAGAAGCCGTAACGCAGCGCCAGGATGCGGCCCTCCCGGTTGGGGAGACGCTCGATCGACTTGCGCAGGCTGTCCGCGATATCCATCTCTTCGGTGACTCGCACCGGATCGACGGCATCCTCGTCCTCGATAAAGTCACCGAGCTGAGCGCCATCCTCACCCACGGGCTGCTCCAGAGAAACGGTATCAGCAACGCCTAGAGCAAGCTCGACCTTGTCGACATTGACGCCGGCTTCCTCAGCAATCTCCTCCGGCTTGGGCTCACGACCCAGTTCAGCTTTGAGGCTCGCCTGGGCCGCGCGCACCGCCGCAAGCGTGTCGTGGAGATGCACCGGAATACGAACCGTGCGGGACTTGTCGGCGATGGCACGAGTGATTGCCTGACGAATCCACCAGGTGGCATACGTCGAGAACTTGAAGCCCTTGCGCCAGTCGAACTTCTCGACGGCACGAATCAGGCCGAGGTTGCCTTCCTGGATCAGGTCCAGGAAGTCGATTCCCGAGGTGTTGGCATAACGTCGAGCGTTGGCGACGACCAAACGCAGGTTGGCAGTCAGGAAGGCATCCTTGGCCTCCTGGCCGTGGCGGATCTTGCGGCGCAACAGCATCTGCTCTGTCTTGTCCTTGAATTCGCCGGCCTCGAGCCGCTCGGAAGCGTCTTGGCCGGCTTCGATCTTCTGGGCGTAGTCGACTTCGTTCTCAGCTGTGAGCAGTTCGTACTCACCGATCGACGTGAGGTACTGGCTGACTAGGTCCGTGGTCAGGCGGCCGCGCTCATCTGTGAGCTTGCTCTTGTCTCGATCCTTACGCGAGCGCGTCAGGGTGTCGCGAGCGATTCGCTCTTTGGCTTCCTCGC
Organism: Actinomycetes bacterium; assembly: GCA_024638645.1. Lineage (GTDB taxonomy): Bacteria > Actinomycetota > Acidimicrobiia > Spongiisociales > UBA5794 > JAHEJX01. Next base: position 8,658 of record JAHEJX010000060.1, read on the forward strand.
GTTCGCGAAGAGCTCGATTTTGCAGTTTGTCACGCGTCTTGCCACCGGTTGCCATCAGATGCGTCCTCCAGAACGGTCTTGAGAAGTTGTCAGCCCAATTCCCACCTAGGTGCTCGGTATCACTTGGAGAGGCGCAAACGTGCGGGACCGATTATTCCGGTGTCGGCTCCCGGAGCAGCGTTTGCTGACTTTCCTTCGTTTGTGAAAGCTGTCACAAAGGGGGTATCGCCGTAACTATTTCACAGAAGCTGTGCTTTGTGAAGACCCAGATTGAACTTGGTTAGCTTTTGTACGGCTGAGCTGGGCTCAATGGCCAACAGCCGGCTGGGCTGGTCTATTCCGGCGTTCCCATCCGCCGGTTTGTTTCACAACTGCGAGCAATAGGTACTGTTGCTCCCTACATGCCTAACCGTCTGGTCAATGCAACCAGCCCCTATCTGCTGCAACACGCCGACAACCCGGTCGAGTGGTTCGAGTGGGGTGACGAAGCATTTGAGCTGGCTACCCGACAGGACCTGCCCGTCCTGCTGTCGGTTGGGTACGCGGCGTGCCACTGGTGCCACGTGATGGCCCACGAGTCGTTCGAGGACGAAGAAACGGCGGCATACATGAACGCCCACTTCGTGAACGTGAAAGTGGACCGCGAGGAGCGCCCCGACATCGACCGCATCTATATGGACGCGGTTCAGGCGATGACCGGCCACGGGGGCTGGCCGATGACAGTATTCCTCACTCCGCAGGGAAGACCCTTCTACGCAGGTACGTATTTCCCCAAGGAGCCACGCGGCCACCACCCCACCTTCATGAGCGTGCTCGTAGGCATCAATGAGGCATGGCACCAACAGCGCAGCGAAATCGAACAACAGGCCGGAACGCTCACCGAAGCGGTCCGCCGCTCCCTGCCCTCGGCAAACGAACCTCTGGGCGACGAGCTCATTCCTGAAGCGATAGCTCTGCTCGAGAGCCGCTTCGACAGCGACAAGGGAGGGTTCGGCGGCGCACCAAAGTTTCCGCAGGCGCCAACCCTCGAGCTGTTGATCAGGGTCGCCGCGGACTGGCACGAGGAAGGGGTCAGGAACCGGGCGTTACGCATGCTCACGAAGACCCTCGACGAGATGGCAGCCGGCGGCATCTACGACCACCTCTACGGCGGCTTTGCCCGATATAGCGTGGATCCGATATGGCTGGTCCCCCACTTCGAGAAGATGTTGTACGACAACGCGCTGCTGGCACGGCTGTACGCCAACGCCTCGACGCTGACCGGAAGCTCCGAGTACCGCAGAGTCGCTGAGGAGACGCTCGATTACTTGGTGCGAGATATGCGTCATTCGGCTGGCGGGATCCTCTCGGCGGAGGACGCTGACAGTGAAGGGGAAGAGGGCAAGTTCGCGCTCTGGAGTTGGGAGGAGTTCACAGAGATCACGGGCGAAGACGCTCCTGTCATGGCTGCGCTGTACGGCGTTACCGAACGAGGCAACTTCGAGGGCTCCAATGTGCTCGAGCGTTATACCGCCGTCGGCGATATCACTGCGCGTTTTGGCATCAGCTCTGCCGAGCTGGAAGAAATCCGCAGCCGCAACGACGCCAAGCTCGTGACACGTCGCAGAGAGCGGACCCCGCCGGCCGTTGACGACAAGGTTGTGGCGGCATGGAACGGCTTGGCGATCCGGGCATTCGCCGAGGCGGGCGTTGCCCTTGACCGGCCAGATTATGTAGAAGTCGCCGCCGGGATAGCCCGCTTCCTCGCAACGGAAATGACAGGTGATGGGCGATTATTGCGCGCCTGGCGTGATGATCGTGTTTCGGGCAAAGCCTTCTGCGACGACTACGCGGCAGTCGCGGTGGGATTGTTCGCGCTCTACCAGGCCAGCGGCAACGAGGAGTGGTACCACGAGGCCATTCGGCTGACGGAGGCCATGATTGAGCTGTTCGCGACAGATGACCGCTCCGGCTTCTACGCCACCGGCCATGACACCGCCGAGCTCATCGCCCGTCCGATCAACCTGATGGACAATCCGACGCCATCTGACAATTCGCTGGCGGCGGAGGCATTGGCGATCAGGGTTGCGCTGACGGGCGAATCCGACTTGGAGTCCCACGTAGCCGGCGTAATCGAAGCCGCCGGAATGTTGCTGGTCCGCCACCCGACAGCCAGCGGCCACCTGCTGGGCCTCATTGCAGTATCCCCATTGCGGCAGGTTGCTCTTGTTGGTGAAGGCCAAAACGAGTTACTCAGCACGTTCAGGAACCGCTATCGACCAGGGTTCGTGCTCGCGCGTGCCCAGCCAGCGGGCTCGCCTGTACCTCTCCTGGCCGACCGCGTTCCCGTCAACGGACTAGCGACCGCCTACGTGTGCGAAGGATTTGTCTGCAGGCTCCCCACCTCCTCGACGGATGAATTGATGGCGCAGCTCGACGCACATTTAGGCTGATCTCGGTGACCGATACGGATCAGACCAACCAGCAGCCAGAGACCAGGGCTCGATGCCTGTGGTGCGGCTCGGAACGCCCTGTCGGCGTGGATGTGTGCCCAATCTGCGAGCACGCCTGGATCGACGCAACCATCGACGAGGCGCGGGCCGGCAGGCTCGACTCGATCACAGCGGCTCCGACCGACTCGAGACCACAACGGCGTTCATTCCTGGCGCGCCATTGGCTGATTGTGTCGTTGTTTGCGGCCCTTGGGCTGGTCTACGGCGCCATCCTCGTAATTGACGGCAATGGCACCTCACCGGGAACGACTGTCGCCGCCACCACCCTCGCTCCAGCCACGACGGGTTCGATTGCAACTACAACGCCAACGACGCCGGCGCCTGCGCCCACCACCGCTGCGCCAACGACGGCTCGGCCTACGACCACGACATCAACATCGACAACCACCACGCTGCCGCCCATTGCAGTCGTAGAACCGGCATACGACCTAGAGGACCTGACTCTTGGAGCCTTTGCATTGGGCCCGATCAGCCTCGGCAATGCAGATCCAGACGTGATCGGCCGCCTCGTTGCCACCTTCGGCCAGCCGGACTCGATCGAAGCCGCGGACGAAGGCTATGGGCTGTGTCCAGGCGAGACCGGCCGCGTCATCGAATTCGGATACTTGACGGTGATAACGCGAGCCGGCGATGACGGAGAGGCAATCGTCGGTTATCGGCAGCGAATGCAGGGATTCGCCCCGGACCATCCGTCTGGTGCCCTGCGTACGATCTCTGGGCTGCAATTGGGAGACAGTCTCAGCGGCGTCCAACGGCTCTACTCGAGGGTTGTCACTGCCGAGCTGACGGAGCCACAGGACGAAACGCTGCCGGCGGGCAGTCAGATCTACGTCGTACAGCGCTCTTCAGACGGCAGGACCCTCATCTGGGGCGGACTTGCCAATGCCGAAGACGCCGAGGACCAATTCGATGATCCGCCGATTCGCAGCATCAACTCACCGAACTCCTGCGATCGCGGGCCGGCGCCTTAGGACTCCAGAACCCGGCGAGAATGCCGTTGCCCCTATCATCGAGTGGTCCACGGTTACCGTGTGACGCGAGCAGCCGCCAGCAAGTGAGAAGGGGAGCATGGCTGTGAGTCCTCGCCGTCGCGAAAGCGCGGTCATACCGAGCGCGTTGGCGATTGCTGCTGGTTTGGCGACCTTCTTTGCCCTCCTGCAGCGCTACGAGTCTGCCAAGGACGCCGCTCTCGCCGCAGGAATCGCTGCCCTCGTGACGGCAATCGTCTTCGGCGGCTGGGCGGCATGGGTGCGCCGTCACACCGTCAGTCGCAGCCTTGGCGGCCCGCTGCTCGGCCAGATTCCACAAGATGCAACCACATCGACCTTTGCCGAGCCGGGTTCGGAAGTCGCCGACGCATACGAAGCCGCAGCCAATCAACTCGAAGCTCGCACCAACGGTCAGGTCGTCCTCGTCACGAGCGCCGGACCGGGCCAGGGCACATCACGCACTGCGTTGAACCTCGCGGCTGCGGCCACTCGATCCGGGCGCCATGTCGTTCTGGTGGACGGCGACCCAACCCAGAACGGACTGTCCCGCTTCGGCCGAACCGGAGCCAGCCCCGGATTGGCGGAGTTGGCTCGAGGCGAGGCCGATCTGGCGACGGCGAGCAGGCTGTGGGCGATTGAAACGGACCACAGGCTGCCCTTCATTCCGTCCGGGGAGGGTGACATCCCGCTCGCCTCCAATGGGGGAAACCCGATCGCCGAGGCCGTCGACACGCTCACCGCAGGCGCTGATCTCGTACTGATAGATGTTCCGCCCCTCGGCTGGAACTCAGCCGGCCAACCCTTGGCGGTGCACGCAGACGGCAGCGTGCTTGTGGTTACCGAAACGAGTGACAACTCGGCCATCGACGAAGCGCGCGAGTCGCTCGAAGCCGCAGGTGCTCCCGTCATTGGATATGTAGTCAACAGAGCGAACGCCCAATTGCTGCACCACGCTCCCTGGTGGCGACGCACCCTGTGGCGCGCAGTCACGACTTTTCTGCTTGCCGGATTGCTGTTCTTCGGCTGGAACGCGTATCAGATATGGAACTCGTGGCAGAACGTCGAACGCGACGCATTCGACGTGCCCGCAGCGGCTGCACTCCTGCCGCCGGTTCCGGAGACGGGGATAACTGCGCCGGAGAGATCATTCCCGGAACAGGCCGCGACCGCGGTGACCTCGGCTCCGGTCGATGGGGCCGCCTTCCGGTCGTACCTCATCGTCGGAAGCGACGAAGGCGGTGCCAGAGCCGACGTCATCATCCTGGCGCTGTTCCCAAGCGGCAGCGACCAGCCTGTCATGCTGTCACTGCCCCGAGATTTGTACCTGCCCAACCGGTGCGGCTCGACGTACAGCCGGATCAACGCCACGCTGCGTGGGTGTGGGTCGTCTGTCAACGGACCAACGCTCTTGGCGCTCGCGGTGGAGGATTTCACGGGAATCCCGATCGATCACTTCGCCCTTTTCGACTTCGACGGATTCGAGCGGATCATCGATGCGCTCGGCGGAGTCGAGATATGCGTTGACCGCCAAGTCCGCGACACCAAGTCGTTCCTCAACTTGCCGGCCGGCTGCACCAATGCGTCTGGCGAACAGTCCCTGGCATGGGTGCGGTCCCGTTCGACGGAAGAGTTCCGTAGCGGCGAGTGGCGCAGTATCCGCGGTGTCAACGACCTCACTCGCAACGAGCGCCAGCAGGACGTCATCCTCGCCATGTTCGCGAAGCTGAAGCGGTTCGACTCACCCAGCCAGCTATCGGCGATCGTCGAGAGCTTGACGAACGAGTTCACCCTCGACGATCAACTCGGCGTCGGCGATGCCATCACCCTGGCCTGGAGCCTGCGTTCCCTAAAGGCGGATCAAATCACGCGAATACGCATTCCGGTGCGCGACTTCACAACGGACAACGGCGACAGAGTCCTGCTGGCAACGTCCTCGTTCTCCGAGCTACTGCGCGATGCGAGGCCCGAACTGGTCAACGACCCGATCTAACGATGCGACTGCGAAAGGTCAATAGCGCGGCAACCGCATAAGATGTGGCTTCGAAACAGGGTGCAGGGACGGCTGAGGACAGGAAAGAGAGAGCTTGAGCGACCGCTACGACGACGACTTCGATCCGTTTGATCCGTACGAAGACCTGATGGATTTGACCGGGGGCGAAAACCTGCCGGCACTCGAGGATCCGGCGGTTCCGCAGGCCGCCCCTCCCCGATCTCCCCTACTGACCGGCTTGATCGTCGGTCTGTTGCTGGTCGTGCTTTCGATAGCTGCATTCCAGCTGATCGGCTCAGACGACGAGGGCAACGGCACGGCGGGGTCCTCGCCGACGACCGAGGCTCCCGGCAATACGAACACGTCTGCGGGGACGATCAGCAACACAACGGCGGAGCCGACGGACTCCTCGACAACGGCGCCCCCGGACCCTGCTGACGTCGATCTCCCCGACTTCGTGGCTTCTGGCAGCCCGGTGGCGCTAGCCGACCTGACCCTGGCCGTGGATTCTCTCGGGCCCATTCAGCTTGGGACCTCGGCGCCCCGGTCGGTAGGCCGCCTCATCGCCTCGCTGGACGCTCCGGACGAAGACTCTGGTGCCGTCATCTCGACCGGCGCGTTCGGCTCCTGCGAAGGCGATACCGAGCGCATCGTCCGCTGGGGGCCACTGGCCGTGATCGTCATCGTCGACGAGGACCGTACCCAAACGCTCGGTGGTTACCGACTCGACCTGAGCTACGGCGGGTTCGATTCGCCCACCGCCGATCTGAAGACACTGTCTGGCCTGCAGCTCGGCAACTCCGTGGCGCAGCTAGAGCGGATCTATGACGGATTCGACATCGAGTATCTCGCCCATCCCGAACTCGAGAACATCTTCGAACTCCGCTCGGCGAACACAGGCAACTTGCTGCTGTGGGGACCGATTTCGTCCGCAGACGAGAGTGGGTTTGTCCGCGGCATCTATTCGCCCGATGCGTGCGGCAGGTTCAGCTAGGGACTCGTACCGTCGTCGCTGCGCAGAAAGCGGCAACGCAACGAGTCGACGTACGAACGGAGCGCACGGACCTCCATTCCCTAACTAGCCGTACCGCCGTGCAACGCAACTAAAGTGCCGCCGACAAACCAGGAAGAAGTCTCTTGCCCCATCGCCTCAGATCAGTCATCTACGGAGCCGCTGCCGGAGCACTGCTCGCACTGGTCGGGCTTGCGGTCTACGGAAGTCGCGCAAGCCTCGGCTCGGTCGAAGGAATCCTGCTCGGCCCGGACGGCCGGGGTCGCAGTGATTTTGTCATCAGCTCCGGCGGGCTCTACCTAGCTCTGGTAATCCTGGCGATGCTCGGCGGCCTTCTGATCGCTGGTCTGGTCTACGCATTCGGACGGGAGAACGAACCCGAGGGCGCTCGTTTCCCGCTGCGCTACCTGCTGCCGACCGCCGGGATCACCGCCGCCATCATGGCCTACGCCGTCCTCAGAGCGGGGCTCGGCGGCTTGGCGGATATCGGTTCCGGCATTGTGACTATCTCAGTGTTTCGCATGATCGTCGTCTTGGCTCTTGCCGGCCTCGTGGCCGGCGGAGCGACGGCCAGCGTTGTGGACGCGCTGGCTCGGCCGGGCTTCCTCGGCATCGAAGGCGAGGCAGTACCCACCAGTTCACGGGCGTTCATGAAAGAGATGATCACGGCGATGGGGACACCGACCGTTGCGGTGATTGCGATCGCTGTCTTTGCGATCGGTCTCTCCCAGGTGCTTCTATCCCTGCACGGAGCTGCCGCGGTCGCGGCATTTTCGGTGGTCGGCGCCATCGTGCTCGGGATGGCTGCCTTGATCGCATACCGCCCTTGGGAAAACTCGAGCAGCTGAAGCTCGATCCCAAACCGGCCTCACCCTCGCACCCCGGCCCGCACCCGGCCTCGCGCTCGCACCGACAACCAGCCCGAGTTTGCTGAGCAAACTCGAACGGACCGCTCCGCAGTCCGCTTAGTCCGTCAATTCGTATGCAACCGCACTGCCGTCGCTGAGGATCTCATACACGACTTCAACCGTTTCGCCGCTACGCAGGTGGTCGCGGAGGTGCCCGATCGGGGCGTTGTCGTGGAAGAAGACTCCGTCTGCAGGACGCAGCCTGATGGTCTCTCCAGTCGGCAGGCGCAGCAGGAACCCGTCGACCTCGGTGATTCCTCCCTCAACCTCAATGACGATGCCACGTGCCGTCTGTCTGCCGTCACTGCATGCGAATGAAAGCAGCAACAAGAGGCTGAGCGACCCGACACGCCACCTCACGACGGGAGCTGCTGATTCCGATCGCTTGGGATCAGTCCATACCTCTGCTCTTCGCTATACCAGGTGAAGAACACCCAGGCGATGGCGGCCCACAGGAGGAGGCCCCCGCCGAACTTCATGATGAAGCCGGCCAGAATCTGGTCGGTGTGAGCCGAGATGCCCCACAAGCGGGGAAAAGTCTCGTAGATCTTGTAGAGCGGCTGATCGCCCAGCGTGAGGAACGAGGCCGGCACGGTCGGTACCAGCGACTGCAGGAATAGGTAGCCCATGCGGTTGAAGGGCGCGAGCTGCGGCGTGTCTGGGATCGGCCCGAGGACGGGCCACCACATGAGGATTCCGGTCAACCACACCGCGAAATGGGCCACGAAGTGGAAGGTGTCGTTGGTGAGCATCGCCTCGACGACTCCGGGGGCATGAAGCAGGCCGAGCGTGGCATTGAAGAGAAACAACGCAACCAGCGGCTTGGTCAGCAGTTTCACAGCAGGAAGAACCGGACGCAGAATTGCGCGGAGCAGCCACCACGGCGTGCCACTCAGCAAGAGCGGTGGTACCACGAGGGCGAGTACGAGGTGCTCAACCATGTGGAACATGAACAGACTCTGCTCTCCGATGTCGTGGATCGGATAAGACGAGACGATCACCATGAGGGCGACACCGGAAATGAAGAGTCGCTTCTGGCGGGCCGTCACCAGCTCTTCCCCGCGCGGCGCATACTGCTCAGCCAGATTCCTGAGACCGTAGAAGTAGCCGATCAGCATCGCCGCCGCAATGCCGATCACGTCGAGGTGAGCGTGGAACTGCACGAGCTCGCCGAAGCTGGTGGACGCTTGCGAGAACACCGCGCCCGTCACAGGGCCGCCCCCAGATTGGAGTCGGCCGTATGGGTCATATGGCTTGGAAGGTCAGCAGGACGACGATGAACATCGCCATGGCTCCCGCCAGCCCCACGAGAAAAAGCATCTTGTAAAGCGGCTTCTCGAACTTCAGATGCATGAACAGAGCCACCACCATGCCGAACTTGATGCCGCCCAGGATGAAGAGCAGGGACACCCCGACCGGCCCATCGAGTGCGTCGATCGAAGGCACGGCAATCTCGACCGCGGTGATGAGACCCAGTGCCAGCGCGATCAGCCAATACTGTTTGGGAGTGGGGTGATCGAGGTGATCTTCTTCGTGATGGTCGTCGGGAACAGCCGCATCGGCTGCTTCGCCGAGCTCCTCGACTTCGCTTGTCTCAATGGTCACAGCTACACCTGCAGCAGATAGACGACGGTGAAGATGACAATCCAGATGATGTCAACGAAGTGCCAGTACAGGCCGACGAGCTCGACGTTGAGGCCCCGATCATCATAGAGACGGCCGCTCAACGACAGGATCGCCATTGCCGTCAGCAACATGACGCCCACCGCCACATGGATGCCGTGGAAACCGGTCAGCATGTAGAACGAGGATCCAAACGGGCTCGTTGGCAGCGTAAGGCCTTCGTGAATGAACTCGGTGAATTCGAAGATCTGGCCGGCCAAGAACGTCGCGCCGAGGAAGGCCGTAGCGACAAGCCAAACCCTGGTCTGGCGCATGTCCTTGTTCTCGAAGGCATTGTGGGCGAGCACCATCGTCAGCGATGACATCAGGAGCACAAATGAAGACGCCGACGTGAACGGAATGTCGAAGATCTCGGAGCCGGGACCACCGTTTGTGGTGTTCCTATAGAGAAGGAATGTCGAGATCATCGCCCCGAAGAAGACGAACTCCGAGCCGAGGAACACCCACATGGCCGTCTTGCGTACCGGCTTTACATCGTGGTGCTCTTCGTGTCCGCCGTGGGCAGCATCGATGGCAGCGTCGGTCATCAGTGCTCCTTGGTCACGGGCTCGAGCGACCAGCCGAACAGGCCCCACAACATGATGGCGCCGCCAATGCCGACCGCGAAGAAACCCCACGGCAGGTAGATCAGGCCGGCGCCCAAGGTGGCGATGCCTAGGGCGGACAAGGCCGGGTAGTAGCTGGGCGATGGCATGTGGATGTCGAGGTGCTCGCCGTCGTCGTCGCCTTCTCCTCCGGTTTTCTTGTCGACGGTGAGTGCCCCGCCTGTGACGGCCGGCATCCGGACGGCCCGGCCCTCCTCGTCCTCTGCGTATTTCTGATGCCAGAAGTCATCGAGAGAGTGGACCACCGGGACCTCATCGAAATTGTGCACCGGCGGCGGCGAAGCAATCGTCCATTCCAGCGTGCGGCCGTCCCACGGGTCGTTACCGACCCGCTCACCCTTGGCGAGGAAATGGCTGCGCACGATGTTCCAAGCGAAGACGAGGAACGCGAGGAGGATTATGTACGCGCCGATCGTGGCGACTGCGTTCCAGTTGGCCCAACCAAGCCCGTCTGGATAGCGATAAGTGCGCCGCGGCATCCCGTTGAGCCCGAGGATGTGCATTGGGCCGAAAGTCAGGTTGAAGCCGATCAGGGCCAACCAGAAATGGATCTTGCCCAGAGTCTCGTTGAGCATCCGCCCGGTCCACTTCGGGAACCAGTAGTAGACGCCCGAGACGTAGCCGAAGATGGCACCGCCAAACAGCACGTAGTGGAAGTGGGCCACCACGTAATAGGTGTCGTGCTGCTGGGTGTCGGATGGCACAACGGCGTGGGTCACCCCCGATAGTCCGCCGATCGTGAACATCGCGATGAACGCCACTGAGAACAGCATCGGAGTGTTGAACTTGATCTTGCCGCCCCACAGGGTTCCAATCCAGTTGAAGATCTTCACACCCGTTGGCACTGCAATGATCATCGTGGCAACGCCGAATCCCGCCTCGGCCAGTGGGCCCATCCCAGACGTGAACATGTGGTGCGACCAAACCCCGAAACCTACGAAGCCGATGGCGGCGCCCGCGAACACAACGAACGGATAACCAAACAGCGGTTTGCGAGCAAACGTCGGCAGTACCTCTGAGACGATGCCCATGGCGGGCAATACGAGAACGTAGACCTCGGGGTGCCCAAAGATCCAGAACAGGTGCTGCCAGAGCAGCGGATCACCCCCGGCCGCCGAGGCGTAGAACAGAGCGCCGTAGTTGCGGTCGAGGAACAGTTGGAAAAGGCCAATCGCCACTGAAGGCAGCGAGAAGATCAGCAGGAACGCCACCACGAGCGACATCCACGCAAAAACGGGCATCCGCAGCATCGTCATACCCGGAGCCCGCATCGTAAACACGGTCGCAATGAAGTTCGCCGAAGACGCGATTGAAGCCACACCGAGCAGCTGGAGGCCGATGGACCAGAAGTCCATCCTCACTACCTCAGTGAGCTGTGTCGACAGTGGCGCATATCCAACCCATGCGCCATCGGGGGCTCCGCCGAGCAGGAACGACGAGTAGATCAGAAGCCCGGCAAGCAGGAACAACCAGTAGCTGAATGCATTGAGCCGGGGAAATGCGACGTCCCGAGCCCCAATCAGAATCGGCAGGAAGTAGTTGGTGAATGCAGCGGCAATCGGCATGACCACGAGGAACACCATCGTCAGTCCGTGCATGGTGAAGAGCTGGTTGTAGGCAGCTGCGCTCAGAACCTCGAGATCCGGCCCGAACAGCTGGGTGCGCACGAGGAGAGCCTCGAGGCCACCGATGAAGAAGAAAGCGGCGGCCGTTACTGCATAGAGCAGGCCGATACGCTTGTGATCGACCGTGGTGATCCACGCCCAGACTCCACGCTGGCCCGGTGACCGAATGATCTGCTGATCAGCTGCAGTTGTTGTCATCGCCGGCCACTCCTCCCGTTACTTCCAAGTCTCCAACAAAGCCACAACTTGAGCAATCTCGACCGGGTCGAGGCCCAGATCCGGCATGCCGAGGACCCGTCCGCTCGCAAGATCGTTGCGATCAGGATCCATCGGTTTCAACGCTTGCGGATTGTCAACCCACTGCGTCAAGTGGGCGACATCCAATGGGAAGGTCCCCGAGCCAAACGTCGTGCGGCTGAAGAGATGTGTGAGGTTGGGGCCGAAGCTGGAGCGGAACTCCACGTCACCGCCCGTGATGAGACGGTCAGGGCCGTATGTGACGACTTCGCCTTCTACGTCTTCGAGAGTGACCTGATGACAGGTTGTACATACGGCGTTGAAAGTGTCCCAGCCGGCGGCGGCAGCAGTTCCCTCGGCGGGAAGTGGGCTCGGAGCAAGCTGCTCCTCAACCCACGCGGCGAACGAATCTGCGGTGTGAACGTGCAGCTTGATGCGCATGTCGGCGTGGGCCAATCCGCAGAACTCGGCGCATTGCCCGGGAATTGGCTCACCAGGCGGTGTTGGATCATCGGCAATCAGAGTCAGGTTGGAGGACCGGCCGGGGACCACGTCGCGTTTGCCGTTGATGGTCGGGACCCAGAAGCTGTGAATCACGTCCGCCGAGGTCATCGTCAGGTTGACGCGAGTGTCCTCTGGGATATGAAGCTCGTTGGCGGTGATCAAGGTGCGTCCGTCGGGAGCGGTCTCGTCGACGTACTCGAACTCCCACCACCACTGATGGCCCGTGACCTGAATCTGGAGAACGTCGGGACCCTCCGGAATTGCTCGAACGTCGAGCAGGCCACGCACCGTCGGAACGGAGATGATTGCCAGCAGAACCACAGAGAAGACGACGCCGCCCACCTCGATAGCAGTATTGCCGTGTGCCTGTTTGGGCTCGCTCTCGTCGCCCGCGCGTTCTCGGTAACGCCAGATTGCCCAGACATACAGGATCGTCACGAAGATCATCACCGCGGTGGCCAGCCAGAACACGAGGTCCCACAGCCCATCGATGTCCTTTGCAATCGGACCACCAGGCTCGAGCGCAGACTGCGGTCCATTCCCGGAGCAGGCCGCGAGCACAAGTACCAAAGGCGCCATCAAGAGGAGCCTCAGGCGTCGATTGTTCTTCTTGCGAGGCAAGTGCAATTCAGCTCCTGGGCCCGAGGCCCACTCTCTCCTGCGATCGGAGGGAATCGTAACCAGCGCGGCACTCACAATGAAATCTTCGCGATAGCGTCGGCTAGCTCGCCAGAGTCCATGACGCCTTCGAACCGGGCTGCGATGACCCCATCACCATCGATGACAAAAACCCACGGCTCCGATGGCAGGTTGTACCAGTCGGGTCCAACCGAGGGGGCGAGGTGGGCACCATCGGGTACAAAGTCAGAATCGGTCAGTCCGGTGAAAACCTCAACGTGGACGAAGTTCACGCCCGGGTGCTCAGATGAGGCATGTTTGACGAGGTCGAGAAGGGGTCCGCATGCCGAAGTTTGGCAATAGGCGGGAGTCGAGAACACCAGAACAGTTGGATTCCCGGTTGCAACTGCGTCGGCAAGACTTGTCTCATAGAAGCTGAGATCCGGCTCAGAGTCCGTTGTCAGCTCTTGAATGGCGAACTCATCGAGAGTGGGTGTCTGCGGCAACGGCGCTCGTTCGCCAGGTTTGGGGGCAAAAGACTCGTCGAAGACGTTGAAGAGAGCCGGTTCAAGCGGGTCGGCGCCTGCCGGAGTCACCACGACCTGCCATATCCCCGACCTATCGAAGTTCACGTTGGCGCGGTATAGGCCGACGACCGGCTCGAGGATCCATACGAAAGTCGCGTCGACAGTCTGCGCCGCATCCGGGTCGGCGTCGGGCGAGACGGTGAATGTCACGGGATCTTCCGGCGAACCGAGGCGCGTGTTGTCCGCCAGAGAAACACCAACGAGAAGTCGCTCCTGACCGATCGACAGATCAGCAGAAGACGGGACCGCAAAGCTCCCCTCGGGGAACGCAGAGTTGGATGAGCCACCGCCGCACGCTGCCGCGAGAAAGGCCAACCCGAAGAATGCCGAAACGAAGCGCCTTGTCACAGCCGGCAAGCTAGCGACCGAGACGAACAACATGGACTCGGCCGTCCAAATAGGAACAAGTCCTAGTTCTCGACGTCCGGAGTATCGCCGGGGCTGAAGGAAATGGAATCGAGCACTTCGCCGATCGCATCCCA
>JAHEJX010000152.1 GCA_024638645.1 Actinomycetes bacterium
CCACCAACTCGACGTGTATGCCCCCAGTCAGCCCGGACCATGGCCGGTTGTAATCGTCGTGCATGGTCTCGGCCAATCCAGAGGCGGGTTCGGCGGTCTTGCCGAAGCGATCGCGACCGAAGGGGCGGTGGTGTTCAACATCTCGGTAACGTTCTCCATTCCCCCCCTCGACGCAATCGAAGACATTGCGTGCGCCGTGCGATTCGCCCGAGCCAAAGCGCCCGACTACGGAGGCGACCCCACGTCGATCTCCATCGTCGGCAACTCCAGCGGAGCCGCCAAGGGGTCGATCGTCGCCATGCACGGAGACGCCTACGAGGGGGATTGTGTCGTCACCGATGGATCGGCTCTGCCCGACGTGCTCGTCGGCTACGAAGGGCCCTACGACTATGCAACACATCTCTATGGCGGCTTCGCCGTACCTCAGCTGAAAGAGGAAGACCCTGAGACATGGGAGGCCGTCAACCCCTACTCTCAAATTGGGGGCAATCAAAACCTCGTGGTTCGTTTGATCCACGGTCGCGACAGCGATGTCGCTTGGTATGACGTCCTACCCGACGTGTCAGCCGAGTTCCACCGGGCCCTCGCCGAGGCCGGCTACGACGTCGACTTGACTTACGTCGACGGGGCCAGCCACGGTGGTCTACGACCGGGAACAGAAGCCTTTGAGGTAACGATCCAGCGGGTCCTTGAGGCGGCTCGGGGCTAGCAGACTGTGCTGCGCCGCACCGGATCTACGTTGTCACGCGGTGAGACATCACGGTGTGGCTCTTGCCGGAGAAGAGCAAACAGATCGCCAAGTCTGCTCGATAATGCCCGCTTTCCCAGGTGCGCAGGCGATATGTGCGGCTTGTAGGGTCGGCTCGTGACTCTAGGTGGCACCTACGGGCTCGCGTCGCTTGAATCTGATCTCACCAGTTGTGACGCCGCTAACCATGATGAACAAAGCGATCGCCGTCGGAATGAACAGCGCCCAGAAGAAGCCGACTCCGGGCAAGCCAACTCCAACAACCAGCAGCCAAGCCGCCAGCCTCGGTGCTTGACGTCGAACAACAAGTCCAGTCCCCGCCACAGCAGTGATGCCGAGCAAGATAAGGCTCAGGCCCGCCCTACCAGCAAACGTACGAGGTGACCCCTCTCCCTCCTCGAATAGGGACAGCACGGAGAGGATAAAGAGCAGCCCCGTCCAGGTTGCAACCAGCCACGACCACCATCCTGTGATTACCGAACCCATCAGAACTCCTTCCTGCGTGTCCTACTTGACGGACGAACCACACCCCGATACGGGTGACACGAGAAGGCAAATAGCGCTCTATAGGTGCCGTCATGTGCGGGTCAGGCGGGGTTGTCACCCGAAGAGCCGACTGGTTCGTCTGTGTTACGGAAGCGTTGAATCCAAGTACGAGGCAGTCATGGATCAGCAGGCAGCCAGCGGTGGTACTCGGAGAAGACTCGCGAGCGTCTTGGTCGCGTTGGTCGCGGTGGCAGCGGCCTGCGGCGACGATGCCGCTGACACCGAGAGCGAGGCGATCATCGCGTTTGCCTCGGACCGCGACAACGAAGGGTCCTTCGAAGACTTCGCGACGGTCAACATCGAGATCTACACAATGGCCGCAGATGGGACCGGTATCGTGCGCATCACCCATGACCCTCGGGTTGACTTCTACCCGCGGTGGTCTCCGGCGGGGACCGAGATTGCGTTCATGTCCAATCGCGACAGTGGGACCGAGTCGATGGATCTGTACGTGATCGATCTGACTACCGAGGAGGTCCGTCGGGTGACAACGACTGGAGGAGTGTTCGGCCACGAATGGTCCCCCGATGGCAGCAGTCTGGCGTACGCACACGAGACAAGCACCGGGTCGGAGGTCCGGATAGCCCTCGCTGACGGCACCGATGACCGGTTCGTCGTCGAGGGTTCGTGGCCTTCGTTCAGCCACGACGGTTCCCAGATCCTGTTCACACAAGGCGAGTTCTTCGAGGAACCTCAAAGCTTGGCCATCATCGAGATCGACACCGGCTCGGTCACTGCGGTGCCTCTGGACCTGGACAACTCGTCGGAGTCGATGTGGTCACCGGCAGGAGATCGCATCGCCTTCATGTCCAACCCGAACGGCTACGAAGGCGAGCTCGCGGATTGGGACGAGGAAATCTACGTCGCGTCGGTCGACGGCTCCGGCATCGTGCGCGTGAGCAACAGGCCCGGCAACGACCATTGGCCGCCCAGTTGGTCAGCTGACGGGCGCTGCCTCACCTGGCAGGGCGACGATCCCGATGCGAGCAACGACTTTGCCTCCGATGTCATCGTGGCCGTCGTGGATGGCGGAGACCCGGTCAATCTCACGGCCAACAACGGGTTCATCGAGATGTTTCCCGACTGGTCGCCCGGCGCGTGCCCTCTCTAATCGGAACTTCGGCCAATAAGGACCGCAGGCATTATCCAGCGGGGACGGCCGCTCTATATGTGCCGGTATGTGCGGGCGAAACACCGCTACTTCAGTGAGTTGTTGGCCAGGTACCGCCCAGCGCCTTCGACCGCCCGCCTGGCTTGACGTTGAAACGCGGCGTTCAGTAGAGGTGTGAAGGTTCGCAGCCAGCCCGGAGCCCGTGTCACGTTGTGGAACGTGATTCGCGTGCCACTACCAGACGGCTCGAAAGTCAGCGAGTCAACCGACCAGAACCCAGCAATCGCCCCTTCATATTGGACTTTCCGACCTGGCTCCACCGCCACTAGCTCCGACCGGGCGGTCATGCGCACGGGACCGCGGGCGATGATCGACTTATACCGAGAGCCTGGCTCAAACCGGTCACCACTGATCCGTTGGGAGCTCCTCACGTTGGGGTTCCACTGATGAAGCTCGGCCATGTCGGCGAGGAGCTCGAACACAGCGGCCGCTGGACCATCGACCTCGAGCTGTCCCGTGAACTCAATCATGGAATGAAGCGTACGGGAGCCACCATCCGGCATCACGGTATGCCGCAATGTTGTGGGTGGCTCCGTCCGCTCTAAAGCTGTCGCATCATCTGCTTCTTGGTATCCGCATGGTTCGAGGATGCACACCGCCACCAGACGAAGGCTCCTCGTCGCGTCAGGGATAGCCGCCTTGGTAGGCGCCGGTATGTGGGCCTACAAGGGCGTCGTGATCTTGGTCACTGATGATCAACCCGAATATTGGTTTGAATTGGCTCTTGGCTGGTTTGGCGTTTCGATATTGCTCCTGGCGTCCGCGCTGGGGCGCCAGTGAATAAAGTCGCGTCTGGTCACCGTCTTGGGGTGGGTGTCGGCTCTCGCCGGCAGTGCTGCTTCTCTGGCCTATTGGGTGGATGGTGGCGATGAGGGTTTGTTCGGCCCCGCAAGCTTTGTGATGACGCTGTCAACAATCGTCCTCCTATTTCTGGTGGGCGGCCAAGTCCACAAGAAGCACCTGTTGGGCAAGTACGACTTCGGACCGCGGCTGCTTGCTTGGCTGTATGTGGCTGGACTTCCTGTGGGTGCTGTCTTGGCGGGATTGTTCGGCGAGCGTTATCTAGAAGTGGGGCTCCTCGCCGTGGTAGCAGGGTGGGTCATAGTCGGTTTGGGCGCTTTGGAGGCTCGCGACACATCTCCCGACCTCGTCTTCTAAGCCCGCGGCCGCTACTCGATATGTGATGCCATGAAGAGCGGGAGCCTCCCCGCTCTGTGTCCCGAGACGAGACTCGGGTGTCATCACTGTCGAGGCGAGGAGGCTCTCAGATGACACATTACGTGGGTGTGGATTTGCATCGGCGTCGGTCGGTGATCGTGGTGTTGGATAGGGACGGCACCGAGTTGTGGACGCATCGAATCGACAACAGCCCGATGACGTTGGGGCTCGAGATCGAGAAGGCGGTCCGGCTCCGGAGGTGGTGTTGGAAGCGACCTGGGGGTGGTATTGGGCGGCGGATGTGATCACCGAGGCGGGTGGTCGGGTGCATTTGGCTCATCCGCTGGGTATTGCGGGTTTTGAGAACCGGCGGGTCAAGAACGACCGGATCGATGCCTGGTTGTTGGCTGATTTGTTGCGGATGGGACGCCTACCGGAGGCGTGGATTGCACCGGAGTCGGTGCGGTATCAACGGGAACTGGTGCGGTATCGTCGCAAGCTCTCCCAGCTGCGAGCCGGATTGAAGGCCCAGGTGCATGCCGTGTTGGGCAAAGAAGGCTTGTTGCCGCCGATCACCCACCTGTGGGGACCCGGTGGGAGCGCCTGGTTGGATGAGACCGACATGGCCGACGCCTACGAAACCCGGGTCAGATCACTGCGACGGCTCATCAAGCTCTATGACACCGAGATCACCAAGCTGGATGTTCGCATCGCTGCTGAGTTCAAAGACCACCCCGGCTATCAGGCGATCCAAGCCATCCACGGAGTGGGGCCGGTTCTCGGCGCCACCTTCACCGCCGAGTTGGGTGACGTGACCCGTTTCCGCTCAGCCAAGCATGTGTGCTCGTGGGCGGGGCTCACTCCCCGGCATCGGGAATCAGACAGCAAGGTGCATCGGGGATCGATCACCAAACAGGGTCCCCCGCTGGTGCGATGGGCCGCCATCGAGGCGGTATCGAAGAATCATGGGGGTGACCCCATCAAAGAGTTGTATCGGCGGGTAGCCGAGCGACGCGGCCGCAACAAGGGCCGGGTGGCGGCTGCCCGCAAGGTTCTCACGCTCGTCTACCAACGACACGCTCTTCAGGCATGCCGATCGGGTGCACTCGGCCACGTGAGCGTTCGTGTCCCCGATTCGTTGATCTGGGTTCCTTCGAGTGGGCGTCCTGGTAGATGCAGCTTGCCTTCGGATCGGGCCGGCGTAGCCCAGCAGCGGAGGGGTTATCGTTCACCCATGAGGTTCGACCGCCTTTCGCCGGTGTTCCCGGTCCGAAGCATCGACCTGGCAATCGAGCACTACCGCAAACTTGGGTTCACAGTTCGCCGCTATGAGGGTCCCGACGCCTACGCCTTCGCCGAGCGCAACGGCATCGAACTGCACCTCGCCCAAGTGACCGACCTGAAACCGCGGAGAAACATGAGTGCGGTGTACCTGTACGTCGATGACGCCGACGCCCTCTACCGAGAATGGAGTCAAGCGGGGATCGACGGGCGCCTGGTACAGCCGACCGATACAAGCTACGGACTGCGCGAAGGGGCGTGTCTGGACCGGGACGCCAACCTCATCCGATTCGGATCCGGCATCAGGTCCAGCGACTGAGCCGCACGCAGTCGTGCCGATCCCGGGCAGGGGACGTTCTGTGCGTTACGGCGCGATAGTCGGTGATCGACGTGGCTATCGCGGGGCACGGCGGCAGCGTGGTTGGGAGTTGCCCGGCTTGATGGTCAACGTGGACAGAGTCAACGCTGTGTGGCGCCCGTCGTCTCAGACCGGGGTTGTTAGGCGGGGAGGCCAGCCAGCGCAGCGCTCTTTTCGTACAAACGCGCGGCCAGTTCGTCGTCGTAGGTGAGTGGATTTGGCGATTGCATGGGCCAGCCTCCCGCCTTGTCCTTCTTTTCTGCGTAGAACGTGCTGTTCTGGCTGAAGTAGG
>JAHEJX010000153.1 GCA_024638645.1 Actinomycetes bacterium
ATCCCGGCAGCCAACACCCCTAGAGCCATCCCGCGACCCCGGCGATACCAAGTGGAGATCAGCTTGAAGGAAGGCGGGTAGACCCCGGCGAGGAAGAAGCCCGTTGCGAATCTCAACGGAATACCCAGCTCCACACCACCGGACCAGATCAAACCCAGGTTCGCCAGACCCGCTCCGAGGCATCCCAGCAGCATCACAACCTGCGGTCGCACCCTGTCAGCAACATTTAGAGCCGACGACATGAGAGCGCCAGCAACGAAACCAAGAATCACACTGATGGTGAGCCACGCCTTGCCAGTCGCCGACAAGACCCAAAGCTCTGTCAGCTGCGGCACAACTGCCGTGGCAGAGAACCAGGTAGAGAACCCCAAAACCAAAGCGACCGTTAGGAGGACAAGGGCACTCAGACGGCCATCAGGATCTTGGCCGGCGGGCTCCTCACGGACGCTGCCTGCCGTCTCAGACATTGAGACAACTTAGCAATCAGCCAGACGACGAGACCTACATCCCGCACCAGATCCGCCAATCGGCGCTACCTATCCCGTGATCCGGAAGACCAACGGCGCAGCCGCTCTCAGGTAGCGCATAACGATGCCCGACGTGAGCAATCGACCTATTCAACGGCGTCCTCAATCCGGCACTATGCGCTCTTCGCGTCACGCTATGCGGGTGCTCATACTCACGACTTGACCCATTGAGACTTGTTCGGTGCAGCCCATCTCCCTTCCACGCTCATCCAAAAACGTCAGAGAAGACCGATTCGAGTGTCTCTCTTGTGGCTCCACCCTCGACGCGCCGCTCAAGACGTGCCGTTATGTGCGGTGGGGGTGCGAACGATCGTCTGGATGAGCCCGCCTCAACGCACGGGATATGCCGGGCCCGTGGGTCGTCCCGGGTGCCTTGTGAAACAGGCGGTTCAGCCGCTAGCGAGTGCGTGGACGATCAGTACTCCGTCGACCAAATCGCCGAGAACGCTGACAGGCTCTTGGCTGTAGGTGAGTCCATCGTGATGAACGATCAGATCACCGAAGAACTCGAAGCTGAGGTCCTCGACCGGGAGCCGGGCACCGCCGCACTCGTATCGTTCTCCGCCCGGCGCGAGCTCCTCGCAGAGAGAGTCGCCATCCTCATCGAAGAACAGGTAGCCGTGAACCGCGAGGGTTCCTTCGCCGGCGAATCCGACCGCCTCCGACACGGTGAGTTCCCCGTGGAATGTCGTTCCGGTCGAATCGGGAAACTGCTCAGACTCGGGCTCATCGACGTCGACGCCGACGCTTGTTTCCACGCAATTGGGTTCTCCGGGGGCGCACACCGAGACGACCGGTGGGTGGTCGGCGAGCGGGTGGTTGTTGATCGGAAGCTCCAGGGCCGGTGCGAATCCGCAGGAAGACACGACCAGGAGAGCCGCTGCGTAGGTGGGGAGGGTTCTTGTAGGTTTCATGCTGCTCCTCTCTCCAATGGGACGTCCGGCCACCCACAGGGGTTCTCTAGGCGAGAGGTAGCGCCACTTGGTGCCAGTGAGGGAGTGACGGCGCGGCGAGGGAATCCCCCTTTCGACCAGTAGGCCTCGGGCAGTCGCTTGGTCACCCCCAGCAGCACCGGGCGGAATAGCCTTCCGGCGTGTTCGGATTTCACCCTGCCAACCTCGCATTCAGGTTTCTCCTCGAAGTCACAGCGCTTCTGGCGATCGGCTTCGGTGCCTACGAACTTGCCTCTGGGTTCCTGGCCTGGGTGCTGGCGATCGGGCTGCCGGTAGTCGCCGCGGTTGGATGGGCCACGTTCAACGTTCCGGAGATGAGAGCCGATCTGGGGCGCGCCGGTAGAGGTGCGGGGGGTTGTCCGTCTGAGTCTGGAGATCGTCTTCTTTGCGGCCGCAACAACCCTTCTCTGGTATGTCGCTGCAACAGCTGCGGTGGTCTTGGGGCTCGGTGTGGCGATCCACTACCTGTTGTCACTCGACCGCATCCGTTGGCTGCTCGCCAACTGAGCGACACTGCCCTTCCGCAACCATCGCAAGGCGTCAGGCTGTGCTCCAGCGGCGCTGGCGGATCGGCGCCCGCCCAATGTGAATTGAATCACAGGCGGTTGCCGGGCACCTGAGCAACGGCGATCTGTAGGGTCGAATGTATGGAGACGGTCGACGTTGCGGTTGTTGGCGCGGGTCAGGCCGGGCTTGCGACCAGCTACTGGCTGCGGGAGCACAAGATCGAACATGTGCTCTTCGATCGCGACCAACCCGGGAACTCGTGGCGTGATCGTTGGGATTCATTCTGCCTGGTGACCCCCAACTGGACGCTCGACCTTCCCGGGTTCCCCTATGACGGTGACGACCCGGATGGGTTCATACCCCGCGACGACATAGCCGACTACGTGGCGCGATACCGGGGGTTCCTGGATGCTCCGGTCTTGGAGTCAACCAAGGTCTCGGGTGTCGCCCCCAGGGACGACGGCTGGACGCTCACGACCGATGGAGGTCAGTGGAATGCCCGCGCCGTGGTTGTTGCGACAGGAGCGTTTCCGTTCGTTTCCATCCCACCGGCGTCTGCATCTCTCGATCCTGACCTGGTCCAGTTGCACAGTCAGGAATACCGACGGCCGTCGGCATTGCCCGAAGGCGGCGTCCTGGTGGTGGGGAGCGGACAGTCGGGTGCTCAGATCGTCGATGATCTGGCCATCGAGGAGCGGGAGGTCTGGTTCTCCATCGGTCAGTCCGGCCGGGGCCCACGTCGCTATCGAGGCAAAGACATCAGCGCCTGGATGAAGGAGATGGGTTTCGCCGACATGACCGTTACCGACGATATGAGGCAACGACCCAACCCGATAGTGTCGGGGCGAGACGGAGGTAAAGACCTCAACTTGCGGGCTTTTGGGCGAGATGGCGTGCATCTAGTGGGTCGCGTCCTCGAAGCCGACGGGGTCACGCTCAGACTGGGCGAGAGCGTGGACGAGATTCTCGACGGCGCGGATGAGGTCGCCAATCAACTTCAGGGTGGCGTGGATCGGCACATCGCCGAGCACGGCATCGACGCCCCACCGGCCGACCTCGAGGCCATCACCTGGGCGGCCGGGGCAACGCCAACCCACCTAGACCTCGAGTCAGCCCGCATCCGTAGCGTCGTGTGGGCCACCGGGTACCACTACGACTTCTCGTGGATCGACACCGAGATTGCCGACCAACGCGGGTACCCACGCCAACAGCGCGGAGTCACCCCGGAGCCGGGCCTCTACTTCATCGGTCTCCATGGGATGCACACGGTGGGATCGGGGCTCTTCTCAGGCGTTGGCGCCGATGCCGCCCACATTGTCGGCCACCTGTCGGGCACTCTCGCCTGAGACAACCGAAGCGTCAGCTGTCCCCAGCCGACTCCATCCAGATCCGTCACGTGAAGCGTGACGCTTCGGTCCGTCGAGTCGGGAGCCGGCCCAGCATGCCGGGAAGACTGATCGTTTTGGCTATTTCGAGGACTGTGAATGGACGTCACAGCGTGGCAACAATCTCACCTAAGAGCGCGGCACTATCGGCTTGCCATCCACTCCTCAACAGTTGCGACGAGGAGCTCACTGCATTGTTTCGCGGCGGCATCGGCACTGCACGCCTGCTCGTAGAGGGCTTGCATTTCGACCGCCAGCCACGCCAGGTGCTCGTCGTAGGCGGCGGAGATGCCCGGGCCGAACGCGAATTCGCGGAAGGCCACAATCAGCCCATCAACCACCTCGGCCCCAACTCGCAAGGACCCTCTATCTAGGTCGCGGGTCGCCGAGATCCACACGTCGTCCCACGTCACGTCGCAGGTCGCCACTGATCCCTCCGTTGTGCAGGTGACATCAATGGCCGACACCTCGTACGGCGCCGATCCTTCGGCGAATACGTCTGCGGACTCACTCAGGCCGGTCCAGCTGGCACCTGGTGCAACCACCTCTGCGGCAGTGGCGACGTTCCCAGCCATCGCTTCGAGTAACCAGTACGTCAGCACCTCTTCTTGGACAGTGGCCGGCCCGGGATCTCCGGCACCCGGGCGGCCTTCGGAGGTGGGTGAGACAGTCGTTTCGCCCGGTGACCCTTGCAGGGTTCTGAGGAAGTGGGCGTAGAAGCTGTTTCGGTCGGGGACACCAGTCGCCACCAGGACCAAAGCTCCCGACGGATCACGGACCGTGCTCCCGAACATCGGACCTGGCTCATCAACGACGGTCAGGTTCAAGGCTTGGTTGTCAACAAGCTCCCCGCCGGCGGCTACCGAAGCGGCCAGTTCGTCCCACAGAAAGAAGAACCCGCTGGTCACAGATGGGAAGGTCTCTACCAGGGAACTCAGGTACACAACTGGATCGGTCTGTTCGGCTCTACGCAAGTCGCGTTTCCAGGTGAGGGGCACCGGTACATCGTTGGTGGCGTCGAGCGGCACCAGTGTGATTTGGGCTCCCGACGCCAGCACTCGAACTGCGGCAGGAACGTCGATCCAGAAGTTCCACTCTGCTCCGGTCCCTTCCACGTTCCCCGGGACATCGACGGCGCCACCCATGATCACAATCCGATCGAGCTCAGCTGCGAGGTTGGGATGGCGATCCAGGGCGCGGGCGATGTTGGTGAGAGGCGCGACCGCATAGAGAACGACGGGCTGATCGGCCGAGGCTGCGATGTCGGCGATGAGTTGGTGCGCCGGTCGCGGGTCAGCGACAGCACCTGTCGGTGCGGGTAGACCCGAGCTGAGCGATTCTTGCCCAGCCAGGAATGCGACCGGCCAGTTCTCAGCATCGGGCGGTCGCTCTGGGTCGCACGCCACGGGAATGTCGGCCCGTTCGTACATGGCGAGGATGCCGAGGGTGACCTCGAGTCCTAGGTCACATCCCGCCTCGCCGGTGACCGGCATGGTGATCGCGACGACATCTACGGCGGGATTGGAGAGAAGATAGAGGAGGGCACCGACGTCCGAGACCGTCGGGCTGTAGTCAACGATCACAGGATGGCGGGCCGCCAACTGCGACCCAATCTCAGATGAGGTGGGCAATTCCCGCGACGATGTGCAGGCTGAGCCCGCCACGGTCAGCGCGAGCAGCAGGTAGGACGCGCGGAGCGAGATTGGCGCCATAGGTGTCTCCCTCCATCGACTATATCCCTCAACCGTGTCCGGTGGTGAGGGCGACCCGCTCGGGGCGGTCGCCGCTGGGAACTGTCGGACCAAACCAGACGCTCCATTTGGCCCATCAAGCGCCGGCCTGGCCCACTGAGGGTCCAATGACCCTGCCACAAGGTCCGATGACCCGGCACCATCTGAGGGAACCGGCGCAGAGGGCTACTCGACACATCCGATCAACACTATGCGCTCTCTTGCGTCACGCGATGCGGGTGCTCATACTCACGACTTGACCCATTGAGACTTGTTCGGTGCAGCCCATCTCGCTTCCACGCTCATCCAAAAGCGTCAGAGACGGCCGATTCGAGTGTCTCTCTTGTGGCTCCGCCCTCGACGCGCCGCTCAAGATGTGCCGTTATGTGCGGTGGGCGTGCTGT
>JAHEJX010000154.1 GCA_024638645.1 Actinomycetes bacterium
TTCGGGGAGAACGGTCCGGCTGCCGGTCAGACGGCACAACTCCCGCAACACAGCCGGGTTGCCGCTTTCGGCAATCACGGCAGAGGCGATTCCGGCCTTGGCGAGGCCCGTCTCGATGGCGGCTCTGGTTCGGGAGCCGGTCGGGTAGAGGGCAAGCGTTGGGTTGTCCGTCGCCGGCGTTCCGTAGAGGTGCATTGCTTCGGAGAACAAGTGGGTTGCTATTCCTCGTTCCGGAGGGCCGACGACTATCACGACATCTTCACGGAAATCGGCGAGGCGCTGTTCGAGCTCCGCCGAACCCGCCACCGTGATCGAGAGCGTCACCTCGGGGAGCGCCGCAGTGAAGGCTGAAATGTTCTGCGGGAAGAGATAGAGAGCTGCTGCGTCGATCAGGCCGACCCTCAGATGCCCGCCGGTGCCATCCCTCCGCTCGTGAAGCCGGCTTGCCAGTAGCTCGCTCTCACCCAGTACCCGCCGTGCATAGCTCGCAACGAGTTCCCCTGTATCCGTGACCCGGCGGCGCCTGCCGTCGCGTTCGAGGAGTCGCGTCCCGGTGACCTGTTCGAGTCTGGCGATCCCCTGCGAGAGCGCGCTCTGCGATATCCCGATCAGGGCGGCGGCGTCGGCGAATGTCTCGCCTTCTGCAACCGCGTTGAAATAGCGCAGCTGCTGGAGCGTCAAACCTTCTAGATCGAACTGCGTTGAATGCATAAGGATTACTAATATGTTAGTTCAGAATCATCCGCTTGTACGATGTATTGCTCTGCCGTAGCTTGGAATCGACTACTGATGAAAGGCCGCCCCCATGAATTCAAAGCTGCGCATTCTGACGCCCGGTCTCGGTGCCGTATCTACAACTCTGATGGCCGGAGTGCTCCTGACCCGAAAGGGTTTGGCCAAGCCGGTTGGCGCCCTTACCGAATACGCCGAGGTCGGTGGCGTGCCGATGAACCAGTATCTGGCCGCTCTCGATGACATCGACTTCGGCGCGTGGGACATATTCGATGAGTCGGCGTACGAAGTAGCGGAGCGCAGCAAAGTCCTATCGGCTGAGCATCTTGCGGTCGTCGCCGACGAACTTCGCGAAATCCGGCCAAAGCCCGGCGTGTTTGATCCAACTTGGGTCAAAGCATTGGCCGACGCCAACCACACGAAGCGTGGAGACAACCTGATGGAGTTGGCGGACCAGCTCAGCGCCGACATCGAGTCGTTCCGGCTCTGCGGAGAGCGGCTGGTAATGGTGTGGTGCGGGTCGACAGAGGCCTACCTCGAGGCGCAACCCGTCCACAAGGACTTGGCCGCATTCGAGCGCGGTCTCAAGGAGAACGACCCCGCGATCGCGCCGAGCCAGGTCTACGCATATGCCGCAATACGGTGCGGTGTGCCGTTTGCCAACGGTGCGCCCAACCTGTCAGTCGACATTCCGGCTCTCGTCGAGATGGCCGAAGCGCACGGCGTCCCGATCGCCGGTAAAGACTTCAAGACAGGGCAGACGTTGATGAAGACAATCCTGGCTCCCGGTCTCAAATCCAGGCGACTAGGCGTGAAAGGTTGGTTCTCCACCAACATCTTGGGCAACCGCGACGGGGCAGTGCTCGACCACCCGGACAACTTCCGTACGAAGGAAGTGTCGAAGCTGGGCGTTCTCGAGTCGCTTCTCGAGCCTGATAGGCATCCGGATCTATACGGTGACATCACGCATGAGGTCAGGATCAACTACTACCCGCCGCGCGGCGACGACAAAGAGGGCTGGGACAACATCGACATCTTCGGCTGGCTCGACTATCCGATGCAGATAAAGGTCGACTTCCTATGTCGCGACTCGATCCTGGCGGCTCCGATTGTCCTCGATCTCGCTCGCTTGATGGATCTCGCCAATCGCAAAGGGCGAGGCGGCGTACAAGACTGGCTGGGCTTCTACTTCAAGGATCCAATGACGGTCACGGCCGGCAGTGTCCCTGTTCACGATCTCTTCGAGCAAGAGCTGCGTCTCATGGAAACCGTCGCCAAACTGGTGGTGTAGTGGATTGCGGACCGGCGATTCTGGCTTGCGGCTAGAGCCGGGCGGCGATGTATTCGATGGCTGCCGTGAGGCTCTCGATGTCGTCCGGTTCGACGTTAGGGAAGCACGCAACCCTCAGCTGGTTGCGGCCGAGTTTGCGGTACCCGAAGGTATCGACAAGCCCGTTGGCACGCAGCACGCCTTCAACTGTGTCTGCATCGACGGCCGCAACCAGGTCGATCGTCACAGTCGTTGTCGATCGCAGATCCGGATCCGCCACGAACGGAGCGGCAACGTCACTTTGCTCCGCCCAGGTGTAGAGCAACGAGCTGGAGGTTTCGGCACGCTTGATGGCCCAGCCGAGGCCGCCCTTGAGGAGCATCATCTCGATCTGGCGGGCCAGCAGATACATCGTTGCGATTGCAGGTGTGTTGTAAGTCTGGTTCTTCCGGGAATTGTCGACTGCCGTCTTGATGTCGAGGAACGGCGGAATCCATCGGTCCGATCCTGCAATCGACTCGATGCGCGCTATTGCCCGCGGGGAGCAGATGGCGAGCCACAACCCGCCGTCGCTGCCGAACGCCTTTTGCGGCGAGAAGTAGTAGACGTCGTATTCCGCATGGTCGATCGCGACCGCGCCTGCTGCCGAAGTGGCGTCGACCATCACGATTCCTGAGCCATCCGGTCGCGTAATGGGCAGCTTCACTCCCGTTGATGTCTCGTTGTGGATTGTTGCGTAGGCGTCGATGGATTCGTCGCCCCGCAGGTATGCCGCGTGCCCGTACTCTGCCGCGATGATCTCCGGCGCATCGAGATGCGGAGCTCCGGCGGCGACCGTGGCGAACTTGGATGAGAATTCGCCAATCGTGACGTGCTGGCTGCGCCGCTCGATGAGGCCGAACGCTGCGGCATCCCAGAATGCTGTGGCCCCGCCGTTGCCCATCACGACCTCGTAGTCATCCGGAAGGCCCAATAGGGCTCGGATGCCGTCTTGGACCTGGGCCACGACGGCTCGCACGACTGGCTGGCGATGGCTCGTACCCATCAAAGAGGCCCCGGTCTCGGCGAGCGACACGAGGCTGGGTGCCAGCACCTTGGAAGGGCCCGATCCGAAGCGCCCGTCGCTTGGCATCAGGTCGGCCGGAAGGCGGATGTCGGGAAGGTCTGTCATGTTCCTGCCACGGGTTAGGGTGCGGGCGATTGCGAAGCCCGCGACTGCGCTGAGGAGAGTAACAACCATGACGGACGGGCCAAGCCAGGGCATTTCTCGGCGCGCGCAGGCAGTAGCGGAGTCAGCCACCCTTGCAATAACGGGACGGGCCAACGCGCTGAGAGCGGAGGGCCACAGCGTGATCGGGTACGGCGCAGGTCAGCCCGACTTCCCAACCCCTCCGGCCATCGTCGCAGCGGCGATTGCGGCCGCTTCGGACAAGAAGAACCATGGCTATACGCCTGCGGGTGGTCTGCCAGAGTTCCGTGAGGCCATTGCGTCCAAAACAAGGCGAGATTCCGGGTACGACGTGTCGGCCTCACAGATAGTCGTGACCAATGGTGGCAAGCACGCGGTTTACGCGACATGTCAGATCCTCCTCGATCCGGGAGATGAGGTCCTCCTTCCTGCCCCCTACTGGGTCTCGTACCCCGAGGCGATCAGGCTCGCCGGCGGTCAACCTGTGGTTGTTCCCACTTCGGCGGAAAGCGGATACCAGGCAACAGTTGCCGAGCTCGATGCGGCGGCGACACCTCAAACCAAGATGTTGATCTTCGTTTCGCCCTCTAATCCAACGGGCTCGGTATATCGGCCGGAGAAGATCGCTGAGATCGGTCGGTGGGCCGCGGACCGTGGCATCTGGGTCATGACCGACGAGATTTACGAGCACCTCGTCTACGGTGACGCGGTCCACGCTTCTCTTCCCGTGGTCGCTCCTGAGATCGCCGAGCGTTGTGTCGTGCTCAACGGTTGCTCGAAGACGTACGCGATGACAGGTTGGCGGGTCGGTTGGATGGTCGCCCCCGATGCGGTCGCCAAGGCAGCCATCCGGCTCCAGTCTCACATGACGTCGAATGTTTCCAACGTATCCCAGCGAGCGGGACTCGAAGCGGTCTCGGGGAGCCTCGAAGCGGTCGAGGAGATGAAGGTCGCGTTCGACCGGCGCCGCCGCACGATGCACCGCATGCTCAATGAGATTCCCGGCATCGAGTGCAACGAGCCGGAGGGGGCCTTTTACGCATTCGCCTCACTGGAGGGACTGTTGGGAAGGCCCATGGCAAACGGGTCGACGGCAACCACAACGCTAGAGCTGGCGGCCAATGTGCTCGACGCCGTGAAGGTGGCTTTTGTCCCAGGGGAGGCGTTCGGCGCTCCCGGGTCGGCTCGCTTTTCCTTCGCACTCGGCGATGACGATTTGGCCGAGGGGTTGCGCCGGCTCGGAGAGTTCGCCGGCGCTTAGCCGAGCCATTCGATGACCCCGGCCCACGCCGCAGAAGACGGATCGATCACTTCGAAGTGGTCGCCACCGGGCATCTCATGGAACGTCACATCGTCGCCCGCCGTGCTGGCCGCCGCGACATAGCTCCGGGCAATCTCAATCGGCACGCTGTCGTCCTTGTCGCCGTGAACGATCAACTGTTTGGCTTCGAGTGGGACCAACTCAGCCGGCGACGCCGACTCATAACGTCGAGGTCCCTCTGCCGGAGTGCGTCGGATCAGCTCCTCGACTGCGCCGTCTCCGGTTCCCAGAGAGTGGGCCATCGCTAGGTCGGCCACGGCGGCAAGCGCCACAACGCGCCCCGGCTTCAGCACGCCGGCCTTGACAGGTTCCTCGTCGTACAGGCGAGGGCGTGCGGCGCTCCACAGTGCAAGATGGCCGCCAGCGGAGTGACCGATAGCGACCACGTTGTCCAGATCGAGGTTGCGGGTCTCTTTCATCTTCGTGAGGTGGTCGATTGCCTGGCCGACGTCCTCGAGCGTCGTGGGCCAGCCGCCACCGCCGCCGACCCTGTGGTACTCGATGTTCCACGCCGCCCATCCTCTGGCGGCGAGGTCAGTTGCCAGACCATCCATCAGGTCGAGAGTCCACACTTCTCGCCAGAAGCCGCCGTGGATCAGCACAGCAACGGGATGGGGGCCGGCGCCCGCGGGGACGCGGAGTTCGCCGTACTCGACCTGATTCGGTCCGTACGAGACTCTTTCCGGAGGGTGGGCAAGGGAATAGAAGATCCTGCGCAGCCCGTCGCGATATCCGCGCAAGCCCCGGCCGAAGATCAGATGATCAGCGGCAGGCGAGATAACTGAATGGCGGCGCCAATCCTCCCTGGAGTGGATGTTTGAAATGTGAACCTCGACCGTCAACTTGTCGATTGCAGCCAGCGCGTCGTAGAGCGCATAGCTGTAGTGGGTGAGGGCTCCTGCGTTTACCAGAACCGCGTCCGCGCGTTCTCTGGCTTCGTGGAGGGCGTCGATGAGGGCACCCTCGTGGTTGCTCT
>JAHEJX010000214.1 GCA_024638645.1 Actinomycetes bacterium
CCGCCCTCATCTCGGTGGTCGATGCCGCCACCGCGGCAGGTGCCGCTCGAGTTTCGGTTCAGGTGACCGCGCAATGAACGGAGGAGACCACCCCCTGCTCGAGGCGCTCAGACCGGTCGCAGACGTCGTCGGTGGAGAGATCGTCTCGGTCGACGAGATGGCAAACGGCGATGTGCCCTTGGTTTGGAAAGGCGAGACGATCGCAGGCTTTCGGATCGCCCCCATGCAAACGGCACTGGACCGACTGGTGAGCAGCGTCGAGCACGAGTTGGGCTCCGAACTCGCCAATCTCGATCGGGTTCAGAAGCAGGTTGCCGTCCGACTTCTCGACGAGAAGGGCGCCTTCCTGCTGCGCAAGTCAATCGAGGACGTCGCGGACTTGATGGGCGTAAGCCGCATCACCGTCTACAACTACCTCAATACGATCCGGGCTAGCTGACCTCGAACCTGGTGCCGATGGCAGTTGGTGGATCGCTCCGCAGAATCGACCGCAGCCAGGGGTATCGGTCGAGCCAATCGAGCAGGGTCTTCCAGTTGACGACCACCAGTGCCAGGATCATCGCCGGGAACGGAATCGATGGGAGCACCTGCGAGAACGTGGGGAACTCCGGCTGCAGGTTGAGGGCAAAAGCCTGCAGCGCGCCGAAAAGCAACACGCCGAATGCGGCTCGTAGCGGGTGCCAGCCACCGAAGATCACGATGGCGAGCACAATCCACCCGAAGTTGAGAGTGGGGCGGTCCGACCAGCCCACTTTGACGTCGAGGGTGAATGCGGCTCCACCGACGCCGATGAGGGCGCCGCCAATGGCTGTGTACAGGTAGCGCAATTTGTTAACCGGGATCCCGCGAGAATGAGCCGCCTCTGGCCGTTCCCCCACTCCTTGCA
Source organism: Actinomycetes bacterium (assembly GCA_024638645.1). GTDB lineage: Bacteria > Actinomycetota > Acidimicrobiia > Spongiisociales > UBA5794 > JAHEJX01. Next base: position 887 of record JAHEJX010000214.1, read on the forward strand.
GGGCCAGTCCAGCTCTTGTCCGATAGATGAACCAGTAGGTCACCAGCACCGTGACCATGGACAGATACACGATCAGGTTGTGAGAGAACAGCACCGGGCCGAAGAACGGAATTGAGCTCAACGCTGGGATATCCCACGCCGGCACCGCAACGGGCTGGCGGCCGACATAACCACTGCCGAGGAACCGGCTCAACGCAGTGCAAAGTGCAAAAAGCACAAAACCGATCGCCACCTGGTTGAGGCTCAGTTTGATGTTCCCGAAGGCAACCACCAAGGCCGCTGCGACCCCCACGGCAGCCGCAGCCGGGAATCCAATCCAGACATTGCCCGTGTGAAACGCAGCCACGAAGCCGGCGAGCGCGGCCAGCATCATCGAACCGTCTACGGACAGGTTTATGACCCCAGCCTTCTCGCTGATCGTCTCACCCATGGTGGCGAACAGCAGCCCGGAAGCGCCCGCCACGATGGAGGCGATCGTGGCCGTGTCGAACATCTCGCCGAGGGCAGTCAAGAACCCGCTCATGTAGCTGCATCCTGTGCCGCCGAATCGGCAGCGTCGGCATGCTTACGCGCTCGGTACGCCGCCCAGCCCAGCCCCAACATCGCGGACAGAACGAGGGTGCCCTGGAGCACACCGCCGAGCGTGGAGCTCAAGTCGAGACGCAGGTCGAGCTGAGAAGCGCCGACCGCAATCATGGCGAAGAAGAACGAAATGGGAATCACCCAGAACGCCCGGAACCGGGCAAGCAGCACCACGAGGATCGCCAGGAACCCGTAGTTCCCCGAGATGGCAGGAATCAGCTTGAAGTGGAAGCCGGTCGCCTGCGAGGTTCCCGCAATGCCGGCCAACGCTCCGCAGATCATGAAGGCGCCGAGCAGGAACCGGTTGGTCGGGATGCCCATCAGAAAGGCGCTGGGTCGATTGGCGCCGACTGCCTTGAGCTTGAGCCCGTAGAGCGTTCCTCGGAACAGGATCCACACGCCCCCAATGGCCGCCAGAGTGATCACGATTGCCAGCGGCGACAACCTTGTGCCGCCAAACGAAGGCAACAGGGCGGCGTCCGGGAATATGTCGGTGCCGCTGGTGGACGCAACTCCGGACCGGCTCCACGGCCCAATGATCAGATACGTCGTAATCGACACGGCCACGAAGTCGAGCCCGAGGCCGCCAAATATCTCATTGACCCCACCCACTGTCCGCAGCACGCCGACCAACAGCCCCCACAGCATCCCACCAATGGCACCCGCCACGATCGTGAGAAACACCAGGAGCGGCCGCGGAGCCGAAATCGTCCGGGCGGCCCAGGAGGCGGCGATCGCTCCCACGATGATCTGACCCTCGATGCCGATGTTCCACATCCCGGCGTTGAACGTCACAATCAACCCTGCGGAGGCGAGGGCGATCGGCACCCACACCATCACCGTATCCCCGATCTTGGATGCGGTGCCAGCCTCGAACGGTGGCCACCCGATCGAGCCCTCGATGATGAACCGGATCGGATCCCACGGATTGGTGCCGGCGAGGAACAGCAACGCAACGGTCGAGACGACAACAACTGCGATCGGCAGCAGCAGGTTCTGCACCCTGGCGCTCATGCAGCCCCCGAGTCCACCGAGCGGCCTCCGATGAGGAGCCCAATCTCGTCGACGTTGGTTGCCTTGGCGTCCAGCTCTCCGATTATCCGGCCGGAGAAGAACACAAGGATGCGATCGCTATAGCGCAACAATTCGTCGAGGTCGGCCGAGGCGAACACGATGGACGTACCGACTTCGCGGCGCGCCAGCAGTTGTTCCCACACCCAGTCGGCAGACTCGATGTCGAGCCCTCGCGTCGGATGCTCCATCAGCAACACATTCAGCCGCGGTGGGAGCATTGCGAGCAATAGCCGCTGTTGGTTGCCGCCCGAGAGTGACTCCGCGGTCGACGCCTCTGTGCCTTTGATGGTGAAGTGATCCACCTGCGCTTCGGCTCTTTTCTTCGCCTTCCCCCAATCGACAAAGAACCCTCGATCCTCGCCTGCCAACACGAAATGCTCTGTGATGGTCAGGCCTTCAATCAGGCCCTCCTCGAGCCGCCCTGCGGGCAGGTACTTAACGTCGGCAGCAAGGAAGTCCCTGTAGTTCTTTCCGGTCAGATCCGTGCCAGCGATTTGAACGGATCCGGACCGGGGGTTGCGCATCCCGGAGCAGATCCGCAGGAACGCGTCCTGACCGCTGCCTTCCATCCCGGCCAACCCGACGACTTCGCCAGCGCGCACTTCGAGCGATACCGGCTCTTCACTGAGCATTCCCGAGGCGGTGCGGATGTCGCTGAGTTTGAGCTGGGCGGCACCGTGGTCGACGGCGGGCCTGTCCTTTACTTCGACCGCTTGGCCGAACATCATCTTCACGAGTTGCTCCGGCGGCACCGGCATTTCGGCTTCGCCGACCACCTTGCCCCGCGTCATCACCGTGACTCGCTCACACAGGTCGGCCACCTCTTCGAGTTTGTGCGAAACGAAGATGACGCTCATACCTTCTGTAGCGAGGGCCTTGAGGGTGACGAACAATTTGGACCGCTGATCCGCCGAGATACCGGTCGTTGGCTCGTCGAGGATCAGCACCCTGGCTCCCAGCCACAGCAACCGGACGATTTCAAGTTGCTGCCGCTCCCCGACCGTCAGTAGACGAGCGGGCGACGCTGGGTCGATGTTGAAGCCGTAACGGTCGCACAGCTCGGCAAACTCCTGTGCCGCCTTCTTCCGGTCGAGGCGAGATCCCCCGGGGCTACCAAGCACGAAGTTGTCGATTACGTTGAAAGGAAGGAAGACGAGCGGGTCCTGGTGGAGCATGCCGATGCCGGCCGCAATTGCGTCGTCAGGCGACGCCAGCTTGATGGACTTGCCATCGAGGACCACTTCGCCCGAGTCTGCAGAGTGAAACCCGGACAGCACCTTCATAAGTGTCGACTTGCCGGCCCCGTTCTCTCCAAGCAGTCCATGAAGCGTGCCCTCGGCAACAGTGAGAGAAATCCCGTCGTTGGCGCGAACGGGCCCGTAGTGCTTGTGAATATCCCGCAGCTCCAGGCTCATGGGCGGCAGGCTAGGGAATTGTTCAGTCCAGTGCCGGACGGCAAAAAGGAGCGGCGCCCCTGCCGGGACGCCGCTCTATCTCTCGATTGTGTTTGGTAATTGGCTCCCTAGCCGAGATCACAGACTCCGTTGATGCCCTCGAGGCACTGATCTGAGTACCAGATCTGGAACTCGCTGGCTGTCTCCCCGGCGCCGAGGAAGGGCGTGCCGTCCTGCCAATTCAGCGGTCCGGTGTACAGGTTGATCGTTCCATCGCCGAGACCGGCAATGAAAGTGTCAAGGTTGGCCGCAGCGTCGGCGCTGAGCCCGTTGCCCTTGATGAAGCCGACAACGCTCGAGTCGAGGTCGTTGATGTCAGCCCAATCCGGCGCGATCCACTGCCACTCCGCCTCGAAGTCACCGTCGATCACCGACTGAGCAATGTCGAGGTAGGCGGGCCCCCAGTTGAAGTAGGGAACACCGAGGCAGATGTCCGGCGCCTCCTGGCACGCATCGACGAAGTCGTATGGAATCGCCCAAAGCTGCTCGCCGGCGTCGGCGCGCTGACCGCTGCGGACAAGGGCCTGTGTCGTGTCGATGCCTGACAGCACAACGTCGGCGCCACCGTCGATGAAGTCGTTGACGACCTGCGTTGCGTCGAGCGTCACACCGGGGATCTCAAACCAGAAACCGATGTAGGTCACATCAAAGGTCAGGTCGGCCGGGTTACCGCCACGGAAGTTCTCCCAGCAGTACTGGGCTCCCAGGTATGCGGAGTTCACCAGGCGACGAGTCTCGTCGTTGGTTAGCGGCCCGAGGTAACCAAGTTGGCCGGTCTGCGTCTCGAGCGCCGCGGCACAGCCGGCAATCATCTTGCCGAAGGTCATCTGACCCCAAAGGTTGCCGAGATTCGAAAGATCGGATCGGTAGTCCTTGCCGTCCTCCCATGCGCTGTCGCCAGAAACCCAGATCATTGGAACGTCGGGGTTCTGCTCTGCGGCCGCAAAGGCACCATCGCGCATGTCATCCGAGTTGAAGACGATGAGATCGGCGCCTTGGGAGATCATGTCAGCAGCCACACCCTCTGGCGTGAGGCCCGGATTGTCGGCAGGATTGATGAAGTCAAGGCTGATCAACGCCTCCTCGGGCAGACCGAGCTGCTCGATTGCGTATTGGGCACCTTCGAAGTGAGCCTGGCTGTAGCCCTGATCGAACTCAGGACCAACCAACAGGATTCCGAATTGGAAATCCTCGACGGCGGTGCCGCCGTCGTCGCTACATGCCGAGGCGAGCAACGCGAACGCCGCCAGCAGCGTGAGCGTCGAAAGCCAGTGGTTTCTCGATTTCATTGACCAAATCCTCCTAGATAAGCCCGATCGTGACCAATGCGCGCCTGGTGGGCGATTGCGAGCACTCTGCTCGGCGTCGCACCATGGGTGAGAGATTCTCCCTGATAGACATCGCGATAATGGCCGTCTCGGGGCTACGGTTCAACTCGACGAACGGGGTCGAACAGCAAGAGATCCATATGCGAGGATCGGGGAAGATGACTCATCCGCTCACAGCGTCGATCGCCCTGCCGGATTGGTGGGGCGAAGCCGTCCCCGACGATCTGATCCTGACCACCTCTGAGGCACAGATGGAGTTCGCAATCGGCCTCGCCGAGCGCAACGTCGCCGCGGATACCGGCGGGCCGTTTGGCGCCGCCATCTTCCGAGAGGAGGGCACGCTGATTGCGGCAGGCGTCAACCGGGTCGTGGCATCGTCGATGGCGATCGCCCATGCCGAGATGGTGGCGTTCGCCATGGCCGGTTGCGCCATTGGGCACCACGACATCGCCAGTGTCGGGCGAACGACTCTGGTTGCTACGACCGAGCCATGCGCGATGTGCCTCGGTGCGGTTGGCTGGTCAGGCGTCACATCATTGGTGTGCGGCGCCCGCGACGAGGATGCCCGATCCGTCGGTTTCGACGAGGGTCCCAAGCCGAGCCACTGGGTCAGCGATCTCGAGGCTGTTGGAATCCGGGTTGAAACAGACGTCCTGCGGGATCGAGCCGCCCAAGTCCTCGTTCATTACGTGGAGAGCGGCGGGATCATCTACAACGGTCGAGCTGCACTTGGAGAGTCCCCAGATGCATGAAGTGCAGCGGTCCGCCCACCGCGCGGCTCGGTACGAACGGCCCAACGACCTCGCAGAGGCCTTGGAACTCCTCGCTGAACATGGTGAGGAGGCCCGGGTGCTTGCCGGCGGAACGGACCTGCTCCTAGAGATGCAGCGACGAGTCCGCACCGGCTTCAGCGTGCTCGTCGACATCACCGGCATCGTCGGCCTCAACACGATCGAGTCCCCAGATGGCACGATCCACATCGGCCCGCTTGTGACTCATGCCCAGGCCGTTGCTTCACCTCTCATCGTGGAGAGGGCTCTCCCCCTCGCCCAGGCATGCTGGGAGGTGGGCTCGCCGCAACTGCGCAACCGCTCAACAATCGCCGGCAACCTGGTGACCGCAAGCCCTGCCAACGACACGATCAGCGCGCTGTGGGCTTTGGACGCCACAGTCGAGCTTTCTTCGATGCGGGGCACGCGCCAGGTCGGATTGCGTGACTTCTACACCGGCGTGCGACGCACGGTGATGGAGGCCGACGAACTGCTGACCAAGATCTCGTGCCAGGCGATCCCCGAAAGCGGCGACGGGATATTCGTGAAACTCGGATTACGCAGGGCACAGGCGATCTCGGTCGTGCATGCTGCCATCGTCATCGACCGCGACGAACACGGCGACGTGATGAGAGCGAACATCGCCCTCGGCAGTGTTGCGCCGACCATCGTCTCCGCTGCCGATGCCGAGGCTGCCCTGATCGGCGAACCGCTGTCTGACGCCTCGATCAGCGCGGCGGCATCCGCAGCTGCTGCAGCAGTTACTCCCATCGACGACCTGAGAGCGACTGCCTCCTACAGGTCCGACACCGTCGAAATCCTCGTGGCACGTGGGTTGGCTGTCATCGCCGCTGGTGCTGCTCGTTCCCAATGGCCGAAACTTCCCGTTCTGTTGGGCCCGGCACAGGGCCTCCTGGCCGGCGGAGGCGCAGTGGAGACGCTGCAAGCCGGCGACACGATCGCCATGCGAGTGAACGGCGACTCGATCGCAGGCGACACCACGCCAGACGAGACCTTGCTCGACTGGCTGCGCAACCAGGGCCTGACCGGCTCAAAGGAAGGCTGCGCAGAGGGTGAGTGTGGCGCCTGCACCGTGTGGCTCGACGGTGCCGCCGTCATGTCGTGCCTCGTCGCCGCTCCGGCGGCTGCCGGCTCAAACATCGTGACGATCGAAGGACTGGCCCCCAATCCAGACGAGTTGCACCCTCTGCAGCACGAATTCATCGAGCACGGCGCAGTGCAATGCGGTTTTTGCATTCCAGGAATCCTGATGGCGGCGGGTCGCCTGCTCGAAGACGTCGGGTCCCCCACCCGCGACGATGTGGCGCGGGCCCTATCGGGCAACCTGTGCCGGTGCACCGGGTACTACAAGATCGTCGATGCCGTCATGGATGCGGCCGGAGCGGACCAGTGACGATAGGGACAGAACACAATCGGGTCGATGCTCGTGACAAAGTCACGGGGGAAACGCCTTATCCAGACGACCTCCGTGGTGACAACGCTTTGTACGGAAAGGTGGTCTTTTCGGGTCAACCTCATGCCCGGATGATCTCGATGGACACCGCCGAGGCCAAAGCCGACCCCCAAGTCCTCGCTGTCTTCACGGCCGCAGACGTCCCCGTCAACGAATACGGCCTGACCATGTTTGATCAGCCGGTGCTAGTTGGCCTCAACACCACAGGGCGGGCAGATGTGGCAGCGGACATCAGCCGCTGGGAAGCTGATCAGATTGCTTTCGTCGTAGCCGAATCCCCACAAGCTGCTGAGCGCGGCGCCGCCGCGATCAAAGTGGAGTGGGAGCAGCTTCCGATCGTCCGCAACATCGACGAAGCCCTGACCGGCCGACAGATCCTTCATCCGGAGCAAGGCGAATCCAACGCTTACTACACGTTCCGCATCCGCAAGGGTGACATGGATGCCGGCTGGAAGGCGGCCGATATCGTCATCGAAGGCACATACGCGGTTCCGCACCAAGAACACGCCTACCTCCAGCCTGAGGCAGGTGTCGGGTACATCGACGCGGAAGGCCGCGTCACTGTGAAGGTCGGCGGGCAATGGACTTACGAGGAGCTCGGGCAGATAACCCACGCTCTCGATCTACCTGAAGAGAAGGTCCGCGTCGTCTACGCGGCAACCGGCGGCGCCTTCGGTGGACGCGAGGACATGTCGATCCAGATCGTGCTCGCACTTGCCGCCTGGAAGCTCAGCCAGGCCGGCGAAACTCGCCCGATCCACACCACGTGGTCGCGGGAAGAGAGCGTCGTCGGCCACCACAAGCGGCACCGGGGACGAATCCAAACCAAATGGGGCGCCACGAAAGAGGGACGGATCACTGCCGTCGAGGCGCTCGGGTATCTCGATGCCGGCGCTTACAACTACACGTCGAACAAGGTCCTCGGCAACATGCACCTGACCGTCGCGGGGCCATACGACATCCCGAACGCCCACATCGACAGCCATGCGGTCTACACAAACACTGTGCCCGGAGGGGCTTTTCGCGGGTTCGGAGCACCGCAGGGAGCCTTTGTAGCGGAGTCGCAGATGAACAAACTCGCCGCAGCCCTCGACAAGGATCCGGTCGAGCTTCGCCTCATCAACTGCTTGCGGGAAGGCGACCACGGCATCACCCAGGCAGAGATGCCGCGCGGTGTCAGCCTTCCTGAAGTCATCGAAGGCTGTCGTGACCGCTCGGAGTGGGGAGCGCCTCCGCTCGTCGGTGAGCTGAAGGCGTTTGAGTCGCTGCCGCCGGCCGTAGACCGCATCCGCCGCGGGCGTGGTTTCGCCTGCGCCTACAAGAACATAGGGTTCTCCTTCGGTTTCCCGGAACGCTGCGACGCCCGGATAGAGCTGCACGGCGACGACTCAGTCGATCGTGTCGTTCTCGCGCACGGGGCTGCGGAAGTCGGGCAGGGCTCCCACACCGCGCTCACGCAGATGGCAGCCGAGGCAACAGGCGTTGAGGTCGACCAGGTCGAGGGTGTCTTCGCCGACACCGCAACATCGGGAGACTCGGGCTCGGTCAGCGCATCCCGCATGACCTGGATGGCCGGCAACGCCATTCTCGGTGCCGCCGAGGAGGCCGAAAAGGCATGGCTCGAAGGAGACCGCCCCGCCGTAGGCGAGTTCCGCTTCGTCCCGCCGCCGACCGAGATGCTCGATCCGCAGACAGGCGTCGGGCAGCCCAACTTCGCGTACGGATACGTGGCCGAAGCCGTCGATGTCGCCGTCGACATTGACACCGGCCACGTCCACGTTGGCCGGGTGGTCTGCGCAACCGACGTCGGACGCGCCATCAATCCCAATCTGATCGAGGGTCAAGTCGAGGGCGCCGTCGTCCAGGCACACGGCTACACACTGAGCGAGAACTTGCACGTGGAAGATGGCCACATCCTCAACCCGCGCTATAGCGGATACCTCATTCCAGGGATCTTGGATATCCCGGACGAGGTTGATTCGCAGATTCTGGAGTTCGCAGACCCGCGAGGCCCGTTCGGAGTCCGCGGCATGGCTGAGATGCCATTCATCCCATACGCACCTGCCGTGGTAGCCGCGCTCCACAACGCCACCGGCGTATGGTTCGACGAGTTTCCGCTCACTCCGAACCGAGTTCTTGCCGGGCTGAAGGCTGCCGGAGTGACGTGATCGTCGGACCAAACGACACAACGTCTCGGGTCCTGGACGATCCGACAGCATGAGTGCGGCTGCGATCGAGTCGCGGTGATGTTCGAGGGCTCCATCGCCGACACGCCAACAGATCGGAGATGTTGGCCGATCTCGTTGGTCAGCCGGCTACTCGACGTCGTCGAACGAGAAATCCGGATCCCACTCAGGTTGTGGGTGGCGCCTGCGATCGGCCAGTCTGCGACCGCCGAGCACTAGACCTACGAGGACGATCGTGGCGATCACCCACTCCCATGGAAGATCCGCATCCTGGGCGGGCGCAGCTCCCGGTACTCGAGCGGATTCGGGCCGCAGGTCTGCTAGCTCGTCGCTCCAGCGAATCGTCGCTGAGCAGCGGGGATCGGCCAATGGAGATGGGCTACTCGTCGGAAATAGCAGGTAACGGGCGCCCTCGGTATATGCCCGGCCCGCCTCGGGAACGACCTCGATATCGCGAGGAAGGTCGGGTCCGCGCCAGATCTCTTCGATTTCGATCTGCGCCGTGGTCCCGTCCCAGGACTGCACGGTCCCAACCAAAACGATGGAGGCGAAGCGGACACGTTCGGTCGCGATCTGGGGGGATGTGCAATCAGTGTCAGCCTGCTCAGTCCCACCGCACGCTACGACAAGTAGCAACCCCGTCAGAAGGATCCGCATGCTCACATAAGGCAAACTACCCGGACGCGTCGGAGGTTCCCCGGGAACCACAGCGAGTGGTCGCAGCGTCACAGCCATGAACGACCAAGACGACCGCTAACAAAGGACCTCCCTCATGCGTCGCATGACTCTCGCCTTCACAGCGCTGCTGCTGGTGCTCACCGCCTGTTCCTCCACCTCAGCACCGGCGACCACTACAAGTGGTGGTGCCATCGTTGGCGGCGGCGGCCTGTCCGGAGGTGGCGCCACGGCCGGAGCTGTCCATCTCGTAAAAGGTGCGCTTGTCCGATTCCAGGCTTGTGAGGATTTCCTCGCCCACGTCAAGGCGGAGGCTATCGAGCGAGTCGGGCCGTACGGACTCGACTGGTACGGCGGTTGGCCTATCGCATTTGGTCGGCTCGACGCTTTGGCCTTCCCCACTGCTGTTCCTGAGGCCGCCGTCGATGATTCGGCGTCCGGCGGAAACGGCCAGAACTATTCGACGACGAACAACCAGGAAGTTGGCGTCGACGAAGCAGACATCGTCAAGACTGACGGGCGACGCATCGTCACCCTCACCAACAACACTCTCTCCGTGATCGACGTGTCCGGCGACGACCCCGCTCTCCTCGGCACCCTTACGCTCAGGCCCGAAATGGCTGTGCGGGACCTCTTCCTCTACGAGGACAAGGTGGTCTTGATGGGCACCACGTGGGGCGTCGTGGACGGCTTCGATCGGCCCGTGAGCGGTGCAGCGGAGGCCGTCAGCGATAGCATCGGAATCGTCGCGCCTGAGTACTACGGCTCGCCGATCGTCACCCTGACCGAAGTCGACATCTCAGACGACCCCGTCATCACTCGCCGGCTTCAGATCGACGGCACGTACCTGAGTTCACGCATGATCGACGGAGTAGCTCGGATCGTCGTCACCGCGGGTCCCAACGGATTTGTGTGGGCGTATCCAGAAGGCAACGGGCTGCGCGCCGAACGCGAAGCAGTGGAAGCCAACAAGAAGATCATCGAAGAGTCCACCATCGCAAACTGGGTCCCGTACTACGTGCTCACCGATCGCGGCGGCAACGTGATCAGCGAAGGCGCAGCGATCGAGTGCGACCGAGCTCATCACCCGGTTGAGTTCGGTGGATTCAACACGCTGAACATCCTCGCCGTTGATCTCGACAAGGGCCTCGATATCGTCGACGCCACCTCGGTGCTGGCAACCGGCGAAACCGTCTACTCCTCAACCAAGTCAATGTATGTGTCAACCAATGCGTGGCTCGACCCGAGGATCTTTGCTGAGGATCGTTGGGAGGACGCCCAAGCCCTGATCAACGAGACGCGCACGCAGATTCATCAGTTCGACATCAGCGGCAATACAACCGATTACGTCGCCACCGGCTCGGTACGCGGCTACCTACTGAACCAATTCGCCATGTCGGAGCACAACGGCGACCTTCGTGTCGCTTCAACCACTTCACCCAACTGGTGGGGCGGTCGAGCTGCGCGGCAAGAGTCCTTGGTCAGCGTGCTCCGCCCTAATAAAGGCGAACTAGAGGTGATCGGCCAGTTGGACGGCCTCGGCAAGGACGAGAGGATCTACTCGGTGCGTTTCCTCGGAGACGTTGCCTATCTCGTCACATTCCGCCAGGTTGACCCGCTCTTCACGATTGACCTCAGCGACCCATCGCAACCTGAGTTGCGCGGTGAGTTGAAGATCCCCGGCTACTCGTCCTACCTTCACCCGCTTGCCGATGGAATCGTCCTCGGCATCGGACAGGACGCCACGGAAGATGGCCGCGTCATTGGGAGCCAGGTCTCACTCTTCGACGTGAACGACCTCGACAATCCGATCCGGATCGCCAAGCTGAGATTGGGCAGAGATACCAACTCGGTCGCCGAATACGATCACAAGGCATTCCTCCAGTGGGGTGACACAATCATCGTGCCGCTGACGGCCCACGGCTGGAATAACGAGAAGCAGAGCTTCTTCACGGGTGCGGTGGCCATCGACACAACCGACGGAGAGCTGAGCGAGATCACTCGCCTCGTGCACCCGGATGGAGACAATTGGGAGTGGGGTTGGAATGCCGCGATCCTGCGCTCGCTTGTCGTTGGTGACAACCTGTACACCGTTTCGAACACCGGGATCATGAAGAGCAGCCTCGACGACTTCGACACCGTCGACTTCCTCGAATTCAGCGTCGGCTGAGACATGTGGCTTGCCGAGTGCAATGTTCCGCCGTGGCCGGATCGATCGGATCTCGATTTCACAAAACCGGCCCGTCACTTGGGGTTTTGGCTCAGATCGACCAGTATCTGCCCGCGCTGATCCCGGGGGTCTACTCGTGCCACGCCAAGGGCTGAATCGCCGCAAGGTGCTCGAAGCCGCTCTACATGTTGTCGATACGGAAGGTCTCGACGATCTAACGATGCGCCGGCTGGGCCAGCAGCTCGGCGTTGAAGCTCCATCGCTCTACAAACATGTGAACGGGAAGGCCGACATCCTCGACGGCATCATCGACCTCGTCTACGAGGAGATCGACCTCGGAGAAGCGCAGGGTACGTTCCGCGATCGGGTCCGCACGTATGCCGGGTCTTTTCGCCAAGCCTTGCTCCGACACCCCAACGTGGTCCAGCTTCTCGCGATGCGCCCAGTCACAGGGGCGACGACGATCGAGCTCGTCGAAACCGCGCTCGAAGAGCTGACCAATCTCGGATTCGATCCACAAGAAGGTCGCCGCTTTCTCAACGTGACAGTCAACTTCATCATCGGCCACACGCTCTCACAGGTTGGCGAACAGCGAGCTTCATTCGAAGAGGTCATGGCAGTCCGCCGCCAGTTCGATCCAGTCGAGTATCCGAACTTTGCGAATAGCCTGGCCACAGCGCCGGTCGATCACGACGGGGAATTCGAACTCGGGATAGATCTGATTGTCGACGGCATCGAGAGAAACGTCGCCTCGCTCGCTCAGGCCTGAGCTGAGAACATGTCGAGGGCCCGCGTCACCAGCTCGACGGTCGGCACCGTGGTGGTCTCGGCTAGCGGCATCCAACGTGATTCACTGACGCTGCCGTCCGTTTCGGTCACCACCGGTTGTCCTGCGGCGTCTACGTGATAGATGATGCGGATTGCGTGGAAACTGACTAGGCGGCCGTTGCGACGGCGCTCGAGACGTAATGAGTCGATGCCCAGCAACGAAAGCACCTCTCCGCTCAGCCCAGTCTCCTCATAGAGCTCACGATGCATCGCTACTTCCGGGTGTTCGCCCCAGTCGATGCCGCCACCCGGAAGAGTCCACGAACCTGCTCCCGGATAGCCCGCCGCAATGCGGGCAAGGAGAATCTGGTCGTCTTTGATGACCAACCCGTACGCCGATACCCGCTGTCTCTTGTCGGTCAATTCGTCTGCCATCGTCCAGGTTCCCCAAGTGGACGAACCATAAGGTTGTTCATTCTCCTCGCCCAAACGACCGATAGACCACATGGCGGAACATCGCGGGTGCCGCCGAGCGTTCAAAGAGGTATATGGACAATCCAGCATTCGGAGTATTCGAGGGGGGAGGCATCAAAGGTATTGCCCTGGCGGGTGCGGCCGCGGCCGTGCTCGATTCCGGATATCGGTTTGAGCGAGTTGCCGGCACCTCAGCGGGAGCCTTGGCTGCGTCGCTGATTGCCGCTGACTACACAGCCGACGAAATGAGACGGCAGGTCGCCAAGATCGATTGGCCGTCGCTTCTCGACGGTGTGCCCGGCATCAAGATCCCGATCTTCGGCAAACACATCGCATTTCTCCGCGGTGGCGGTCTCTACCACGGCGCTGCGTTGCAACGCACTTGGGGAAGACTCCTTGCGGAAAAGGGCGTTCACACGTTCGGTGACCTGCCCGCCGGCAAGCTTCGTATCGTGACGGTCGACCTCACCCACGAGCGCGGAGTCGTCCTCCCCGACGGGCTCGAGGAATACGGCATTGATGCCAGCAAGTTCCCAATCGCTCGGGCGGTCCGCATGTCTTCCGCCGTGCCGTTCGTGTTCAAGCCGGTGGAACTCCAGAATCGATTCACAGGCGACCTCAGCTTGATGGCGGACGGCGCCCTCGGCTCGAAGTTTCCGGTCGAATTGGTCGACCAGCGCAGCGAAACCCCGGTGTTTGGATTCCGTCCAGTCGATACTGATGACGTGCATCGCCATAATGACATTCGGGGTCCGGCCAGCCTGGCAGGCGCTGTAATGACGACTGGCATGTCGGCGCGCGAGACACTTCCGCGCGGCAGGTTCGAGTCGGTTCTCCAGATTCTCGTGCCGTCGCGCCGCGATTCGCTCGACTTCAATCTCAGCCGTCGCGAAGCCCTCGAGATGTTTGACGAGGGTTACGAAACCGGTTTCCGCTTCCTCGCCGAATCAGAGTTGATTGCCACCTGAACTTGATTCTCCCGACCGACATACCGAGATAGATCCCGTGAAAGCAATTGGCCAGGATTTTCCACAGGTGCTCGCCGCCGCCCAGGAGGGAGCGGAATGGGCCTGGTCGCAGCTGTATCACAGCGTCGCCAACCAGCTTGCCGGTTACGCACGAGCCAAAGGTGCTCCTGAGCCGGAAGATGTCGTCGGAGAGGTCTTCCACGACGTTGCTCGCAACATCAACTCGTTTGCCGGCTCTGAGAGCAAGTTTCGTTCGTGGGTCTTCGGTATCGCTCACAATCGGCTGATCGACCAGTGGCGCAAGCGGAGCCGACGCCGAAACGAGCCCGAGCCGACTCACGTCACCGTGGAGTCCGCCGAGGCGGCGGCGATCGGGAAGGCGATGGATGGACCGGCGTTCCAAGCTCTGGAGACACTCACAGAACAGCAGCAGACCGTGCTGATGCTCAGGACCATCGCCGACCTGTCGGTCGACGAAGTGGCATCGGCGCTGGATATGAAGCCGAATGCGGTGAAAGCGACACAGCACAGAGCCGTCAAGCAGCTCCGGAAAAACCTCACCAAACCCGTAACCAAATGACGCGCTTCAACGGTTACCGCAGCGAGATGGAATTGCCGAACTTCGACCCGCATCAGATCGACGCAGCACTTGGCTCCGATGCCGGGACGCCTCCCGGGATGGAAGCCATCGCGTCGTGGGCCGAGTCACTGCGCGCTGAAGCGAGTGCTTCTGTTGCGCAGGCAACTGCCACGGCTCACATATCATCCATAGCAGCAGTTGCAGCCGCCGCCCCATCTGCGGCAGCGCCTGTAGCAGCAGCTCCTTCCCGACTCGAGCGCATCAAGCGCCGCCTTGTCCTCTCCGGTCTGTTTTCGGGGATATTCGCCAAGGTGTTTGCGGCATCGATTGCAGTTGCCACCGTGACCGGCGGCGTGGCGGCCACAGGGACCTTGCCCGACCCGGTGCAGGATCCGATCGCCAACGTCTACAACACGTTCGGTTTCGACTTCCCGACTTCGGACGATTCCGAAGACGAGGACGCCAACGACGACTCGGAGAACGTAGACGACGTCGACGAGCCGACAACCACAGTCCCTGTGGACGACCCCGATGACTCAGACGACGAATCAGACGACGAAGACAGCGACGAATCAGACGACGAAGAAGACGGTTCCAGCCGTGGCGATGACGACCAAGACGACGACTAGATCGCGTAGACGAACACACGTATAGGACGAGAGGACGAGGAATGACTTTGAGGCTTGGCGCTGCACCATCTGTGCGTCAGTCGGGACCCCGGAAATACAACATTCCTGGGTTACGGATAAGCATGCGGTCGATTCGACCCGCCGTACTAGCAAAGCCGACGAAGACAGCCAACAAGTCTGTCTAACGACAACCAGATCCTCACGTAAACGAAGCGGCCCCGCCACCCCGGGGGCCGCTTCGCTGTGTTTCGGGCAAGTGAGCACTTGCCCGAGTCTCTACGCAACGCTGAATGCGTTGCGTAGAGGACCGGCCCTACGGCCGGGCTTACATCCGAAATCGCGCATGTCACCGTGGATTCGCGGAGCGAATCCATACGGCGTGAGGGGCGAAGGATCGTCCCCCTTCCGATCCCCCTCGACTGTTGGGTCGGCTTATGGGCCAACAAGACGACGTCATCCGTGGCGATGCGCAGCCTCGGATAGTGGCTGTGACTACTTCAATTGACTCAAAGACAAGTTTCAGGCTGCGCCGGTTCAACCTATTCATGGGTGCGTTGCACCTGTTGCAGGGCGCTGCGGTGCTGGCGCTCACCAATGACTTCGCCCTTCCCGTTACAGCGACGTTTCTCGAGAACGCTCCTGGGATCGAGCCGCCGACGATCGATGTTCTGTTCGACGTCTCAATCGGCTGGGGCGTTGCCATCTTCCTGTTCATGTCTGCGGCCGCCCACTTCATAATCGCCAGCCCCGGCGTGTTCCCTTGGTACATCGCCAACCTCGAGAAGCGCCGCAACTACGCCCGCTGGATCGAGTACGCCTTCAGCTCTTCCGTGATGATCGTCCTAATCGCAATGCTGACCGGCATCTCGACGATTGACGCGCTGATCGGCCTATCTGGCGTCAACGCTGCGATGATCCTCTTCGGTCTTCTCATGGAGAAGTATGAAGATCCCGGCAAGCCAAGCTGGCTTTCTTTCAACTTCGGCAGCTTCGCGGGCGCCATCCCATGGGTTGTGATCGGGATATACATCTGGTCGCCAGGCAATCCCGGATCCCCTCCCGCATTCGTCTACGCGATCTTTGTGACGTTGTTCATCTTCTTCAATACGTTCGCCGTCAACATGGTGCTGCAGTACCGCCAGATCGGTAAGTGGAGCAGCTATGTATACGGTGAGCGCGCCTACATCTTCCTATCGCTCTTTGCCAAGAGTGCGCTCGCGTGGCAGGTCTTCGGCGGAACATTGGCGACGTGAGCATCAAGTATTGGTATTAGGTATCGGCGGCGCTCCTCAGCCGATCGGAAACCTAGCCCCAGGGGTTGTATGAGCCGAAGCTCCAGATGTTGCCCTCGTGGTCCTTCAGTGCGTAAGCGGCGCCCCCGTAGTCCTGCTCCTCTGGCTCCATGATGATGTTGGCTCCGAACGAGCGCGCCTTTTCGGCATGGGCGTATGGATCGTCGACAACGATGTAGATCGCGCCGGTACCGGTCGGATCTCGGCCGTCGTCGTCTGCAGCTCGCTGATACTCGCTGTCTTGGATGCTGGAGAGCATGACCATCCCGCTTCCGTGTCGCAGCTGAGCATGTTCGATGGCACCGCCCGTCCCGTCGACGACGAGCGTTGCCTCGAAGCCGAGGACATTCTGCAGATATTCGATGCCAGCCTGCGCATCGCGATAACGCAACGTCGGAATGACCGTGGACGACATCTCGCCCTCCCCTCACTCGTGGTCAGCGAACAGTACTTATGCGGAGGCGTACGCGTCGCCGGCCAGTCGAGCGCGTTCCACCTCGTCCATACGCCAGGTGCGATTGCCCCGCCATATCACGTACGACGTAGCACCAAGCGGCACCGGGAGCACGTAGGTGATCGCCCGGAACAGCAGGATCGCCGCGACTACTTTGGCCGAAGTCGCATCATCCATGCCGATAGTCATGACGGCTGCATAACCCAGCTCGACAACGCCGACTCCTCCTGGGGTCACAGGCAGCGCGGACACCAGGCGTACGAAGGCGAAAGCAGCAAGCGCCTCGATCCAGGTGAGGTCATCCTGGCCGATCCCCACGTTGCGCAACGCAACCAGCAAGACGATGTAGAGCGATAGGTGGCTCAGCAGCGAGGCCAACGTCAACGAAAGCCAGCGGTGCCGCAGCAAGCCAATGGTATCTCTGCGAAATGACACCGCTCGCTGCGCCCAGCTACCCAGCGGCGGCTTGCGGGCAAGACGACGGGCTCGATCCACCAGACGCCCAAAGAATCTCCCGACCCGCTCGGCAGCCTGTTCGCTACGGAGTACCAATCCAAATCCGACGATCGATCCAATGAGCACGGCAACGCCGATTGTGGCGGCGATGACTCTCGCAACGGTGGCTCCGCCCTCCAACGCCAGAAGGGCAAGTGCCACTACCGGCATGCCCAGCTTCACGAAGTTGTTCCATATGCCGGTCACCACCGCCGAGCGGGTGATCGAGCTGAGACGGAAACCCCAGGAGCGAAGCATGGCGACCGTCACCCCGACTCCGATGGCGCCGCCTCCCGGCAGCGTGTTGGAAACGGCAGTTGAAGCCTGGTTCACGACTGCAGCTTCTCTCAGCCGGAGCCCGGGGAGCGCGGCCACCAGCACGAACCAGTAGGTCACGAGATTCCAAACGCCCACGACAAACAACCCGAACAGCTCGAGACCGGTCATGGCGCTGATCGTGTCCCAGACATCGCCGTAACTGGCGATCCGGGGCATCACACCAACGAAGATCCCGACGACCACAACGGTGGAGATGAAGCTCTGAAGGATGCGCTTACCTGTGACGAGGCGTTCCTTCTCTCCGGCGTCGAGAGCATCTACCTCGTCCGGGACCACGCTGCTTACAGTCACGTCGGTCCCCTTATCTTCCATCGGCTCCCAGGCTACAGATGCGGACGCCCCATCGCCCAGCATCGCTACGCGCACAGCTGGATTCACGTTGGGATGCGGTCGGGAACGCGCCGTTCGGCCCTGGCGGACGCCGAATAAGGGCGCGATGTTGTCAGTTGGAGGTCAATCGTGCGCCACGTTGCGTCAGATTTCCGGCGCCGACCGGTCGATGCCCTACTGGTGTTGATGGGATTGGCGCTGGCTGGCGCAAGTGCAGGATTAGCTCTGGGCTCAATGCCGAGGTGGGAGCACGATTTGTTCAGGGCTCTCAACAACCTGTCGCACCGCTTCGAACTGGCGACGTGGCCGTTGCAGCAACTCGGCATGGCGCTGGCCATCCCTGTCGGCGCCTTCTGGCTCGCTCGCCTGTCCGGGTCGTGGCGAAGCCCGGCTGCGCTGGTGGCTACTTCAGCAGCCATCGGGTGGGGCGGCGCCAATGTGGTGCGAGAGATTGTCGAGCGGGGCCGGCCCCCTTCTTTCCTCGCAGGCGTTCAGCTTGGCTACGACGTCCCAGATGCCGGGCCTGCCTTTCCTTCGGGCCATGCCATCGTGGTGTGGGTGTTGATCGTCGTGCTGGCCCCCTACCTGCGTGGCCCGGTGGTGGCCGCACTATGTGTGCTTGCGCTCGGTGTGATGGCATGTCGGGTGTATGTCGGGGCCCACCTGCCGCTTGATGTGATCGGTGGAGCCGGGTTTGGGTTGGCTGTCGGCGGGCTCAGCAACCTCATTGGGGGAATAACTCATTCAAGCCGTGTTGAATTGAAGGTAAGAGATGGTTGATTCAACGGTCAGGGAAGAACATCAGGGCCTGAGCCACATCCTCGTGGACGACCACGAGTGGGCTTGGCGATTCGCGCTCGGACTATGGGCCGTGGCGGGATTTCTGTTCGTCCTCATGACAATTACGCCGATCCGCGACGTGATCTTTGCGATGGACGACTGGATCTACGAGACCACCTATCCGGTGAAGATCGGGGTCGTCACCGGCCTCGCCTGGTTTCTCAACTTCATCGGCGGTGGCTTGTTCGCCTGGCCGTTCCGAACGGTCATCGCGCTGATCCTCGCAGCGAAGAAGCGGTGGGAAGCCTTCTACGCATGGCTCCTTGCCCTCGCCCTCAGCGAGCCGTTCATCTGGCTGCTGAAAAACCTGTACGGTCGGGAGCGGCCACCGGAGGCGCTGGTTGAGGCCACATCCGGCTCATTCCCTTCGGGCCATGCCATTGGCGGAGCCGTAATGGCGGTCGGCCTTGTTGTGGCGTTTGTCCCGGCAGGACCCGAGCGGCGGAATCTCGAGATCGTTGCGGCTGGTTTCGCTTTTGTCATGGGTGGAAGTCGGATGTACTTGGGCGCTCACTACCTCACGGATGTGATATCGGGGGTGGCCTTCGGTGCGGCAGCGGCTATCGGAGCCGCAGTGATCGTTCATCGCTCCTTCCTGCGGCGCTTCATCAAGGAGCGTGAAGTGGCCTACCGAGTGCTACAAGCCAGGAAGAGCTAGCGATTCGCCCGGTCGGTTCTCTCCCGGAGTTCAAAGGCCGGATAGAAGCCGAGGTTTTCTTCAGCGGCGATCGGAGCCGCGTCTGCCATACGCTTCTCCGCGTTGAAGACATAGGTGATGCAACCGCCTTCGAACCTGAAAAACCAATTGCCCTCGTAGACCGGGCTTGGGGCGAGGTCCTCGATCTGATCCAGCGCTTCTGCGGGTGTGATCCTGGAGAAGTTCTGGCCGCCGACCGTACGGAGCTCGACCGTCAATTCCGCCGCGTCGAGCTCGTCTATGAACCACACGAAGTCTGACCGCATCGCGGCCGCAGCCAATCGTGTCGAGATGTCTGCAGCGGTGTCGTCGTCGAGATCCAACCTCACGGGCCGCTCGTCGAGCTCCACCGCTTGCCATAGGTCGATCAACCCAATTGCGTAGCTCAGCTGTTGCGCACTCGCTGGAACGACGGCGACCGTGATCAGCGACGGGATATGTGTGACGTCCTCGTAACGCTCGACGTCTGGAACGCCGCTGTCCCGCCGAATGGCGTCTCCGACGTCGCACGACTCGGTGACGATTGCGGCTAGGAAGGTATCGGTTCCCTCGACGATGGCGATGCCTGCTCGGCCGGACTCCGCTTCGAATTCGACGTGGTCCCATCCGGGATCGATGGTCACAAAGCACGGCGTGTAGCGAGCGGTCGGCACGGATTGTGCCGCAAGGATGTTTGCCGCCGTGGGAACTCGAACGTGGGGCTCGCAGCTTTGCTCACCCAAGCCAAGTCGGCTGCACGCCGAAAGAAGGACCAGCAGCGACATCACAGCGGCGGCTATCTGCTTCACAACACCCCCGTCCCTCTGATCTCCGAGTAGATCTGGAACACGACTACGCCCACGATGGACGCGGCAATGGCGGTCCGGAAGATCCGCTGCGAACTCCACCGCTGGATGGCGATCGCTTCCCGGAATGGCGTGATGTCCTGGAATTCCTCGACGATGTCGATTCCCGTTTGGCGCTTGTGCTCGGCGAGCAGTGTTCGCGTCTGCGCGGGGATCGTGACGCTGCGGGTGGCGGCAAATGCCTCTGCGATGTCTGTCGGAGCAAAGTGAAGAAGCGCTCGCTCATAGACCGCCTCCACGTCCGACTTCAGAGCTAGGAGAAGCATCATGTTGGCGAGGTCGACGGCCTGGCGCCACGGGCTGGGACGGATCATGCCGAAGGCAACGTCGATCAGCACCAGTTTGCCGTGATGCACCATCACGTTGGAAGGCTTTATGTCTCGATGGGCGAGCCCGTTGTCCCACATCAGGCGTATCGCCCGCAAAGCATCGTCCATCATCCGTTCTGTGACCTTCGCTGCAGTTATCTCCGCGGCGTCATGTAGGAACTCGTTGACCAGGAGGTATTCACGCTCTGGGGTGATCTCAACGACCGCAATCGGTCGGGCAGTCGGCACTCCACAGCCGACCATCACTCTCTGGATGTAGTCCTCGTATTCGACGAACCTCCTGACGCTCGTGAAACGAACCTCGTCCTCGAGTGCCCCGTAGAGGATCGACCGGCCAATCTTGTACCACCGGTCCGAGTTGAGATGGGTCTGGCTGTAGAGCTTGGCAAAGAGATACGTGTCGCCTGTGCCGTCGGTGCCGGCAACCCTGATACGCAGCGGGGTCGAACCTCCAGACTCCTCGAGATTGAATGGCTCCACGTCGATCACTTCAACACCGATCTGCTCTTGGACTGCCCGACGAATCGCCACCCCTCGGCTCCCCGACACGTCGAGATGGGCCTTCACACCCGTGCTCCACGTGACGGGGAAGATTGAGTTCGGGGCGAACCATCTGAACAGCACAAACGCCACAGCTGGAGCGAACAGCGTCGATACGAACCCGTCAGTCGGGTGATCGATACCCAAGTACATTCGCGAAATCGCTGCAACGCCCACGATGACGCCGGCGCTCCACATGGCGATCGCCCGCCACTTGCCTTTCGCGACCAAAGATAGGGACATCGCCATGGCAGTAACCGAGAGCGACGCAATCGGGGCCGAAGGGTGAGACGGCCCGTCCCAAGTTCCGAGAATCTCGACGGTCGGGCGGATACGCCCGATTGAGTCCTGCAGCTGCTCGATCGAGATTTCAACAACTGCGATTGCGAAGAGCACTGCGAAGAAGTGGCGCCACCGTCTGACTACGGCCAAGGCAACGAGAGAGCCGATCCGGAGGAAGCGGATAACTCCCTCTGAGGTGAACCAGTTGAAGAACTTGGCCGTCGATATCCCGGCTTCGGTACGGAGGTCGACCATCCAATCAAGGATGGTCAGATCCCTTTGCGTCCACCACGACGTCGTGGCGGGTGCGGCGAACAGGCTCAGCCACACGAGGATCATCAGCAATCCGGCCCCCAGCCACGCCCGTCCACCAAAGCTGAGCTCACGCGGCAGTGGGGCCTTTTCACCCGATGGCCGACGCCGCCGGCCCGTGATGAGAACACCCGCGATCCGCAGCTCGCGCCGCTCCCCCAACACGGCCAACTCGGGCGCAACCGGAAGCGTCGGGCCCATCAGCTGTGGAGGCATGTCGGATGCGGCCGCGTACGGTTCCGGCGCCTGCTCCTGTTGCTCGGCTTGCTCAGAGGTCCGTTCCACGTTCCTCCATCCAACCCCGTCCAAGATCAGGCTATAGCAGCCTGCAAGCGGGCGATACGGCACAAAGGCCATTTCGTCCCGATCTGCTCCCCCTCCCCCGGCTGCGCCGCGTACACCCCCAGAATCGACCCACGATGGAGGGATACGCAGCTCGAGCGGGCTCGTTTGCGAGGACGCCTAGGCCTCGCTCATCGGGACCCAGGGGCCGTCGAACTCGAAAACCTTCTCACCTTCGATGTATGTGGCGATTACCGGATTGCGAGCGTCCCATGGATCGGCCTCAAAAACGACGAAATCGGCGTCTTTGCCGACCTGCAGCGACCCGACTCGATTTTCAACGCCGAGGATCTTGGCCGGGTTGATCGTGATCGTCTCCAGAGCAAGATGCTGTGGCAGGCCGTCGCGTATCGAAACGATCGCCATATCCCTGAGGTGTTGAACCGGGTCTACTGGGGCGTCGGTCATCACCGCGACCGTTGCCCCGGCGGCGACCATGAGACCGGCGGAAGCGGAGGTCCTATGCCGGGTCTCTCGCTTGCCCCGGGCCGCTCCGACCGGGCCGATCGCCAGCATGATTCCCCGCGATACGATTTCCTCTGGGATCTTGAAGGCCTCTGTGGCGTGGTCGAGCACAAGCCGATACCCGAATTCCTCCGACAGTCGAATCGCAGTCCGGATGTCGTCGAGCCGGTGGGCGTGATTGCGGATCGGGATCTCGCCATCGAGCACCCGCACCAGCACCTCCTTGCTCAGGTCCCGCTTCGGCGGGCGGAGCGGTTTGCGCTTCTCCTCCGGCTTAGCCGCTTCCGCGACCAACTGCGCCTCGTAATGCTCCCAATCCAGCTTGTATTCCTGAGCCGCTACGAAAGCCTCGCGAGCGACATAGGCGTTGCCCATTCGCGTCGTAGGCGCCCGCTTCAACCGCTCCCCCACTCGTTTGGGGTTCTCACCAAGGGCCATCTTCACGCCCGCCGGCTCCTTGATGACCATCTCGTCGGCCACCAGCCCTGCGGTCTTACAAGCTGCCACTTGGCCACCAATGACATTGCCAGAACCGTGCGTGATGCCCAGCAGGGTTATGCCGGCTCGCCTGGCATCGGCGAAGGCCTGATCGGCTGGATGGATCGCGTCGAGGACTCGGACATGCGGCGTGACCTTCTCAGCCATCTCGTTGACGTCGTGGTCGTTCCAGTCTCCAGTGGAGGCAACTCCGGCATGCGAGTGACAGTCGATCATTCCGGGCCAGACGACACCGCCCTCCAGATCGACGACATCGGCGTCGCCCGTTGCGATGTCGGCGCCGACGGCGGTGATCTTGCCGGCCTCGACGATGAGGGCGCCACTCTCGAGCGCCGGCCCGGCTGCCGTGTGGATTGTCGCGTTTGTGTATGCAGTTGCCATGAAGCCGACGCTAGCGTCATCGTCTCAACCATCAGAGAAGTCGTAGATGACCCCAATCACTGAATCCGGTTCGATGAGGGCTTGAACGAATGAGTCCGGATCCGTAGACGAGCCGTCGACGACTCGAATCGGGCCCTCGATCATCACATACCGCTCTACTTGAACCCCTGACTCGTAGCGCTCGTGATGGATCAGCGCCGTGGCCCGACCCGTCGCCAAGAATGCCTTGGTGTGACGCCGACTCGGCTTGGTCGAGAATCGGATCTTGCCGTCCGACCATCGGAAACTGAGTGGCACGGTCAGCGGACCCTTGCCGGGCCTGGCCACTGCCAGGATCATCGTGCCCTTGTGGTCCGAGCCGTCCAGGAACTCGTCGATCTCGTTGCTTTTCATCCGGGCCACTGCTCATCCTCCTTGACCTAAGTATGCGCGGGCGGCGGAGCCGAGATCTACCCTGAACTCATGGGTATAGCGGATCGGCTCGAGCGGTTTGGGGAAACCATCTTTACGACTATCACCGCGCTGGCCAACAAGCACGAGGCAATCAACCTTGGCCAGGGGTTTCCCAACTTCGACGGGCCGCAATTCGTGAAGGATGCCGCCGAACGCGCAATGCGCGAGGGAGCCAACCAGTACCCCCGATCGTTCGGCGTTTCCGAGCTCGTCCACGCCATTGCCAAACGATTTAACGCGGACACCGGGCTCGACGTCGACGCTATGACCCAGGTAACCGTCACTTCAGGCTGCACAGAGGCTCTGGCTGCCAGTTTCCTGGGTCTGATCGAGCCAGGCGATGAGGTTGTGTTGATCGAGCCGACCTACGACGCCTACCTCCCCGACGCTTCGATGGCGGGGGCGATCCCGAAGTTCGTGACGCTACGCGCACCCGACTTCCGGCTCGACCCGGACGCGCTGCGTCAGGCATTCTCGCCCAAGACCCGGGCCATCGTGGTCAACACGCCCCATAACCCGACTGGGCGCGTTTTCGACAGCGAAGAACTACAGGCGATTGCCGACCTGTGTCACGAGTTCGATGCCATCGCGATCACGGACGAGGTGTACGAGCACATGGTGTACGAAGGGAAACACGTCTCGCTGGCATCGCTCGATGGTATGTGGGACCGCACTGTGACCCTCTCTTCGCTTGGGAAGTCCTTCTCGCTCACGGGATGGAAGGTCGGCTGGGCGATCGCCCCTGAACATCTGACCGCAGGAGTTCGCGCCGCCCACCAGTTCCTGACATTTACCACCGCCTCTCCCCTGCAATACGGCGCCGCGGCAGCTTTGCACGCACCGAACTCCTATTACGTGAACCTCGCCACCGATTACAAGGTGAAGCGGGATCTGCTCGCCGGCGGTCTTGGCGCAATCGGTTTCAAGGTGTCCATGCCGCAGGGGACGTATTTCATGCTGGCCGACCACACCCGGTTTGGCTTCGACAACGACATCGAATTTGTCAAACATCTCATCGAGACGGCCGGTGTCGCCGCCATCCCGCCGTCGGCGTTCTATCACCGGCCCGAAGATGGAGCCTCTCTGGTGCGTTTCGCCTTCTGCAAGGACGAAGAGACCCTTCGTGCCGCCATCGAACGGCTCGCTGCCCTCGATGCGTGACGGCACCGCCAAGTGGCTGTCTGCCACCCACAGCCAGCTCTATCGTGCCAGCGGTGGCCGCCTCGGCAAGCGGCTCGTGGACAACGACATTCTGCTGCTGACCACCACCGGGCGGCGCAGCGCAAGGGACCACACAGTCCCGCTCCTCTATCTGCGTGACGGTCGGGACGTCGTGATTGTCGCGTCATGGGGTGGAAGGGATTACCCGCCGGACTGGTACGTCAACGCGATCGCGCACCCGCGGGTTGGGGTCCAAATCGAGTCCGAGCGATGGATCGGTTCCGCAGTTGAGCTGGATGAGCCGGAACGCAGCGAGTGGTGGAGGCAAGCCGTGGCCGCCTATGACGGATACAGCAAGTATCAGAGCCGCACCAAACGGGTGATTCCCATTTTGCGAATCACACCGGTTCGTTGCGATCGCACCTCGTGAGGTTCTCGTTCGTCGGCAGCGCCGGATTCCGAGTGCGCGCCTACGGGATGTATTGCTGCACGATCTGGTGGATGTAGCTCTCGCCGTCGACCATGAACCAGAACGGCGTGAACGCTGAAGCAGCGCCGTACCAGCGGCCGTCATCGCTCGTTTCGATGATCCGGATGAACTCAGAGATCGGCACCGTCACCGATTCGAGGGGGCCGCTTGTGGCGTCGATGAGTCGGACGGTCGTGAAGTCATCGACCGGGATGACCCGCAGCCGGGGATTGTCGTTGCGGATGTAGTAGTCGTTATCGACGAATTCGTCGGGGCCGATCACACCGTCCTCTCGCGCTGCGGTCGTCGCCTCGTCGCCGCTGAACCACTGTGCGTAATCCGTCTCGATTGCCACGCCGCCGGCTTCCGTACGTACGATGCTCGTGATGTAGCCGAAGGTCTGCTCGACTTCTGGCACGTAGCTCACTTGGATTTCCTCAGCGCGCCTGGTGCCGTTCGGAGCCTCACCAACAACCTCGATCAGGCCGGTTGGCGGAACGCCAACAGTCAGCTCCCACCAGTTGTCTGTGACCGTGAGCGAGGCGCGACCGATCGAGATCGTCGTACCGGCGACCGCCCATCCAAAGAGAGTCACCTCAGGCTCGTTGACCACCATGCCGTCGAAGACATGGCTCACCTTGGTGTCGATGGCAAAGGCAGGCACTTCGGCGAGGAAGCCCTCAACCGGCACCCAGCCGTCCAGGTTCTGCATCATGATCGACGTGTCGTCGCCGGCGCCGGTGTCGGAGACGATGGTCACCGTGCCGGTGAAGAGACCGTTCTCCACCATGCCGAGCGGGTTGGCCACCGTGGCAGGCGGCAAGTACCAAGCTGTGCCCCAGTCGCAATCCTCGCGAGCACAGAGCTCGAGTTCTTGGGCTACGAAGGCACGGTTGAGATCGGTCATCATCTCGCCGTACTGACCGTACGCTTTGTTCGCCGACTCCCACAGCGAGTTCGAGATTTCGAAGGCTTGGCCGGTCGGCCAGAAGGCCGGCACGGATTGCGTTCCGCTTGGTCTGCCGTACTGCTGCATGGCCACGAGTGTCGGTATCGACCAAGGATCACCGGATGCCAGGCTGGCGAACACGACCTCAAGCACCTCAGGCGAGCCAACCTCGACGAAGTGCGGC
Organism: Actinomycetes bacterium; assembly: GCA_024638645.1. GTDB lineage: Bacteria > Actinomycetota > Acidimicrobiia > Spongiisociales > UBA5794 > JAHEJX01. Next base: position 27,676 of record JAHEJX010000214.1, read on the forward strand.
AGGTTGAACGCGGGTCGCGGTCCCGTCACCTCCAGAGCCGCTTGAAGCGTGCGTGCATCGCCGGTTGCGGGGTCGAAGCCGAAGATCAGCTGATAGGCCTCCTGCTGGGTCAACGGACCGGCCGTTGTCGGTGGTGCAGTAACGGGCGGAAGCGTTGTCGTCGGCGCGACGGTTGCTGTAGTGGTGACCGTGATGACCGGTTCGATCGTGCTGACAGTCGTCGTGGAGTCTGCGGTGGATGAACAGGCGGCGACCAGGACCGTGAGCGTCGCGGCCGCCGTTGCGGTGCGGAAGCTCTGTGTTCTCATGGTTCCAGCGTCGCCTTGGCGCGAAGTCACTGCCAGAGGCTTTGGACCGCTGCGGCAGGTAATCCGAGACTGCTTCTTTCATGGCGTTGAGATGCAAACCCCGACCGCGCCGACCGCCGATACGCGGCGCCTGGTAATCCGGTACGCGATCATCGCCGCGATGGCTGGGCGGCCCGTATGTCGAACAACCGTGGTGGATCTGGCTGGAACATAGCCAGGCGACACAACGCGAACTGCTGGTGACAGGTTGGCAGTTCGGTTTCGCGACATGTGCCGTCGCATTCGTGCTCGCCACCAGGCCAAACCGTCGCAGGCTCTCCGACTAGTTCCAGTCAAGCATGGAGCGGCGGGTCCAATACTCCGCCGACGGCTCGGCGAGGTGAGCCAGATCCGGCACTTCGATCTCGAAGGCCGCCGCGTTGTCCCGCAGCTGATCCTCCGTCGCCGCACCGCTCAACACCACGTCTGCCCACGGCTGCGCCAGCACTGCCGCCAGGGCGGCGGCGTCCCGCGGGACGTCGTGGATGGCATGCTGAAGCGACATTGCCGCCCGTGACTCTGCATGCGTAAGCCGGCCGTTTGCCATGGCCTCCTTGACAATCACACCAAGCCCGGCTTCGTGAGCCTCAGCCAGAGCGCTGCCGGCCGAGGGTTCCAGGACATTCCACGTTGCCTGAACCGTGCCAAACAACAAAGAGCCGCCAACTTCCACCTCGAGCGCATGGCGGATGGTGTCCGCCTGATCGGGACCGCTTGTCGTGAGGCCGATGGTCAATCCCTGATCGCGCAGCTCTCCGAGCCTCAACAGCACATCGGCGTTGTGCAAGACACCGCTGTCCTCGGTCGCTGAGTGGATCTGGTAAATGTCCAGGTTGTCGTGCAGCAGCTGAAGAGACTCATGAATCTGCCGATCGAGCGTTTCGATGTCGTGACTCTTCACCTCGTGAACCGCGGCATCGGCTTCCCAGTCCGCCACGTAGGTGTATCCCCACTTGGAAGCGACCACTACATCGTGAAGTGTGCCCTCCTGGCCATCGATCCACGATGCGAGGAACTCCTCCGCCTTGCCGTATGAGCGGGCTACGTCGAAGTAGCGGACTCCATATTCCAATGCGAGGTCGAGGATGTGGTGGGTGTGCAGGGAGAGGCCGGCGACATCACGGTGGCCGGCGAGGTCCGAGTGGTGGCCAATGTTGATGTAAGCGGGTCGCCCCAACGCTGCCAGACCCAAGCCGAGCCGTGACACCACGAGCCGGGTCTTGCCGAGCTGACGCATAGGGAGTTGCCTCATATCCCCAGGCTAGGGAAGTTGAACCGCCGTTGGCAGGGTCCTATGGCAGCACTTGAAGAGCCTTGCGCTCCAGGAAGTCGTGCACGATGCCTGTGTACACGTCCGTGCGCAGCTCGTAAGCGTGGAGGTGGACGCCATCGGCCTCCAAGACGTGACGTTCGATGGCAAGGTTCGCTTCGGCGATCCGTTCACTGTGGTCGACCGGAACATCTTCGTCGCCCAGCGTGTGCATCAGCAGGATCGGAGTTGCCTTGCCCACGACCGCATCGGCCGGATCGACCTTGCCGACCTCGAAGTTGGCTCGAAGCTCGATTAGCAGGAACGCCAGTGGCCGCACCAACGGCTCGGCAATGCCGAGGCTGTCCTTTGCCGCATACGACACGATGGCTGCCATTGAGCGATAGGGCGAGTCGGCCACTATGAACGCAAGGTCGTCGCGCTGGTCGAGGACTTCGAGTGCCGTCGCAGCTCCATAAGATATTCCGTGAAGCCCGATCTGGCTCGGCGGAAGGGCCGTGCGATCCATCAGCCACCCAATCGCCGCGTTGGCATCGTCTGCCTCGTAGAAGCCGTATGTCCGATGCGCCGGTGTGCTCCTTCCGTGATCACGCTGGTCGAACGCGAAGAGCGAACATCCCAGGTCCCAGTAGAGGGGCGCGTAGCGGAGCACGCTTGCCCGATCGTCGTCGATGCCGTGGACCAGGACGACACCACAATCGCCATTCGCCGGATTGGCATAGAAGCTTGCATCGAGTTCGATCTCGCCCTGCGTCAGCGTGACCGGCTCCGGCGCCACGCCGGCGACCAGCGGTGGTTCAGCGCTCTTGACAAGCCCGGACATTGCTCCTGATGAATACACCCAAGCGACTGCGATGTATGTCACCACCAGTACCAGGCCGAACCACGGAGCCAGGCGGCGAGTCCATTTCATATCGCAAACATACGAAATCGGCGGACGCCTGCCCATGGGGGAAATCCCCTGAATCGGTCGGGATAACCGCCCTAGCTAGTCCAGCGACCTGAAGCACACTACGTCGCGGTCGCCGGCCTGCAGCATGTCGGCATCCGGAAGGAGAGTTGGACCGTCGCAATCAGCGGCCAACAACGTCACCGTCAGAGGGTCAGAATCGGCCGATTCTCGGATCCACACCACTCTGAAGATGCCATCTGTATCGACGGTGTCACAGTCCACCGTCACCAGCCGCTCGGTTGCGGCTGAACTACCGGTTCCAACGATGTCCACGCAATCGCCGGGTTGTAGCTCGACGGGGCCGGTCGTGCACGCCGTTATCAATAGCGCAACAGGAACGACGCTGCGGAAGCGCCTCATTCGGTCGATGGTGGTTCAGGCGCCCGTGGCGGCGGGATGTCCGCCGGAGGAAACCTTGGCGAAGGAGCCGCTTGCGGGGGTGGCGCCGGGTTGCCGAGAGCGGCGGCGAAGTCGTGATCGCAGACTTGGCACTTGGTGGTGCCCTTCGTGACGTCGCTGCCGCACGCAGGGCATTGCCGGGTTGTCGATCGCGGTTGAGTGATGATCCAGATCGTACCGAGCACGATCGTCCCGATGACGAGCCACCCGATAGCAGCCCGAAAGCCCACTCGGGCATTCCAGCGGCAACCCAGCTCGTCGAAGCCACCGGTGCCAACACACGCCTGATCTGCCGCGGCATAGCTAAGTGCGGCGATCAGCGTGATGAAGATCCAGGTGATGATCACCCACGTCAGGATGCGGCGGCGCGGTCGTGCCATGTGCCGACGTTACATCCGATCCCGGCCAAGCCCGATCAATAGAATCCGTAGGCAAATGAGCAAAGCACTGCCGTCGGGAACCGTGACTCTTCTCTTCACAGACATCGAAGGAAGCAGTCGGCTGTGGGATGAGCATCGCACTGACATGGCCGCAGCGTTGACACGCCACAACGAGCTTCTGCGGCTGGCTATCGAGGCAGCTGCAGGCGCAGTGGTGAAGGACAAGGGCGACGGTTTCTTCGCGGTGTTCCACACCGCCACTGATGCACTCCAGGCTGCCGTGGCAGCACAGCGAGCCATTCGGGCAACGCACTGGCCTGAGTCCACTGGCGCGCTCAAAGTCCGCATGGCAGTACACACGGGTTCAGTGACTCCGGAGGGCGGGGACTATCGCGGACCAGCCGTCAACCGAGTCGCCAGGCTCGAAGGACTCGGCCACGGTGGCCAGATCCTGGTGTCTGAATCGACGAAGGCTCTCGTCGAAGATCTCATGCCTGCTGATGCCAATCTCGAGGATCTCGGATCGCACCTGCTGCGAGGAATGTCGCGTCCTGAGAGGGTGTACCAGCTCGTAGCTCCAGACCTTCCGGCCGTATTTCCGGCACTGCGCACCGATATCGGTGGCGGGGTCGAGCTACCGACTTATCCGACCTCATTCGTAGGGAGGGCGAATGAAATGGAGGCAATTGACTCGCTTCTCGCCAGTGGCGAAACACGGCTGGTGACGCTCCTCGGCCCCGGCGGCATCGGAAAGACGCGACTCGCAGTCGAAACTGCAAGGGTCGCAGGCTCCACGCTGCGGGGCCGCGCCTACTTCGCAGACCTCGCTCCCCTGTCCAACCCATCTGATGTCGGACTCGCAATCGCCGAGGCCGTCGGCGCCCACACAGAAGGATCGGCGAGCCCAGTGGCACTGGCTGCTTCCCGCATCACCGAGCCGACGCTTGTAGTCCTTGACAACTTCGAGCATGTCACAGATGCGGCCGTGACCGTGGCCGAGTTGCTGGATGCGACAAGTGAGCTGCGGCTGCTCGCAACCAGTAGGACACCGCTCAACGTTCGAGGTGAGCGCATCTTCCATATCGAGCCGCTCAGCTCGGCAAACGGCGACGGATCAACGCCTCCGGCTTTGGCCCTTCTCTACGAACGCGCCGCCAGCTTCGGAGTGACGATTGCCGACGAAGGGCCGGACAGGGAATCGGCGCTGGCGATCACGAAGCGTCTAGACGGGTTGCCACTCGCAATCGAGCTGGTCGCGGCCAGAACGCGCATCGTCGGCATCGCCGAACTGGCCGAGTTGCTCGACGAATCTCTCGACGCGCTGGGTGCCGGCTCCGCCGACATGCCGGATCGACAGCGAACGATCCGGTCGACGATCGAGTGGAGCCTCCAAGGGCTGACCCAGCAGCAACGAGCACTGTTTGCCCACGCCTCGATATTCCCCGAAGGGTCGACGTTGGCACAGCTCGGAGCCATAGAACCTGAGGTTTCCAAGACGGAACTACTCGAGAGCATCACGGCTCTTGTCGACAATTCGCTGATCAACGTGGTCACGGAGCAGCCGGGCGCTACCCGGTACCGACAATTGGTCGTGCTGCGCGACTACGGCCGTAAACGCCTCGTCGCTGAAGGCACTTACGACGAAACCATGAGCCGGCTCGTCGATTACTACGTCGATGCTGCACCGGCGCTGAGTAGGCGGCTACAGCAATCAGATGAAGTCCACAGGGAGCTAGCGCCGGATCACGCGAATTTGCTCGCGGCCATGGACTGGAGCATTGCAGGAGGCAGGGTCAGCGAAATGGTCGACGTGACCTGCTCACTGTGGGTGTATTGGTTCAATGGCGACCTTGCGCGGAGCGGCTGGGAATGGTTGGAGGCTGTGAGGCCGCACTTGCAATCGGCCAAGGTCGAGTGGCTGACTGGCTTCCTGGCCCTGCAATCTGGTGATGCGGAAACCGCCATCCTCAAGCTGACCGCAGCAAAGGAGATGTTCGTGGCGGCGGGAGATGATGAGTGGTCGGCTCGGGCGGGCGCGTTCATGTCATTCCTCGCGGAGGATCCTGTTGAAGGCGGGGCGTGGGCAAGCGAGGCGGTTGAATTCTTCTCCGATGGAGAGCCGGGAGTCGACCTCTTTCTGGCACGATTGATGCAGTCGTCGTTCTACTTCAGGACTGGCGACCTTGATACCGCCATCGACATTCGACGCAGTCTTCTCGAATGGGGCCAGAACCTCTTCTTCAGCACCATGATCGCCTGGGGACACTGGAATCTCGGTCTCGCGTTACTCGCTGCCGGACAAGTGGAGGAAGCTCGAGAGCACAACGACGCTGCAGTCGGAACCATGCTCCAAGAGGGGTACCAGGAAGGCGTTGCTTCGGCGGCTGACATCGAGGCAGCAATCCGGCTGCGCAGCGACGACTATGAATCCGGGCTGCGGATCCTCGGCGGCGCAGATCGCGTTTGGGACACGATCGGCGCCGTCCGTTGGCCTGAGGCAGGCTTGTTGGTCGAGCAAGCACTTGCGGAGGTCAGTGACAGAATCGGCGCAGATGCAGCCTCCGAGAAGATCGCTGCCGGCCACGACCTCACACTCGAACAGCTGGCCGCTCTAGCCCTCGATCACTAGCGACGCGTGGGGCCGCCCGCTGGGGCGCGGCGCGGAATTGTTGGTCCACCCGCAGGGGGACAGACCGGCGCTGATGGTCAAGAGGGGCGGTGTCTACAGGCGCGAGAACACACCGCCCGCGCTTCCCGACAACCCCAAACCATTCGTGCCCGCGGGCTGGGTGTTCACCCTATGAGAGAACCAACGCCAGAATGCCCCTATGACATCAACTATGCGTGCCGTGGTTCTCGACGGGCCGGGCCCGCCCGAGGCGCTGCAAATTCGGGAGCTCCCGATCCCGCAGCCTGGCGCCGGCGAGGTGCTCATACGGGTCCGGGCCTTCGGGCTCAACCGATCCGAACTGCACACTCGGCTCGGTCTGGCGGGCTACGGCGTGACGTTTCCTCGCGTCCTGGGCATCGAAGCTGCCGGGGAGGTCGTCAAGGCTCCCACCGGAGAGTTCGAGCCGGGCCGGCAGGTGGTGGCAATGATGGGCGGCATGGGCCGCAGGATCGACGGAGGCTATGCCGAGTACACGGTGGTGCCGGCAAGGCAGTGTGTGCCGTTTGAGTCAGATCTCGATTGGGCGACTATCGGCGCTGTACCGCAGATGTTGCAGACCGCCTACGGCTCGTTGACGGTGGGCATGGACGCCGAGCCGAGCGAGACGATCCTCATCCGCGGTGGCACGTCATCGGTCGGGATGGCAACAGCGATCCTCGCCAAGAAACGCGATATGACGGTCATCTCGACAACTCGCAGTGACGATAAATCGGCGGCACTGGAAAGCATCGGCGTTGACTACGTGGTCATCGACGATGGGGACATCGTCGACAAGGTGCGAGCGATCGTGCCGGAAGGTGTGGCAGGGGCATTGGAGCTCGTCGGTACCCCGACGTTGCGAGACACGTTGCGCTGCACCCGAGTTGGCGGCGTTGTCTGCTTCACGGGGATGCTGTCGAACGTGTGGACCGTTGATGACTTCTACCCCATCGAGTTCATCCCAACGGGCGTAAGGCTCACGGCATACGGCGGCGACGCCAGCGATCTGCCACGGCCGGTGCTCCAGGGTTTCCTCGACGACGTCGCGGCCGGCAGGATCGAGGTACCGATCCACAAGGTCTACAAGCTGGACGAGATCGTGGAAGCGCACACCGAGATGGAGGCCAACCGGGCCACCGGCAAGCTCGTGGTGGTCACCGGGTGACTGCGCCGCGGTCGCGGATGGGGCCGAATCGGCAGATCGACGTGACGATCCGGCCTTCGACAGGCGCGCTGTTTCTGGTCATCGTGTTCGGGTCCATTGTGCTGCCGGCGGCAGCATTTCTTGCATTCGTGTACCGAATTGGGACGAACGAGGATGTCGTTGCTGTAGCCACCGTCTTCATTCTTCTCTGGATCTTCGCGGCTGGGGTGAGACAACGCGCCGGGGCCCGCGGTTCACTTCGAGTGATGACCGCAAAGGTTGTCGTCGGAACAGCCGCGTGGGTGGGATTGAGCCTGATCGGGGCCAAGCTCGTGCAGGATGCATACCCGGGCCCTGACTACGACACCTTGAGCGAACCGCATCTCGTGTTCTATTCAGGGCTGTCGGTACTCACATTCGTGATCATGGCCCTGCTCTTGGGGTCAGTCCGCGCCGCGGCGCACCGCCTCCGAGCTCGCTGATTGCGATGCGGGCCGTTAGTGCCACAGATTCACTCCAGAATCCCCTCTGCTGACTGCCTTCGGAGGGCAGTTCCCCCTGCGGGGGAACCAACACGAACCCGCTACGAGGACAGGGCGACGAACAGGCGCTCTGCAGCGTGGGCGCCGACGCCGACCGGATCGCCGTTGACCTTGATCGTCAGTGCCCCGTGCGGGTCCTTCGCCACCAGCTCAACCTGGGCGTCTGGACGCAGGTCGGCCTCGTCGAGGTAACGCATCATCTCGGCGTCGAGCTCCAGCTCTTCCGAAATGCGCTCGAGCCGTAGCTTCTCGCCCTGTGCCATCTCGGACATCGGCTTCATCTTCGGGGGCTTGTAGCCGGCGCCGGGGATGGGGTTGCCGTGAGGGCAGGTCTTGGGGTCTTCCATGACGGCCCACATAGCGGCTTCGACGTCGTCAGAGATCGTCGTTTCCCAGACCTCGGCCTCGGCGTGGACCTTGGCCCACGGCAGCTTCAGCACCTCGGATAGAAACCGTTCGGCGAGGCGATGCCGCCGCACGACGACGGCAGCCAGGTGTTTGCCCTCGTCCGTGAGCCGAATCTCGCCCTCGAGGGTCACCAACCCCTCGGCGGCCATGCGGTGCACCATCTCTGACACACTGGCCCGCGACACGCCCAACCAGTCGGCGATTCTTGCCTGGATGACCGGGATGCCTTCCTCTTCGATCTCCCAGATCGCCTCGACGTATTCGCGATATCGCACGGAGTAGGTCGTGTCCACCAACGGAACTGTAGCCCTGCCTCGAAGGCAGTCGATTGTGCTTATTCTCCGGTTATAGGCCGAATTAAGCACAATCGTCTGGCTTTCTCGGCCTTCCCGCACCGTTCAGGCCGGGGTTAACCTGTTAGGGCAGATGAACAGCGCTACTTCACCGACCCGAACATATGTGGCGATCGAGGGCGTCTCCAAGGCGTTCGACGGTATCGTCGCCGTCGACAACGTCGACCTCGGTGTCGAGCGCGGGCAAACGCTGGCGCTGTTGGGCCCGAGTGGCTGCGGCAAAACGACTTTGCTGCGGATGATCGCCGGGCTCGAGACTCCAGACAGCGGCACGATCACAATCGGTGACCGGCTCGTTTTTGGCGGCGGTACCGACGTGCGGCCGCAGAAGCGTGACGTCGGCATGGTGTTCCAGACGGGCGCCCTCTTCCCGCACATGACCGTCGGCGAGAACATCGCGTACGGCCTCGGCAAAAACCCAGACATCGCGCGCGTCGAGCGAGCATTGGCGCTGGTCGACTTGGACGGATTCGCGGCGCGCTCCGTTTCCACTCTTTCTGGCGGGCAGCAGCAGCGCGTTGCCCTGGCCAGAGCGCTCGCACCCGAACCCGACATGATCCTGCTGGACGAGCCGCTCGGCGCCCTCGACGCAGAGTTGCGAGTCAGGCTGCGCTCGGAGGTAGCCGCACTCCTCCATCGCCTCGACATCACGACGATCTTCGTGACGCACGACCAGGAGGAAGCTTTCGTCGTCGGCGACACGGCAGCGGTCATGCGGCACGGCAGGATCCTCCAGATCGGTACCCCAGAGGAGATCTACCAGCAGCCGGTTGACGCTTGGGTGGCTCGCTTCGTCGGCGACGCCAATCTCGTTCTCGCCGAAGCCGGCGGAACCGTCGCCCAGACTCAATTCGGCGCGATTCCGCTGGCGAAACCCCACCACGGTGCATGCATGGTCGTGGTCCGACCCGAGTTCCTCCACCTCACGGAAGGCACCACGGCGCGAATAGTGGGCATAGAGTTTTACGGCCACGACACCTCGTACATACTTGCGCTGAATGGTGATCGAATCACGGTACGCGGGTTGGCAGACCCACGATTCAGCCAGGGGGCCTTCGTGGATGTGAGCTACGAAGGCCCGCCGGCCGCCGCATTCGCGGATTCACCACTCGTTGCCAGCCGCTAGCCCAAAACTGTTCGTTAGGGTTCCCTGACAAAACGTCTCTGGCCTCCTTTACGAGTTGGCAGCGACCAGTTACCGTTTCGGCCGCAACCCGGTCAAAGGAGTCCACAAGATGCGTTTACGGATCTTCGCCGCACTCGCCGCACTCGCCCTGCTGAGCGCCGCGTGCGGCGGCTCGTCCGATTCCGTCACGGTGTACTCCGGCCGCACCGAAAACCTGATCCAGCCGATCCTGGACCAGTTCACTGAGGAAACCGGTATCGCCGTCGAAGTCCGCTACGGCGGCTCGACCGACTTGGCGCTCCTGATCGACGAGGAGGGCGACCGCACCCCAGCTGACGTATTCATCTCACAGAGCCCAGGCGCCATCGGGTTCCTCGCAGGCAAGGGCCACTTGCAGCCGATCGCCGGCGACACTCTCGACCTCGTGGATGCCCAGTTCCGCAATGCTGCCGGGTTGTGGGTCGGCATGAGCGGGCGGGTGCGAGTGATCGTCTACAACAAGGATCTGGTCGACCCGGCAACACTTCCCTCCTCAGTGTTCGATCTCACGCAAGACCAATACAAGGGCCAGGTCGCGATTGCCCCGGCCAACGGATCTTTTCAAGACTTCGTTACCGCCATGCGCGAGATACACGGCGACGATGTCACGGCAGACTGGCTGGCCGGGATGGCCGCCAACGATGCGCAGGCATATTCCAACAACAGCTCGATCGTCCAGGCCGTGGGCCGGGGCGAGATTCCGATGGGCCTGGTCAACCACTACTACAACTTCCGCCTGACGACGGAAGAGCCGTCGTTGGCCTCGGAGAACTTCTACCTGCCCGCCGGCGATATTGGGTCGCTGGTGATCGTCACCGGCATCGGCATTCTCGAAGCTTCGGACAACACAGATTCGGCCAATCGCCTCATCGAGTGGATGCTCGGCGAGTCTGCGCAGACGTTCTTCAGCCAGGAGACGCTCGAGTACCCGCTGGCCGCCGATGTGGCCGCGTCCGATCGACTTCCGGTGCTGGAGACAATCGGGCTGACGACTTACGATTTCGATCAACTCGGGGGCGGGCTGGAGCGCACTAAGGAGCTGATCGATGCAAGTGGCCTCGAGGCTCCCTGATCCGAAGCTAGAACAGCAACCCAAACTCGGCCTCGGCCCGATCCTCGCCGGCGTCGTCGGCCTGCTGTTCCTCTTTCCGGCCGTCTACCTCGCATTCGGGACCATCGACCTCGGCGGCGACGTGTGGTCGACCGTGACCAGCCGGCGCACGCTCGTCCCCCTGCGCAACTCGATCGCGGTAGCCGTGGCGGTGACTGCCCTTGCCGGAACCGCCGGGACACTGGCTGCCTGGGCGGTATCCCGCACCGATATCCCGGGGCGACGACTGCTGAAGACGGTGCTGCCGTTACCCCTTGTCATCCCCTCGTTCGTTGGGGCGTCCGCATACCTGGCTGCGTTCGGGCCTGGAGGCCTGGTGACCTGGATTCCGCGGCCGAGTGGGTTCTGGGGTTCGACGATCCTGCTGAGCCTGCTCACCTACCCCTACGTCTACCTACCGGTGCTGGCTCGACTCACAACCACGTCTGCGTCGCTCGAAGAGGCCGCCCGCATGCTCGACGGCAATTTCGTCAACACCGCACGCAACGTGGTGTGGCCCCAGATTCGCAGCACCGCCAACGCAGGCATGCTGCTCGTGTTCCTGTACGTGCTCAGCGACTTTGGCGCTGTGTCACTAATGCGGTACGACACGATCACACGCGCCATCTTCTCTTCACGATTGTTCGATCGGGCCGCGTCACTGACCCTGGGCCTCGTCTTGGCGATCCTGGCTTTGATCGTCGCAGGGATCGGGCGCCGCACTCCGCCGCCGAGCCACGCTTCAGCTGGTGCCGCTGGACGCCAGCCCACGTATACGCTGGGCCGGTGGCGGCTTGCAACGTTCAGCGCGGTGTGGGCGCTGGTCGGAGCCGGGTTCGTCGTGCCGATCCTCGTGTTCTTGACCTGGGTGCTGCGAGGCTCGACGACCGTGGGCGTGGGCTACTCCGGCTTAGGCGATGACGTCGCATTCCTCGCGAGCCCGCTCTTGAACTCGACGGTCGCATCGGTCGTGGCGGCCGTCGTTGCCGTATTCGTCGTATTGCCGGTGGCATACGTTGCCGGGCGGCGCCGCCACTGGATCGGTTCTTGGGCGGCGACAACGGTTTCGTCGGTGTTTGCGCTTCCCGGCCTGGTTGTGGCGCTGGCCATCGTCTTCTGGGCTCTGCAGGCGCCCGGCCCGCTGGCGAGCTTGTACCAGTCGTTCCCTTTGTTGATCCTGGCCTACGTGCTGCATTTCGGAGCGCAGTCCCTCACCTCGTCTCAGGTGGCGGTCGCTTCGCTTCCCAAGGTGTTCGACGAGGCCGCGATGACGCTCGGGGCGGACGCAGCCAGGCGGTTCCGCACGATCGAGTTGCCTTTGATACTGCCCGCAGTGCTGGCCGGCGGCGGCCTGGTGATGTTGTCGACCCTCAAGGAGCTTCCGGCCACCCTGCTGCTCGCCCCTATCGGATTCCAAACGCTCGCCACCCAGATCTGGGGCGCAGCCGAGGATGGGTTCTTCGCCGAAGTCGGAATCACCAGCCTCGTATTGATCGCACTGAGCTGGGCCCTGACTTGGCTACTGGTGCTTCGCAACCAGAAGGGTTAGATAGCAAGTCTTCCCACCTGCGGTCGGCGAACGGGCTCGGCGGGACAACGACATATCGAATCTTCTCGCCTCGAGCGTCCCGTTCACATCGTGGAAGTTTCCCTCTCGCGGTGTCGCTTCTCTCAGCAAGGCATCACATGGAAGCACTACTCTCCGTGAGCGGTTGTCGCGAGGGCTGGAGGAACCCAAATGAAGCGTCTTGGGATCATGAGTGCGGTGTTCATGCTCGCAATTGTCGGAATAACGCCGGCGAGTGTGGCCGGAGCCGGCGGTGGGCCGCCCCCGGATTACTTCGTGGACGAGGAAGCCCTTCCGTTCGACGCCCTTGCCGGAGCCACCGCTTATTGGGGAGTCCACAAGGGCGCCGGCTACCGCATCGAAGTACCTGACAACTGGAACGGCGACCTCGTCATGTGGGCCCATGGCTTCCGCGGGACGGGTCTGGAGCTCACCGTCGACAACCATCCACTGCGCTCGCTGTTGATCCCGCTGGGTTACGCCTGGGCTTCGTCGAGCTACAGCCGCAATGACTACGACATTTCGGTCGGCGTCAAGGACACCCATGCTCTGGCGAAACGCTTCAACGGCATCGTCGCTCAGCCCGACAAGGTGTACATCACCGGGGTCTCGATGGGCGGCCACATCACAGCCGTCTCGCTCGAGCAGTACAACACCTATGACGGAGCTATCGCCGCATGCGGCGTAGTGGGTGATCACGAGCTGTTCGACTATTTCACCGACTTCAGCCTTGCCGGTCAGCAGCTGGGGACGGGCTCGTCGACCTTCCCAGTCGATCCAGCGCAGTACATCGGTGTCACGGTTCCCACCATCAAGGCAAATCTGGAATTGGTGCCCAACACCTTCCCGTTCACGCTCAATAGCACCGGCAAGGCTTTCAAGCAGTTGGTCGAGCTCCAGTCGGGTGGAGATCGACCCAACTTCGACGAGGCGTTCGCGTTCTGGAATTCGATCGACGGCAACACCGGTCCGGGGAATTTCCTGTTCGAGTTCGGCGCGGGAGATGGCACTCTCCCCCGCGCGCCGGGCGTCGCAGTCGACAACTCCGACACCGTGTATCAACTCGATCTCGACCCAACGCTTTCGCCGGCTGAGCAGGCTCTCAACGACGATATCTTCAGGGTGAGCGCCGACCCGCAGACCCGGCGGCCCCAGGGCCTCGCCCAGGTGCCGACAATCACGGGCGACATCTCTGTGCCGGTGATCACCCTGCACAACCTGGGTGACCTGTTCGTACCGGTGCACAACGAAGTCGTCTACGGCGAGCGCGTTGCTGCTCAGGGCAACAGCGACCTCCTGGTGCAGCGGGCAATCCGCGGTGTGCTGCACTGCGACTTCACGCCTGAGGAGTTCGGCACGGCATTCATCGACCTGGTGACGTGGGTGGAGGCAGGCGTCAAGCCCGATGGGGATGACTTCCTCGACCCGGCTGCCGTTGCCGATCCGCTGTTCGGCTGCACATTCACAGACGGGTTCCACTTCCTGGGGACACCCTGCCCCTAGGACGCCGGGCTAGCGACACTTGTGAGGGCCGGCTTGCCGGCCCTCACTTCGTTGGAGCCTCCGGACACTGGCGCCGGCCGCAGTTTGCGAAGCAAACCTAGGGACGGGCCGGCGTGTGCCGGCCCTCGTATACCCTGCGGTCTCGAATGACAGACACCTCGCTCAAGAGCTTCGGCCAACGTCAGCTGACTGCCCTGCTCGCCATGCTGATGGCTCTTGGAGCTCTCGGCATCGATCTGATGCTGCCGGTGTTCGACGAGATCCGGGAACATTTCGGCCTGGCGCCCGACGCCACCGACGTCGCCCAAATCGTCACTGTGTACTTCTTCGGAATGGCGGCGGCGCAGATCCTCTACGGCCCCATCGCCGATCGTTACGGCCGCAAGCCGGCTGCCTTCCTCGGTCTGTCCATCTACGCGGTCGGCGCAGTCGGCAGTGCGCTGGCTCCGACCCTTCCCGCTCTGCTCGGAGCTCGGTTCGTAATGGGCATCGGCGCCGCGGGCGGACGCGTCGTCGCGGTCGCCGTGGTGCGCGACGTGTATGCGGGCGAACGCATGGCCAGGGCGATGTCCTTCATCATGGCCGTGTTCGTCAGCGTGCCTATCTTTGCTCCGCTCCTCGGCGCCGCAATCGCCGCGGTGGCGCCCTGGCAGTGGCTCTTCTGGGCGTGTGCCATCTACGCAGCGGTCATTGCGGTCTGGACCATCCGGCTGCCGGAGACGCTGCGCGAGGAGAACAGGCGGCCCTTGCGTTTGCGGCCCGTCGTCGATGCAGCACGTGAAGTCCTCAGCCATCGCAGCGCGGTCGGCTACACGTTGGCGATGACATTCCTCTTCGGCGCCTTCACTTCGTACCTCGCCAGCTCGGAGCTCATCATTGGCGAGATCTATGGTCGGCCGACGCTGTTCCCATTCATATTCGGTGGCGTAGCCACGACGATGGGCATCGGCATGCTGACGAACGCTCGCGTTGTTGCGAGCCTCGGCGTGGCCCGGACGATCCGGGGCGCCATCATCGGTTACACGGTGTTGGCGTTCATCTTCCTTGGAATCACCCTAGCGACAGGCGGAAAACCGCCGTTCTGGCTGGCCATCGGCGGCATCAGCGCCATCCTCATCATGCACTCGACGATGATCCCGAACATCAACACTGCCGCAATGCAATCGCTCGGCCATATCGCTGGGATGGCGGCTGCGGTAGTCGGCACCGTGTCGCTGGCGGGGGGCGCCGCGCTTGGCTCGATCATCGATCGCAGCCTCGGCGACACGATCACTCCTTTCGTCGTCGGATTCGTGGTTTACGGCTTGATCGCGGCGGGGTGGGTCGCGTGGGCGGAACGGTGGGACAGTCATGTGAGCGGACGCGCAGTGCCCTCTGTTTCTTCTGTGCACGCCACGCTTGATGGTGACGCCGACTGATCACCACGACGTCTAGGCACTCGAGCGGGGGATGCGCGGCAGGCCGCGACTCCGCTTCGGGTCGTCTAAGGGTCAGTCAGCAGCGCCTCGGCGTAGGTCTCATCAAGTGAGGCGTACAGCTCCTCCTCCTGTTCAAAGTGGAGCCGCAGCACGGCATGCAGCCCATACAGGAGGCGATGAAGGTCGCGCAGATCGGCCGGCTCCGGGCCGGATGGATGCAGGTCGGCGACGACACGATCGAACGAGTCGATGAGGTGGAAGATCTCGCGATGCGAGCGGCTCATGGCCGCAAGGGGGTCCTCACCGTCGAGGCTGGCGGCGATCTCCGGGTAGATCTGCTGTTCGTCCGCTCGCTCGTGGGGCAGGATGACGTCGCTGAGGAAGCTGCGCATCGCCTTGAGTTCGGCTCCCGCCGCGGCCGGTTCGAGGCTCAGCAAGCGGTCGGCCGTATCGCGAATAGCGTCCAGGCGTGGCATGAGCTGGTCATGCTCGGCACGCAGCTTGCGGGACAGCTCGGGAGACAATGTCGGTCGGCGATCGCCGCCTTGTCCGTCACCGAGGGCTCGAAGTGCGTTGCCGATGGCAACAATGTCGATGAGCTCCTGGGTTATGGCCCCGAGGATCGGAGCCAGCAGCCCGACTGCGGCGAAACCCATGGCGCCTAGCGACAGCCCCATTCCGATGACAACGCTCTGGAGAGCGATGCGACGCGACCGCTTGGCGATGTGGATGCCGTCGAGGACCCGGTGCAACCTGTCCACCATGATGACGACGTCCGCCGCCTCAGAGGAGGCACCGGCACCGCGAGCACCCATCGCCACGCCCACGTGAGCTGCGGCCAGCGCCGGAGCGTCGTTGATGCCGTCACCGACCATGACGGTTACGCCCTCCTCGGTGAACTGGCGCACTGCATCCACTTTTTCGGCCGGGGTGCATTCGGCGAGGACCTGATCGATCCCGATAGCAAGACCGACAGACTGGGCGACGACCGGGTGATCGCCGGTTGCCATCACAATCCGGGCCACACCGGCGCGGCGCAGCCCGCGGATCGCACGGGCCGCATCCGGCCGGATGACATCGTCAAACATGGCCGCGCCCACAATGTCGTCGTCAACGGCTACGAAAACCGTCATCGGCGCCAACCGGCCCATACGTCGCCGGAACTCTGATACCGCAGCCGACTCCGGACGACTCTCCAGAAGCCAATTGGCGTTGCCCACGCTGACTCGGTGGCCGGCAACGATGCCGGATATCCCGCCGCCTGGTGTTTCAACGACGTCGACCGGAAGTTCGAGGTCGAGGCCCCGGTCCTGGGCGGTCCTGACGATGGCGCGGGCGAGCACATGGCTCGAGGCCTGATCGGCTGAGGCCGCCAGGCGAAGGACCTCGGTTTCATCGAATCCGGGTGTGAAGGCCGTCACCGTGCGGAGGCTTGGTTCGCCGGCGGTAACGGTGCCGGTCTTGTCGAAGACCAGTACCTCGGCTCGCGCCAACGTCTCGAGTGGGCCACCACCACGGAAGATGATGCCGCGTCGCGCCCCGCGTGAAACGCCGGACACGATGGCGATGGGCACGGCCAGCAATAGCGGGCAAGGAGTTGCCACGACCAGCACGGCCAGCGCTCGAACCGGATCCCCAGACACAGCCCAGGCCAGGCCGGCGAGGCCAAGCGTCAGCGGCACGAACCAGCCCGCCCAGCGATCGGCCAGCCGCACCACGGGAGCCCGCGACTCCTGCGCGCTGCGCACCAGCCTGACGATTCCCTCGTACGTACTGGCGGCGGCCGTAGCCACCGCCTGGATCTCGAACGTAGCGGCGGCATTGACGGCGCCGCTACTGACCAAATCTCCAGCCGGCCGCTCCACGGGCAATGGCTCCCCGGTGAGTGCCGATTCGTCCAGCACTGCGGGCCCGTCGAGCACGACGCCGTCTACCGGGACCACTTCCCCGGCCTTCACCATCAGCCGGTTACCGACCTCGACCGCGTCGATGGCGACGGTCACGACATCGTCGCCGAGGATCCGGTGAGCTATTCGGGGTGCCCTCTCCAGCAGTGCTGTGAGCTCGCGTTCGGCGCGACCAGAGGCGTATTCGTCGAGGAACTGGCCCGTCGCCAGCATGAGTCCGACGATCGCCGCTGTAAGGATTTCACCGAGGGTCAGAGCTCCGCCGATGGCCAACAGCGCAATCACGTCGATGCCGGGCCGACCCCGCCGCAGCTCTTGAATGATTCCGACGACCAGTTGGCTGAGCGGAATGACGGCGGCGACGACGAATGCGGCGTCAGCCGGCCCGTCGGACCCCGCCAGCCAGAGGACACCACCGGCTAGAAGGGCAACCACCGAGCCGATAAGGACTGCGAGTGATCTTCTTTTCATCGGGATTCTCATCCTCGGCCCGTCCCGGCCGGTTCCTCAGGGCGCAATGTCGCGGATGGTCATCGGCCATCACTTCGAAAATAGGACACGTGTCGTATGGCCATGTAGAGGCAAAGGACTGTGACGCAGGCCGCCTAGACATGGCCGCTTCCCGCCCGAGCGCGCCTTACCGATCCAACCTCACTCGATGATGACTTGTGCCGAGGAGCTCGCTGCCTTCGAAACCGAAGAACTCGGAGCTGGCCATGAAGAAGATCCGCCAGCGTTGGATCCATAGCTTCGTGGCGTCGCCATAGACAGGCCGCAGTGCCGCCTCGACCGCCCGTCGGTTCTTGTCGAGATTCGCCAGCCAGGCGTCGAGCGTCTTGCGGTAGTGACTGCCGTCGATCCACCAAGTCTGCTCGAGCTGGTGCGGCTCGATCAAGCGATGGAACAGATGGTGTGACGGCATGACGCCACCCGCAAAGAAATGGCGTGCCATCCAGTCGCCGGGACCGCGGTCCTCGAACTCCCACCAGTGTTCGACGTGGGAGAAGACATGGACGAACAGCGGGGCGTTTGGCGTCGTGATCTCGGTCAGGCGGTCGAGCAACGCCGGATGGTTGCGAACGTGCTCCATTGACTCGATCGACACAACGGCGTCGAACTCGCCTGCGACATCAAGGCTGTTCACGTCGGCTCGGTGGTGGGTGACATTGGTGAGGCCCTTACCGGCAGCTCGTTTGCGAATGAAGTCGCCCTGCGATTCCGAATTGGAGACCGCAACCACATCGGCACCGGGGAACCGTTCGCCGAGGTAGAGCGACATCGAGCCCCATCCGCAGCCAAGGTCGAGCACCCGCATGCCGTCCTCGATGCCCGCTCGCTCGGCGCTGAGGGCGAGCATGGCCTCTTCGGCGTCGGCAAGGTCTGTGGTGTCGTCTTCCCAGAGGCACGAGGAGTACTTGAGATGGGGTCCGAGGACGACCTCGAAGAACTCGGCCGGCACCTCGTAATGCTGTTCGTTGGCCTGCTCGGGAGCGAGCGCGATTGGGCCCGCATGCCAGCGGCGCAACACCGCGGCCCGCTCGGCGGCCGGCATGCCGGCCTCCTCCTTGAGGCGCTGCCGCACGACGTAGCGGCAGCCCTGCCGCAGGATGTGGTCCGGCAGGCCACGCTCTGCAGCGGCAATGGCGAGTTTGGACAGCTGATCTCGCATACATAGAAGGTAACGGTGCGGCGGGCCTAGACGGATGACGGGCGGAAGCGGCACCCGCTGAGGCAAAGGACGAGGCGAGCAAGAGCCAGAGCAGCCAACCGCGAAGCCGAAGCCCAAGGCCTCAGTATCTGAGTCCGAGGCCGAGTCGACCTCTGCAAAGAAGTAGGCGGCGACAGCCGGCTCCGGGTGGCGGCGGAACAGGGAGACGAATGTTCCGTCTACTCCACGAGGCGCAGCGTGCCGGGGACGTCCATCCGCCGCATTCGGCGCACCGTCAGCAACGGGGCGGCGGCTACCACGAGGATGCCCATTGCAGCCACGATGGCCACGGTCTGCGGGTTGACGACGACCAATAACCCGAAGTCGGGCAATGTCTCCGTCAGCAGCCGCTGCGTCATCCACCACACCATGGCGAAGCCGCCGGCTAGCCCGACGAGCGTGGCGGCGATCCCGAGGACCAAGCTCTCCGTTGAGGCCAGCCGCAGCGCCTTTCGCACTTTGACGCCGAAGGCGAACATGGTGGCGTGCTCTCTGGCCCGGGCCTCGAGATTGATCGCAGCAGTGTTGAAGGCAATCAACAGCGCCAGGAACAGGATCGCAACGATCATCACCCGCAGTACACCAAGAATCTGATCGAACGCGTCGCGCACCGCATCCGTGACAGCAGTGACCGACTGCACCGAGGTGACGGCGCCCAGGGGGAATAGCTCTTGCTGCACTTGCGCCGTCGCCGATCCCGTCTCTGGCAGCACATTGAGGGCATTGGTGATGCCGGTCATGTTCAACATGCCCGCCTGGCCGAGGTCCATATAGACGATGCTGCGCAGCGGCGATGGGTGCGTGCCCAAGACCGGCAGCCGGCTCTCCACAAACCGATAAGAGAGTCCGTCGCGCAGAGGGTGGCGGAGCGTGACCGTGTCGCCGACGCTCAGGTTGAGGTCGGTTGCAGCCTTGTCGGCAAGCAACACGCCGGCCTGTTCCGTCAACTCACCAGAGGAGACTGTCGGGCTCCACATGCCATTGCGCATGTCGGCCAGCTCGATGAACACCTCGAACTCGGTTGCCGCGCTGGCCACGGATCCCCCCACACGCAGCGTTGGCTCGACCACGTCAACCGACTCCGCCGCCTGGACCGCGACCACCTGGGGTGCAGTGACCGGGTAGAACGTATCGAGAGATACCGCGACCCGATCGGGTGCGCTTCCAACAGACTCGCGTTCCGCCGTATCGACAGCTTCAAAGACAGAGTCCATGATGCCGAGGAATCCCATCAGCACGGTCAACGAGGCGGCGATCCCGAGGACCGTGAGCGCGGTGCGCCGGCGAGCCCTTCGCAGGTTGCGGAACGGGAGCACGGAGAAGGTGTTGCGCACACGCCTGGCCTTGCCGCCCCGCAGCCCGACGGCAGTCAGATGCATCGGCTTGATAGCTTCGATCGGCGCTACCCGCACTGCGCGCCACACCGGGATTGCGCTGGCCAGGAACGGAATGAAGAACCCGATCGCTGCGACTCTCATGAAAACTGCCACCGGGAAAGCTGTCTCCCAGGTTGGCAGCGGAATCAGGGAGGTGAAGACCGTGGCCATCGCGTTGCCGATGAAGACCCCGAACATGACCCCGAACAGCACGCCGAGCACCGCGATCTGGGCGCTCACCAGCAGCGGGCGGATCGCCAGAAGGCGTGGGCTCACGCCGAGCGCCATGCCGACGCCGATCTCCCTGCGCTGCTGTTCGGCAAGCCGGTGGATCAGGTTGAAGGCGGCCCCGACGGCGCCGCCGATCAAAAGGAAGGCGAGCGCATTGAACATTGCCTGGTCCTGGTCGACGTCCGTCGTCAGCGCGGTGTACGAGAGGTTGTCGTCGCGGGTAAAGACGGTGGATCCGAATGGCTGCTCGGCGAGGGCAGCTTCGAGCTCGGTCTTGACCGCGTCCCTGTCCGCGCCCGGCACCAGTGTCAGCACGAGGTTGTTCACTTGCCCGGGCAGGGCGGCGAGCTCCTGGGCCGTGGCGAGCGTCGTGAACAAGCCGGCGAACGTAGCTTCTGACATGAACATCTCGCCTTCGGGGGCCACGGTGAAGTACTCCGGCGTGGTGGCTTGGCCGACGAAGTCAACGCTGCGGCCGCCGCTCACCTCGATCGTCCCGGTTGGTGCAATGTCGTAGAAGGTGGCGAACGTGCGTTCCAGCATTACGGCCGGAGCGCCGGAGTCGGCCTCGTTCAGTAGCCGCCCGCTGAACGCGTGGTACGAGTTGACGTGCGGTCCGCCCTGCGAGAAGTCAGAGCCGACGATTGCACCGCGCACCAGAACGGTCTGGGCGTCGGTCGAGGCGTCTACCTGGGTGGGTGCGACCAGCCGCTCCTCCGAGGCTGCCACCGATGCCGCCGCTGGGAAGCTCGCCACCACGGCCTGGAGTGTTCCTTGGTCGACGGTGCTGCCGGACGCAGTGTCGATGCGAAGGTCGTACATGGCCAGTTCGGCGTAGCTGGCGTCGTAGGAGACGGTGCGCCACTCAGTCGTCGAGGTAAGCCCGGCGTAACCGCCTGTGCCGATGGCGATAACGATGGCGATGGCAGTCACTTTGGGCCAGTGGGCTCGCAGATCGCGCCACGACCATTTGAGGAGAAGTCGTGAAGTCTTCATTGCATCCCCTCACCAGTGCAGGTCTGCGACTGCGGCCTTACCGCCGACGGGCGGCCCGTCGCTGACGATGCGCCCGTTCGACAACTCGACCACTCGGTCGGCCATGCGGGAGATCTCTCGATTGTGGGTCACTACCAGCACTGCCCGCCCGGCTGCCGCTTGATCCTGAAGCAGCTCGAGGATCTGCACGCCTGTGCGGAAGTCGAGTTCGCCGGTGGGCTCGTCGCACAGCAGGATCGGGTTCTTCGTGGCTAGGGCCCGAGCAATGGCGACGCGCTGTTGCTCGCCTCCGGACAGCTCGTGCGGGAAGCGATCCATCTTGTCAGCAAGACCGACGCTTGCCATCACCTCGCTGGCGTCAGCGTCTGAGCCGGCTGCGTCGGCGCCGAATTGGACGTTCTCGGCCGCAGTCAGGCCGGGAAACAGGTTGAAAGACTGAAATATGAAGCAGACCGTGCGCGCCCGGAAGTCGAACAGCTCGCGCCGCGAGGCACGGGTGATATCGACGCCATTGACTCGCACGAGCCCATCGCTCGCGGTGTCGAGCGCCCCGACGACGTTGAGGAGGGTCGTCTTGCCGCTGCCGGACGGTCCGAGTACTACGACGAACTCGCCCCGGTCGACGAGCAGTTCGATGTCGTCGAGGGCGGTGACGGCGAGCGGTCCTTCTCCGTAGCGCTTGGCGACATCCTTCATCTCGATCAGCATCTCGCCCCCTTCTTCAGGAATTGCCGGGGGGCCGAAGACCGGGACCGTCGCCTCGGACCAGGGTCCGACGGCCCACAGCTCGAATCTATGCCGGCGCCACGAAGTGCTGTAGAGGCAAAGGACCGGTTGTCAGCGGGCGGCCCCGGTTTTCAGCCGAGCGGTGGCGCCGTCTGGCACAGACGAAGGGCAGTCCAGCTTTGGTGACTAGCGTCGTCCTGCATCTAAAGGAGGATCAGTGTTTTTAGTGAGACGTGTCTGGGAGACCAAGGCGGGCGAGGCGCGGCTGGCTGCTTCGCTGGTGGCGGCCATGGGCGAGGAATACGAGTCGGTCGGCAAGCGGACGCCGTCGCGGGTGTACTTCAACAACGGCACAGTGCCCGGTGACCGCAACCGGGTCTACATGGAGTGGACCGAGGACGTCATCGACAGCACCTATCGCAAAGACATTGTCGAGAGCCCACAACACGCCCGCGACCTCTACGCCAAGCTGCGCGAGCTGACGGTTGACAACTGGATCGAGTTCTACGAGCTGATGACGCCGGAGAAGATGCTCGAAGCAGAGTGAGGCGGCAGCCGCCGCCATGGGGCGTCGGCCGCATGCAGGTTTGGCCGCAAGAGGCGCAGATTCGGACAGAACGACCCGACGTTGCAGAGCGCGAGTATCGCCACGAAAACGCGCGAAAACATTCCTTCGGATCGGTCACCAAAAGGTGAGGGGATCGGTACGTTTACGCGATTCCCGGGGATTTCGGCAGTGACCGGCCCCGCCTAAAAACAGGAGAAACGCATGCGGCGTCGGTTCGTAATGCTCTCTGTCCTTGCCCTGGTGCTCTCGCTCACGCCCGTCGTGGCCGCAGGCGCCTCCGTCAACTCGTGTGACACACGGGTCAACAACACTTACAAGAAGCTTCTCGAGTGTGTCACGCTCGACGGCGCTCGTGAACACCAGGCGGCATTCCAAACAATTGCGGACGCCAACGGCGGCATCCGCACATCGGGTACTCCCGGCTACGACGATTCGGTCGCCTACGTGGTCGAAAAATTGAACGCAGCCGGCCTCAACGTCATGGTGCAGCCATTCGATTTCCAGACGTTCATCACGTTGAGCCCAACGGTGCTCGAGCAAGTCGCTCCGCCACCGGTCGGTCCGGTCGTCAACAGGACCATGTCGTACTCGGGAAGTGGTGACGTCACCGCGGCCGTGAGCACGGTCAGCCCCATAACGGGCTGCAACGCCGGTGACTTTGCCGGGTTCCCCTCCGGCAACATCGCCCTCATCAGCCGCGGAGCGTGCACGTTTGCGCTCAAGGCAACCAACGCTTACAACGCAGGTGCGGCTGCCGTGATCATCTACAACAACATCCCGGGCCAGCTCAACGGCACGCTAGGTAACAGCTTCACGCTGAACATCGGCGTCACCGGCGTTACTCAGGACGTCGGTCAGCAGCTGGCGGCGACGCCGGGCCTGGTGATGCGCCTCAAGACCGAAACGTTCCGCGGTGTCGCCACCACGTACAACGTGATCGCAGAGACGCCGTGGGGCAACCCGAACAACGTCGTGATGGTCGGTGCCCACCTCGACTCAGTCAATGCCGGCCCCGGCATCCAGGACAATGGCTCCGGTTCCGCAGCCATCCTCGAGGTGGCCGAGAACATGGCCAAGACGAAGGGCGTCAACAAAGTGCGCTTCGCCTGGTGGGGCGCAGAAGAGTCAGGCCTGGTCGGCTCGACCTTCTACGTCAACAACCTGAGCCAAGCCCAGCAAGACAAGATCGCGCTCTACCTGAACTTCGACATGATCGGCTCGCCGAACCACGTGTTCTTCGTTTACGACGGCGATGACTCGGATGCCGTGGGCGCCGGCCCCGGTCCGGCTGGATCCGCGCAGATCGAGAAACTGTTCGAGACCTACTACGCCAACACCAACAACTCGTGGAAGGGCACCGATTTCTCAGGCCGTTCCGACTACGGACCGTTCATTGCGGTGGGTATCCCATCGGGCGGTCTGTTCACGGGAGCTGAGGGGATCAAGACTGATGCGGAGGCCGCGATCTGGGGCGGCACCGCAGGCGACCAGTACGACCCGTGCTACCACCTGGCGTGCGACACCTACGACAACATCAACTTGAGCGCGTTCGACACCAACACGGATGCCGTGGCGTTCTCAACGCTGACGTACGCCTTCTCGACCTATCCGGTCAACGGAGTGCCCGGCAAGCACGTACCAGGGGCACCGTCGGGCGGGTCAGGCAACGGCAGCGCTGCCGGATATCCCGGTGGCGATTCGAGCGGGCTCCACGACGACGAGCCAGTAGCGGAGTAGATCGCCCGCACCATGAAGATGACAGCGAGGGGGCGCCGATGGCGCCCCCTCGCTTCGCGAGAAAAGTCGCAGTTTCGGCAATCGGGAGCATGGGTAGGGCCACTATTCTCTGGCGCAGTCTTCTACGGCAGCGTTTGATTGAGTTGGAGCCGGATGCGGCTCGCGGGCTGAGCAGCCCGCACCGAAACGCAGGAATCCCTGCACTCGCCGAAGAGGCGCCCGTGGGCACCGTGTGGTGTCGAGTTTGCGGCGTTGATGCGGGTGTGAACCCGAGCGCTGGCTGCCACCCCGGCACAGAGCCTCTTCGCTTCGCACACTGGAGCATGCCATGACTCTTTGGCACTTCTTCTCGGCCGACTCATCGAAGGCGCTGCGGTTCGAGATCAGCAGGTGGATCCTGTGTTCCGAAGCGCCGGATAGGTGCCCGCCCGACGCCATGGCTGAGGGCGTTTTCGCCGGCGACGACGTGACCGTTCGGGATGTCCCGCTGGACGATGCGTTGACTGTCGTGTTCTGGCCTCTCGCCAATCCCTTTGCGGGTTTCGAAGAGAATGTCGCGCTCGTCGGTTCCGGAACCGGTCTCGGCGAGCTCCTCACATCCGGGATCGATCCGGCGCTGCGCACGTGGGTGCTCGACCCGTACGAAGCCGGTGTACCGATCGAGGAGATCATCTCAACGGTCACCGCGCTCGGGCGCGAGTTCGAAGACTTCCCGTTCGGGGAGGATCCGGTGACGACCACCATCTGCTACCGGGCGCCGGAAGACACATGGCTGCTGGCGAACCCGGTTTGGCTGACGCATCCCGACGACCCGTGGCCGCCCGGCTACAACGGTCTATACGACTGGTGGACGACGCTGGAGATTCGAGACGGATCCCCGATCCTCTACCTGCACGCCAACCTCGTCGCCGGTTGACGTCGAGCGGGGTCGGCCGGCTGGCGAGCTAGCCGGCGGCGGTTGCCTTCGCCAGTCTGCCGTCGGACTTCTTCACGCGCGCCACAGCGCCCCCCACGTTGACTCCCCAGCCGACGCCGAACAGCCGCGGCGTGAAGACCGGGCCCTCGGGGTTCCACACCGTTTCCTTGAACCGTTGCATCGTCGGCTTGCGGAAGTCGTACGGCACGACCTTGAGCACGACGCCGTGCCAGGTTCGATCTGCCTTCGGAGTCCTCAACTCCTTGACCACAGCCGCGATGGCGAGCGCCACTAGAACGAGTTTGATCAAGTCTCGAAGCTTGGACCGTTTGCGGCCCTTTTCCTCAGAGTTCATTCGTGCTCCATTCGTGATCTGCCGCCATTCTCGTCCACCTGCCCACACTATGGGAGGGGCGATCGGCCCCGATCTTTTCCCTCCCGGCGCAGCAATCCGCGAAATCTCCGCTCCCATCGCGAAAACTTCCCACGCCGTCGGCTTGCCCCCGTCCCGGCGCCGCGGGCATACTCGCGCTCGCTTCCCCTTCTTCCCCCACTTCCCGCTTGTGGGTCGCGTTCGCCCGAAATCTGTCGCGCGCGACCCTCAGAATGGACACCTCGCGCGATTTGGCGCGCGGCGCAATGGCGAAAACGGAGCAAAAACACTGAGGCACAAGCGGTTTTCAGATGGTTGACAGCATTACACGCGTGTAATTACACTCGTGTGTCCGTCCGCAACATCTTGGGTCTATAGCGCTTCCCCACCACAAGATGTTGTAGGTGTGGAGAAAGATGTGGATAAGTCGAAGAGCCGGTGGCTCGAGACATCACGGGCTTCGAAGTCCGAGACGATTCAGACGCTGGGGGGCAGCGGTCTGAGTTACCACAGAATCCTCTCACCAGACCGGGACGAAAAGAAGAGACAGGCCGGAGAGCATTAGGAGAGGGCCAGTGGCAACGAGAGTCGAAGAGAGCAACGCCGAAGATCTCACAGCGGCGAAGAGCGGGACGGGCAAGGGTCTCGTCATTGAGCGTCGCTTCACGAAGGATGGGCAGAGCCCCTACGACACGGTGGAATGGTCGTTCAGGGATTCGCGCATCACGAACCCGGACGGCAGCATCGTCTTCGAGATGCTCGGTGCCGAGATTCCGTCTGGCTGGTCCCAGGTGGCAGCCGACATCATGGTGTCGAAGTACTTCCGCAAGGCAGGCGTCCCCCAGTTCGACGAGAAGGGCAAGCCGATCCTCGACGAGGACGGCAACCAAGTCACCGGCTCCGAGACTTCAGCCCGCCAAGTCATCGGCCGCCTCGCCGAGACGTGGCGCCACTGGGGCGAAGAGCACGGCTACTTCGCCGATGAGCAGTCAGCCCAGATCTTCGAAGACGAGCTTGCTTACATGCTCGTGCATCAGATGGCCGCCCCCAACTCGCCACAGTGGTTCAACACCGGCCTGGCCAACAACTACGGCATCACCGGAACCGCCGAGGGCTTCTGGTACGTGGATCCCGAGACCGAGGAAATGGTCGCCTCTCCCGACTCATACACCCGTCCGGCTCCCCACGCTTGTTTCATCCAGGCAGTCGACGACGACCTCGTCAACGAGGGCGGCATCATGGACCTGTGGGTTCGTGAGGCTCGCCTCTTCAAGTTCGGCTCAGGCACCGGCACCAACTTCAGCCACATCCGTGCCGAGGGTGAGCGCCTGTCGGGCGGGGGCAAGTCGTCCGGCCTGATGTCATTCCTCAAGGTCGGCGACCGGGCTGCCGGCGCCATCAAGTCGGGCGGCACGACCCGCCGCGCCGCCAAGATGGTCATCCTCGACATCGACCACCCCGACGTCGAAGCCTTCATCAACTGGAAGGCCGAAGAGGAGAACAAGGTCCGTGCCCTGATCGCGGCGGGT
Organism: Actinomycetes bacterium; assembly: GCA_024638645.1. GTDB lineage: Bacteria > Actinomycetota > Acidimicrobiia > Spongiisociales > UBA5794 > JAHEJX01. The sequence continues at coordinate 54,931 of JAHEJX010000214.1, forward strand.
TACCCGAGCGACTTCAACGGCGAGGCCTACATGACGGTCTCCGGCCAGAACTCGAACAACTCGGTGCGCCTCTCCAACGAATTCGTCGAAGCTGTGCTCCATGACGCCGAATGGGACTTGACCGCCCGCACCGACGGCTCAGTCATGAAGACGGTGCGAGCTCGCAACTTATGGCATCAGATCGCCGATGCCGCCTGGCAGTGCGCCGATCCGGGAGTTCAGTTCGACACCACGATCCAGGAGTGGCACACCTCCCCCGCCGGCGGCAAGATCCGCGCCACCAACCCGTGCTCCGAATACGTGTTCCTCGACAACACTGCCTGCAACCTCGCCAGCTTGAACCTGGTGAAGTTCTACGACGAGACGACCGGCGACGTGGATCTCGAGGCATACCGCCACGCCATCCGGCTGTGGACGATCGTCCTCGAAATCTCGGTGACGATGGCGCATTTCCCTTCGGCTGAGATCGCCCAGGGCAGCTACGACTACCGCACCCTCGGCCTTGGCTACGCCAACCTCGGCTCCCTGCTGATGCAGATGGGTATCCCATACGACAGCGACGAGGGCCGCGGCATCGCCGGGGCAATGACCGCGATCCTCACCGGCTACTCGTATGCCGCCTCCAGTGAAATGGCTGAGGCGCTCGGCCCGTTCCCCAAGTATTACGAGAACGCCGACTCGATGCTGCGGGTGATGCGTAACCATCGCCGCGCTTCGTACAACGCGCCGGACGACGAGTTCGACGGAGTGTCCACCCATGTCATGGGAGTGAACCCGGATGTCACCCCGAACGACATGGTCCATGAGGCCCAGAACGCCTGGAACATTGCAGTGAAGATGGGAGAGGAGTACGGCTACCGCAACGCCCAGGCGACGGTGCTGGCCCCAACAGGCACCATCGGCCTGCTGATGGACTGCGACACGACGGGCGTCGAGCCGGATTTTGCGCTGGTGAAGTTCAAGAAGCTGGCCGGTGGCGGTTACTTCAAAATCGCTAACCAGTCCATCGAGCCGGCCCTGCGCAACCTCGGCTACGACGCAATCGAGATCGAGCAGATCATCGACTACGTCATCGGCACGATGAAGTTGCACCGGGCCCCGCACATCAATACCTCGAGCCTGATTGCCAAAGGCTTCACCGTCCAGGAAATCGACAAGATCGAGGCTCTGCTGCCGGGTGTGTTCGAACTCGGCTTTGCGTTCAACCAGTGGACGCTCGGCGAGGAGACGATGCAGCGCCTCGGCTTCACTCCGCAGCAGTACAACTCCCCGGGCTTCGACATGCTGCGTGAGCTCGGCTACTCGGCGCAGGATGTTCAGGAGGCCAACGACTACGTGTGCGGCCGCCAGACCATCGAAGGTGCGCCGGGCCTGCGCGACGAGCACCTCCCGGTTTTCGATTGCGCCAACCGCAACGGCAAGTACGGCGAACGTTTCATCCACCACACCGGCCACATCAAGATGATGGCGGCAGCTCAGCCGTTCATCTCTGGTGCCATCTCGAAGACGATCAACATGCCGAACGAGGTATCGATCGAGGACATCGAGGAGAGCTACCGGATGAGCTGGGAGCTCGGCCTCAAGGCAATGGCCCTGTACCGGGATGGAAGTAAGGCTTCGCAGCCGCTGAGCGCTAAGTCAGACGACGGCGTCTCAGACGAGGCGGAAGAAGCTCTCGAGGATGCCCTCGCCCAGGAGATCGGCTTGGTGTCGACCAACCATGCCACGATCCACGGTGGCATGTTCCAGCCGGGCATCTCCCCCACCGAGGCATATGCAGACCTTCCTCGCCCCCGCTTCCTGCTCCCCGGCCGTCGCGGCGGCTACACGCAGGAGGCAAGAGTCGGCGGCCACAAGTTGTTCCTGCGCACCGGCGAATACGAGGACGGCACCCTCGGCGAGGTCTTCATCGATCTGGCCAAAGAAGGCGCCACCCTGCGCGGCATTCTGAGCTGCTTCGCGATTGCAGTGTCCAAGGGCCTGCAGTACGGCGTTCCGCTGGAAGAGTTCGTCGACACGTTCACGTTCCAGACGTTCGAGCCGAGAGGCATGGTGGAGGGTCACCCCAACATCAAGATGTCGAACTCGATCGTGGACTATGTGTTCAGGGCGTTGGGTGTCGAATACCTGCACCGCGACGAGCTGGCCCAGGTCCCACCGGAGCGCACCGGCCTCCCCGAGCCCGCCAAGGGCGTCGCGGTCGACGCCGGCTATCAGCCCGAGCTGGTCGAAGCAGTCATGGAAGATGACATCGACGCCCAGGCGAAGGCAGCAGCGTTCGTGGACAAGGTCGTGGACCTGCGTGACGAAGACACCCCGACGGTGCACGCCAACGGGACTCCGGCGACGGTTCCGGTGGCTCTGTCCGACGGACCAGGCACGATGGCGGCGAAGTCAGCCACAGGCGTGCAGACGGCAGCGATCCAGGCAGTGTTGGCGGACAAGATGGGCGATGCCCCCCTGTGCGACACCTGCGGACACATCACCGTGCGGAACGGCAGCTGCTACCGATGCCTGAACTGCGGTGACTCGAAGGGTTGTAGCTGAGACGGGCGCTGCATCCGACTCAGCCGCCTCAACGCGGAGATCACCTTGCGCCATGCGTTCGTAGTTGTGCGGAGATCCGCGTAACAACGTCCGCCATCGCGATGGAGAGAATCAACTCGTCGCGGATAGGGCTGCCCGCTCTCCCCCGTGAACCTGCTCGGCAGCAGCTGAATCGTGTAGCGGGATCTCTTGAGGACAGTGTGCTTGGAGAACAGCCAATACATCGACGAATTCTGCCCGGTAGCGTCAGGCGCAATGCAGTTCGGCATTCTTGGGCCATTGCTGGTCACGACTGGGGGCGACTCGATCGACCTGCCGTCGGCCAAACAGAGGACGCTTCTGGCGATTCTCCTGATTCACGCGAACGAAGTCATCTCCGTCGACCGGCTGACTGACCTCCTGTGGGAGAACGACCTGCCGGAGGATCCAGCCAACGCCTTGCGGTTCCACGTCTCGAAGTTGCGGGACAGTCTGCAGATCCGAGAAGCGATCGCGACGGAGGCGCCGGGGTATGTCTTGCATGTCGAGGCGACTCATCTGGACACCTTGCGCTTCGACGAACTGGCGGCCAACGCACGAGAGCTCGCTCCGCATGATGTGGATCAAGCGCTAACGATGATGAACGAAGCGCTGGGCCTATGGCGCGGACCGGTCTTGGCCGAGTTCGAGTACTCGCTCTTCGCGCGGGAAACGGCGCTCCACTACAACGAGAAGCGAATCTCACTTCTTGAAGATCGCATCGCGATCGAAGTCGAGAGTGGTCGCGGGGCCAATGCCATCGGCGAGTTGGAAGGCCTCGCAGCTGAGCATCCCTTCCGAGAACGAATCGCCTGCCTGCTCATGCTCGCCTTGTACCGATCCGGGCGTCAGGCAGAGGCGCTGCGGGCTTGCGGTCGGCTGCGAAGCCGCCTCGTCGAGGAGCTCGGCATCGACCCCAGCGAATCAACCCAGCTGCTCGAACAACGCATCCTGGATCAAGACCCGACGCTCCTAGAGGGATTGGAGCCCGCAAGGCTCACCCCGCTCGGCAAGGCTGTCCGGGACTTCGAGATCGGCAATCGTATTGGAGAAGGCCGGTTCGGAATCGTCTACCGAGGGCGACAGACGACGGTTGGCAGGGACGTTGCGCTCAAAGCGATCCGCCCTGAGTACGCCAACGATCCAGAGTTCCTGCGGCGATTCGAAGCGGAGGCGCAGCTGGTCGCACGACTCGAGCATCCTCACATCGTGCCGCTCTACAACTACTGGCGCGAGCTCGACACGGCGTATCTGGCGATGCGCCTGCTCCGGGGTGGGAGCCTTCGCGAATCGCTGCACCTCGGCCCGTGGCGAGGTGACCGGCTCGGGGCGCTGATTGAACAGATTGCTGCAGCGGCCAATGCGGCGCATCGTCAGGGAGTCATCCACCGCGACATCAAGCCAGCCAACATCCTTCTCGACGAGGACGGCAACGGATACTTGTCCGATTTCGGAATCGCAAAGTTCATCGACGCCGGCCAGGCCTTAACCCGAACCGGTGGGGCCCCGATCACTCCCGCCTACATGGCTCCGGAATTGCTTGACGGATCAGGGAACGTGGGACCCGCCTCGGATATCTATTCGCTGGCAATCGTGGCCCATGAAGCCCTCACAGGAGCGCACCCATACGTCACAGACTCTGTTTCCGCCATGATCAAGCACCAGCTCCACGAACCCCTGCCGCAGATAGCGAACGAGTCTGCGGCGACTGCGGTTCTGGCTAGAGCCGCTTCGAAAGACCCGTCCGAACGGCATCCCGACATTCGAAGTTTCGCCCGAGAATTGAGCGAAGCCCTCGATCCAACCAGCTCAGTTGACGTCTTGATCCGAACCGAACAGCCCGAGATTGATGAGCAACCGATGACACTCTCCGATTTCATTTCGGCGGAGGCGCCGTTTGGCCCAATCGCTATGGACGAGATTTCGTCGCCTGCCATTTACCGACAGCTGTACGACAGCGACAACCGGATCTATGAGGAGATCAACCAGCGCAACCCCTCCTTCATCGTGGGGCGCCGCGGCGCCGGGAAGACTGCGCTCATGCGCGCACCGCTGCTCGATCCGGGCAACCTGCTGATCGAGTTCCAGTCAGCCGAGCTGTTTGCCCACGTGCTGCGCTGTGTCGATTCCATGGAGGCGAGCGGGGGGCGCATCTTCGCCAACCAGATAGCCGATCTGTGGGACGGCGTTGTATGGACCGGGTTGTGCCTGGGGACCCTTCGTTCGATAGACGGGTCGGCTGCGTCTCAGCACGACCTCCGCGTGGTGCAGCGGTTCGTGGCAGGCCACGGCGACATAAACACAATGACAATCGACGGTATCGCCGCCCGCCACTGCCGGAAGGTCTCCGACGGGTCAGCAACCACTGCGGAGACTACGGGAGCGCTCGATGTGTCCTCGGGCGGAGTCGATATCCGAACAGCAAGGGTGTCCTGCTCGAAACTGCTACGGGATGCTGAGCTCAAACCGATCGTTCTCATCGACACTATGGAGGACCTGCACAACGAGGTTCACACCCTGGCGCGAGTGCTGGCAGGCCTCTTCACGCTGATAGGCCGCACCGACCGCTCGCCGAATCGTGAGATCCAGTTCCGCTTCTGCTACCCGTCTGAGCTGTGGAGCAAACTCGCCGAGTTCGCAGCCAACCCACTCAAAGATGCTGAGAACAACATCAAGCTGTTCTGGCACGCTCGGGAGCTAATCAGAATCGCCGGGCATCGCCTCTCGCTCTATCTCGACATGAACAGCCCCGCCGTGCTTGACGAACTGTTCGGCCGCCGCGGGTACGACAAGACGTCCTATGAAGATGCGCGAGCCGTACTCGAACGGGTCCTGCCGGTAGGTGTAGAGAACTCATTCGGTGTGGAGGAGGCGACACTGGCATATGCGCTGCGGCACACACAGTTGCTACCACGCCACCTCCTCCGGATCCTCAACGGGGTGATGCGGCGCAGCAGAGAGCTCGAGGACGAGCCGCTCACCGTGTCACCTGCCGCTGTGACCGATGGCGTACGACGCGTGGAAGAGCTTCTCGTCACAGAGATCTTCACCGCCTACTCCGCGGTCCACCCCAGCGCTCGTGAGGTGTGCAGGCGAGTCATTCCAGACCTTGCGCTGGCCTTCACTGACGGCAACCTACACAAGGTGTTCAACCAGGCCGGGATTCGCAAGGCAACGGGACTCCAGTACTTCGACTTCAAGGAGATGCTGTTGGAAATCGGGTGCGTTGGCAGAGTCATCGGGCACACCGATCGATACGTCGAAGGCGAGTTCGACTACACCCTGCCGACACCCCTCTTCCCAGGCGCGGATGACGAGCTGTGCCTTCATCCCTTGTTCTCAAGAGTGTTCCGCGCTCGCATTGATGAGGGCGCTATGCCTGTCTACCCATATGGTGCCGACCCGCAGCATCAACCCACTTGGTGACGCGGAGGGGCCGCACCGTTAACCGGTGCGGCCCTTCATAGCGCCCGAGGTGCGAAAGGGATATCTACTCCGTGGCAATTTCGAAGGCCTGTGACAGACTCTCGTCATCATTTGGTGTAGTCCGGCTCGGGCGCACATTTCCGTCCTGGAGACCCCAGGCCAGCACGTCTGCGAAGTGCTCGCCGCCAGCGTGAGCCCACTCTTCGTGGGTCCAGGAGTCGAGGCCACGTGCTGCCAAGAAGGCCTCACGAGTCTCGTCATCCAGCGACTGCACGTCCCACACATGGGCCAGCTCATGCAGCAGTGTGAAGACCGTTCCGCAGTTGTAGACCACGTAGCTTCCGTTGCCGAAGGCCAGGTAACCGGCCCGAGTCCGGCCGTCGGCCGAGGTGCAGCGATCGCCGTCGCTGAAGTAGCGAACCTCGACCTCGGTCAGCTCGAGGCCATACTCGGCAAAGCGAGCGACCGCGAACCGCACGTCTGCGACCTGCGCCTCAGTGTCGGCGAAAACGACGACACCGTAGACGTGCTCCACGTACTTGGCGCCAGCAAAGCCGGACCGTGCGCCGTCTCGATGGCTGCTATCGGCGGACTTGGCTGCCTTGACGGCCTGGTCGACGCCGCTGTCGACGACAGTCACGTCTGTACCGGACACTGCCGTCACCACGAAGGCGACGGCCAAAGCCACTGTTCGAATGTTGCGTGCATAAGTCATGCACGCAAACTCCGCTTCGGGCCTTAGCGGGCAGTTTGTGCTCGCTTAGGTGAGCCCGACACCGGGCTAAGGCAGCCGGGAACACGGTCGCTCGCTGGCGAGTCACCGCAGTCGAACCGGGCACCTCGGTGGACTGGGACCTCATCGAGGGTCCTTACGTCGGTACGGGCGGCTACCGGCTCGAGGACCTAGGCGAGAGCACTCGTTTCACGCCGCGCGTGCAGCCACGGCCTGCGACTTTCGGACACAATCAGTACCCTCAGGAATAGCTCTCGGAGACTCACTTCGGGGAATGGTGGAGGGGAGGACCCATGAGGTCCCGGATCGCACTTGCGCTCGTCCTACTTCTGTCCGTCGCAACGCCGGCAACTGCAAAGCAGGAGCCGAAGCCGTTACACGCCAACGAGGGGATCAAGGTGGCGCGCGCTGCGCCCACTAACAGCCTCAACGGGATCTACGTGTCTCCGTACGACGGGAACGTCTACGTCGCCAGCGTGGGTGGTGACGAGATCACGGTGCACGACCCAAGGTCGGGCAGGTTGCTCGACCGCCTCGGGCCGGAGCGGGGCGTTCACGGTCCAGACGACGTCTTCATCACCGACGACGGCACGATCTACTGGACTGAGATTCTCACCGGCCACGTCGGGATGCTGAAGCCCGACGGCACGTTCACGCGTCAGTTCGTGGGACCGGGTGTGAACCCGATCACCATGAACGATGAAGGCCGCCTGTTCGTGAATCGATTGTTCCTCGGTCAAGGCCTATGGGAGCTCGATGCAGATCTGGTGGATCCGCCGGTGGAGATCCACCCCGACCTGATGATCAACTCGTTCGACTTCGGCCCCGATGGCTACCTGTATGCCCCCTCGTTCTTCACTGGCGAGGTCCTGAGGATCGACGTCGACTCTGCGATCCCCGTCTCATTCGATGTCGTGGCCAACGTCGGTGGCGTCTCGTCTGCTGTGAAGTTCAACTCGCTGGGTGAGGCATACGCCGTCAACATCGGCGAAGGGAAGGTCGTGAAGCTCGACCTCTCCGGCGCAAACGATCACGACCTCGTGCTCGACGTCGAGGGCACAATCGACAACATCGCTTTCAATACGGACGACGTTCTCTTCGTCGCGGTCGGCGCTGACAATGAGATCATCCGAATCAGGCCCAACGGTCATACACGGACCATCACCCGGCGCGGCCTCGGGCTACCCGGCGACGTCGCGGTGTCCCCTGACGGGACAGTGTGGGTTACCGAGCTGTTCGCCATGAACGGCTTCACCCGCGGCAAAACGCCGACGACGTCGTTCTACGACCGGTTCTTGCCACCAGGTGCCGGGTTCGCCGGAGCTACGACGGTTGTTGCCGACGGCGACAACCTGATTCTCTCGAGCGGCTTCGCCAATGCGGTGCAGGTGTTCGATCCGGAGACGGGTGCGGTGTCATTGGACATCCGGACGCTTGGCGGTGTCACCAACGCCATCCGCCACGACGGCGACATCGTCGCCGCCCAGATCGCACTCGGCAACGTGGTGAACGCCGAGGATCCGACCGAGGTCCTCGTCGATGGGCTGTTTGTCCCGCTAGGGCTGGCAACGGACGGTGACACCCTCTACGTCGGCGACTGGGCGTCGGGCATCGTGTGGGCCGTCGGTGACGGCGGCGTTGCGCCGCTGACGTTCGGGCTGTCTTTCCCCGAAGGAATGGTCGTCGACGGTGACCGCCTGCTGGTGGTCGAAACCGGAGCCCAGCAGGTGACGGCGGTCGACCTGGCCACAGGCGCCCAGTCGGCCGTGATCATCGGCCTCGACTACTCGGACCGCAACCCGGAAGGGTTCTTCCCCTTCGGAATCATGTCCGGCGTCGACGTCACCGACCGCTGGATCTACGTATCCGACGACGGCGTGAACCAAGTGTTCAAGTTCCGCAAACGCAAGTAGAGGCACTGACCGAATGTGGGCGCTCCTCAGGGAGCGCCCACTGCGCACACGCGCCACCGGCCGACAGCCCTTCCCGAGGAACCGGTTGCACCTCAGCTTCTGCTACCCAAGCAGCGGCGTCGATTTCGACTCGCGCTCTCGACGGTGGCCCGCTGCGACGTCGTGCAGCACGGATTCTTGGATGTCGACTCCGCGTGCCGACGCCACCCTTGCCGGCGTCACTGCGCGCAGGGTGGACGTGCGGACCCCTCCTTCTACGAGAGAGCGCTCCCCCAGGATCGACCCTGGTCCGACTTCCGCGATGACTTCACCGTCGACGGCGACGGAGAGCAAGCCGTCGAGGAGAAGGTACAACTCAGTCCCTGGCTCGCCTTGCTCGACTAGCGCTTCCCCGGCTGACAGGCTGAGGATCTTGGGCTTCTTGCCCCCTCGCATGATCCGCGTCGACAACTCCCGCTCAAGTGCGGTCTCCACCGCAGTGATGATCACCGGCGAGTCGGTACCGCCCCACGGCGTGTTGTCCCCAAAGCTCTCCTGGGTCCATTCCTTGAAGTCGATCATGCCGCTCTTGGCGACGAGGTCCCCAGTGTCGTCGTAAATGAAGTGCCGCGGCATCTTGCTAGCGCCGGCCACCTCGAAGTCGTGGGAGCCGTCGGCCCGGATCGTTAGCGACAGCGTCGTCCACACCGTCGGAGCGACCACCTTCACAAATGGCGGTCGAGAGATGGTGCGCGGTAGCGGCGCGCCGGTGCGCCCACCAGCTGTCTGGGTGAATGTTGCCGAGGTGGCAGCGATGACGGGATCGCTCTTGATGTCTGGGAATGGCACCGCCGGAATCGTCATGTGCCCCAATCCGAGAAACATGGTTGTCGCTCCGATGTGGCCTCGCCCTGAGTAGCCGGCGTCCACAACACGTCCGTCATAGATGTCGATCCATGCCCGCAGCTCGTTGGCAAACCGGAACCGATCGGCCTCGCGAAGTGCCTCGAGGTCATCGATGTGGTCGGGCAAGGGATCGTCGTAGTGCCCAATACCGAGGTCGATTGGGACGCGCAGGGGTCCCGTCATTGCCTCTGACGGGATCCACGACACCGACGTAACAGACGATTCGATACGCATGATCTGGGCCTTTCGTAGGCTGCCGCCAGCCTGCCGAACGGTTGGTGAGCGCACATGGGTGCCAGCCCGATTCGATATGCGGGGAAACACCACCCTGAATTGCGTGGGTTCACCCTGGCGAGCGAAACAGCAACACAACCACACTGGCTGCGTAGGCTCCGATCCACATTTGAGAGTCAGGAAATATGGCGATTTCGGTGTTTCTGGCTGACGACAACCTCATCGTTCGTGAGGGCGTCAAGGCGCTTCTCGATCTCGAGGACGACCTCGTCGTGGTCGGCCAAGGAGCCGACTACGACGAGCTGGTGAAAGGTGCGGCAGCCGCCGAGCCGCAAGTCATCGTCACCGACATTCGGATGCCGCCGAACTTCTCCCGCGAGGGGATCGACGCGGCCAAAGAGGTCCGCAAACGGCACCCCGGCACCGGGATCGTCATCCTCAGCCAGTTCGACGATCCGGACTACGCAGTGTCGCTACTCGCCGAGGGTGCTGCCGGCTACGCCTACCTCCTCAAGGATCGCGTCGGCGAAGGTGACCAGCTAGTCCGAGCGGTTCGCGAGGTGGCGGCTGGAGGATCGGTGCTCGATCCGAAGATCGTCGAAGCCCTCACCAACCCCGTCCGTGAAACGTCAACCCTCACACCCGAAGAGGAGGCGCTGCTCCAGAGCGTGGCCGAGGGAAGAACTGTCAATGCCATTGCTGCACAGCGCAAGACCACGCCGACCGACGTGAACGCAGCGATCGAGAAGCTGTTCGGAAGGCTGGCCGACGGCCTTGCGGCGGGACGCACCGACAGCCTGGAAAGACTCAAGCTCCTACAGCGGGCGATCGTTGACCGCAAAGAACAGGGCGAGGTGCTGAGCCGCTTGCTGCCGTCCGGAGTAGCGTCCCAGATCCTCAACGAGGGACGCCAACTCGGCGATACAGACGAGTTGGTGGTGACGGCGCTCATGGGTGACATCAGGGGCTACAGCACAATGTCCCAGCGGATCGACCCGAGCACGATGGCCGGCCAGCTCAACGAGCACCGAGCGGCCATGAATCAAGCAATCCACGAGAACCGCGGCACCGTTATGCAATTCGTCGGTGACGCGGTCTTGGCCGTGTTCGGAGCACCGACTCCGGTAAACGATCACGCCGATCGTGCGGTACGGGCTGCGCAAGCGATGCAGGAAGCGCAGCGGGTGCTCAACGACCGATGGGCCGGAGTCGGCCGCGAGCCGTTTGGCCTCGGAATCGGTGTCTCGACCGGCGATGTTGCCAGTGCGCTGCTCGGCTCCGAGGAACGCCTGGAGTACTCGGTGGTAGGCGATACGGTCAACCTCACCCAGCGCCTCCAG